>JANMZX010000044.1:0-4930 GCA_031383745.1 Rhodoferax sp. | reverse complement strand
TGCCGATCGAGCGCGCGCTCGCCGGGCTGCGGCGATGATCGCGCGCATCCAAGGGAAGCTCCTTGCGCACGCCCTCGACCGGATCGAGGTGATGACCGCTGGCGGGGTGGCCTACGAGATCCTTGTGCCGCTCAGCGTGCTGGAGCCGGTGACGTTGAAGGCACCGCTGAGCGTGAGTGCACCGGTGCCGCCCAGCGTTCCCCCGGCCAGGGTCACAGGCCCGGTGATGGTCGAGGCCCCGCCCACGTCGACACTGCCGGCGGAGATCGCCAGGCCGCTGGGTGCGACCAGCGTACCCACCGATGGCAGGCTTCCTGAAACGCTTGTCGGTCCGTTCAGGGTGAGGGTGCCACCATTGTTGCCTATGGTACCGGCGATGGCGTTGCTGCCAGCCGCGTTGAGCGTGACATGGAGCTTGTTCGCCCCGGAGGCGGAGATCGTGACGCCGCTGTTGACGGTGATGTTGTTGTGCGCCGTCAAGGTCAGCGTCGCGTCGGAGCTGGGCGTCGTGATGATCGAATTGGCGACGGTGATGTCGCCCGCCTCGCTGCCGCCGGCACTGGTGACAATCGTCACATTGATGCCATTGTCGAGCGCCGTCTTGATCGTGTTGACGGTGATGATGGCCGAGTCGCCAGTGGTTGAAATTGTCCCCGGCGGGGAACCGGTCACGTTGGAATCGGGCCCGGTGGTCTGGATCCGCGCGTTGTTCGGGTCGAGCAGCCATTGGCCGCCCCGGCCCGAAGGCGCGCTTGCGTCAGCGGGCTGGGACACCTCCAGCATGCGTTTGCCCGAGGTCTCGACATAGCCGCCATCACCACCCAGCACGCCGCCGCGCGCTGCGATACGGCCATGGATGTGCGCTGTGTTGTCGGCCCAGACCACCACCAGCCCGCCGGTGCCACGCAGGTCGGCGCTGGCGAACAGTTGCGCCGTCGCTGCGATGTAGGTGAACTGCGCGTTGATGATGTTCGGGTTCAGGCCCTGCCAGCCGCCACCGACCAGGATCTCGCCGCCACCGAGCGGGCCTGACGCATCGAGCAGGGCGTTGTCGCCGACGGTGACGGTTCGGCCGAGTACGCGGACGCTGCCGCCGATACCGTTGCCGGATGCGGGTGCCAGGGGCGTCGCGGGCGCTGGCGCGAGCGGCTGGGTGGGTGCCAGGGGCGCCGGACGTTGCGGAATGAGCGGGTCCGCGGGGGTGGGCGTTGCGGACCGCGCCGGCACTGCGGAGGCGGGCCCGTCGAGGGCTGCCAGTGGCGCCGGTGCCGTTGCAGTGGCAGCAGGAAACGCGACAGGCGACGCGGTTGGTGGCGGCTCGACCGCGCCTTGCGCAGGGGCCGCGGTCGTGGCCAATGGCGCCACCAGGGCGTCGGGTATGGCCAGGCCAGGGCCAGGGGCCGCGGGGCCGCCCACCACGGCGGGTTGCCGCGCGGGTGCCACCGGGGGCATCGGATTGGCAGGTTGCGCGAGCGTCGGGAGTGCTGCCGCCACCGGAGCGACCGGCAGTTCGGCGCGTGCCAGGATCGACCCGTGCACCGTGGCGTTGGCGTCCGACTGCACCAGCACCTCGCCGCCGCTCGGGCCCCTGGCGTCGATCACACTGGTGGGTGCCAGCAGCACGGACTGCCTGCCACGCAGGGTGACCCGGCCGTTCTCCCCCAACACCGCTGAATTCGCCTGGATGGTGCCGCTGTTGCGCACCAGGCCGCCGTAGATCGAGATGTTCTTCGCGATCAGCGTGCCGATGTTGACGGCTTCCTCGCTGGTATTGCTGATCTCGACCCGGATCGCCAGCCGGTCGATGTCGGCGACCTCGACACTGCGCCCGGCGGCCAGCAGGATCCCGCCGCCAGGTGCTTCGATCAGGCCCGAGTTCTCGACCCGCGGCGCCACCAGCACCACCTGTCCGCCGGCGACGGTCCGGATACTGCCCTCGTTGCGCACCGTGCCGGCGCCGGGTGTATCACCAAAGCGCAGCCGCCCAGCCAGGAAGTCCTGGTCCGTCAGCTTGAGCGACGACACGACCAGGCCGGCCACGTCCACCTGCGCGCCGGCGCCGAACACGATGCCGTTGGGGTTGATGATGAATACGCGACCGTTGGACTGCAAGGCGCCCAGGATGCGCGATGGATCGGTGCCGGTGATCCGGTTGAGTACCGCGCTGGCGGCGTTCTGCTGGACGAAGCGTGTCAACTCGCCACGGTCGACACCAAAACTCTGCCAGTGGATGATGGCGCCGGGCGTGTTGGTGATCGTGAGCTGCTTGCCCTGGGTCTGGAATCCGGCCTGTCCGCTGACGACCTGCGGGTTCTGCGGATTGGCGATGGCGCCGGCGGCTGCGATCGCGGCGAGCCAGACGGTGGCGCGCCGGCACGCGGTCCGGCGCGCGCACAAGACTTCATGGGGGCTGTGCATGGTCTTCTCCGGTACAGGAGTTTGCTTTGCGGTTGTACAGGCTGGAATGCTAGATCACAAGGGCAGGGAGCGGTTGCGCAAATCACGGCCGCAGGAGGCGGTTTGTGGAAAATTTTGCGCGGCGATGGGCCGGACAAGCGCACGGCTGCCGCGTGAAACCCCTTTGCTGGCTGTGTGTGGTCCGGTGCCAGGCATTTGTCGCGGGCGCGCAGGGCGCGCCAAGAAATGCCGCTATTGCGCTATTGTTCTGCAAGGGTTTGATCGGGTGCGGCTGCCGGCGGCGCCCGCGCGTGAGGGTCCTGCCCGCGTCACCTGCCCTTCCACACCGGGTCGCGCTTCTCGGCAAACGCGCGCGCGCCTTCGAGCTGGTCTTCCGACGAATACAGCCGGTCGACTGTCGGCAGTTGCCGTTTGGTGACGCGGTTGAGCGCATCCTGAAAGCGCATGGCTTCCGCCTCGCGCACCACTTCCTTGATCGCGGCATAGACCAGCGGCGGGCCCGACTCCAGCAGCCGTGCCAGCTGCCAGGTGGTGGCCAGCAGATCGGCTGGCGTGGTGATCTGTTTCACCAGCCCCCAGCGCAGGGCTTCCTCGGCGTCGAACCAGCGGCCGGTCAGCAACAGGTCCATCGCGACGTGGTAGGGAATACGCTTGGGCAGCTTGATCGAGGCCGCATCGGCCACCGTGCCTGAACGAATTTCCGGCAGCGCGAACGTGGCGTTGTCGGAGCACAGGATCAGGTCGCACGACAGCGCCAGCTCCAGCCCACCGCCGCAGCAGATGCCGTTGACCGCGCAGAGTACCGGCTTGTTGAGGTGGGGCAGTTCCTGCAGCCCGCCAAAGCCGCCGATCCCATAGTCGCCGTCGACCGCATCACCCCCTGCCGCTGCCTTCAAGTCCCAGCCGGGACAGAAGAACTTGTCGCCCGCGGCGCGCAGGATGCACACGCGCAGGCCGTCGTCGTCGCGGAACTCGCGGAACATCCGGCCCATGATCCGGCTGGTGGCCAGGTCGATCGCGTTCGCCTTTCCGCGCGCCAGTGTCACCTCGAGGATGGCGCCTTCGCACCGCGTCAGGATCGGGCCATCGGTCAACATCGTCATCGCAGCCATCAGAGTGCCTTTCGTATCAGTGCATCGACCGCCACCGCGCCGTCGGTGCGCACCAGGATCGGGTTGATTTCGATTTCTTCCAGGTCGGTGCGCGCCAGCATCAGCGCACCCAGCGTGCCGGCCATCGCGGCAACGGCCGCCATGTCGGCCCTGGCGCGGCCACGATAACCGTCGAGCAACGGCCACAGCCGCAGCCGCCGCAGCGCCGCCAGCACCTCGTCCGGGCTGGCCGGCAGGATCAGCGTCACCGTATCGGCCAGCAACTCGGCCGTCACACCGCCCATGCCCAGTGTGAGGCTGATGCCATAGACCGGATCACGGCGCAGGCCCAGCAGGATTTCGGCCACCGCGCCGGTCACCATTTCTTCGGCCAGGTAACCGCTTGCCCCTGCCATCTCGGCCTGGCCTTGCAGCGATGGCAGGCCCAGGCGTACCGCTCCGGCTTCTGTCTTGTGCGCGAAACCCAGGCCCTTGAGCGCCAGCGGCGGCGTCAACGCGCCCGCCTTGTCCTGCAGCGCCGCCAGCGTGGCGGCAGTCACCGAGCGTGGCACGGCCACGCCGACCCCGGCCAGCAGCGCCTTGCCTTCGGCCTCGGAGAGGGTGGTGGTGGTGCGCTGCGCGATGGCCGCGGCAGGCCGCCAGCCGGCCACCCCGGGCGGTGTCTGCGCCGCCCGGATGGCGCCCAGGGCTGTTTCCAGCCCCAGCAGCGGGGTGATTCCCTGGTTCATCAGCGCGATGGCGCGGTCCTCGGCAAAGTTCTCCGGCAGGGACGCCACCGGAAAAGCCGGCTTGCCGGTGGCCCTGGCGGCAGCCACGATGGCATCCAGCGCCGGCTGGAACGAGGACGGATCGCACCGGTCCGCACGCGGCGGGTCGATCAGGTAGATGCCTGCGTCGTAGTCCTGCAGCATGGTGGTGAAGACGGCGGTCGTGCGTGGTCCGTCCCCCCAGATGAAGGTGTGGTAGTCCAGCGGGTTGGCGATCGTCACGATCGGCCCGAGGATCTCCCCCAGGCGATCCCGTGCCGCCTGGCTCGGCGGCTCGAATGCGAGCCCGAAAGGAGCGGCCAGGTCCGCCACCAGCCCGGCCTCGCCGCCGGAACAGGACAGGGAACAGATGCGCCGCCCGATCTGCGCCCCGTGGGTGTGAAAGATCTTCAGCGTTTCGACCAGTTCCGACAGGGTGTGGACCTCGGCCACACCCGCCTGGCGCAGGAAGGCGCTGGACGCCGCGCCACCGCCGGCGAGTGATGCGGTGTGCGAGGCCGCCGCCGTACGCGACAGTTCGGTCTTGCCCGACTTCAGGCAGACCACGCCCTTGCCGGCAGCGCGCGCCGCTTCGGCCAGCGCTGCAAACGCCGGCGCATCGTCGATACCTTCCACGTACATGCCGATCGCCGT
>JANMZX010000339.1:0-4169 GCA_031383745.1 Rhodoferax sp. | reverse complement strand
TCTGGTTTGGGACCAGAGGGTCGAAGGTTCGAATCCTTTCGCCCCGACCATCAATTCGTCTTCTCAAGAGCCTTGCTCTCTATCTCTGCCCGTAGCTCAGTTGGATAGAGCATCAGCCTTCTAAGCTGAGGGTCGGGGGTTCGATCCCCTCCGGGCAGGCCAACCGCCAAGCCGTTTTCCGCTTCCAGACGTGTAGCCACCGGTGCCGGGGCGCACAGGGGTGCGGATGGACCAAAACCCGTCCGGTTGACCGCAGACGAGACTGCCTGCCGCCATACCGCCACGCGGCGTTGGCGCGGGTCGGCACCGACCCCGCCAGCGCAGTCAGCCGCTCTCCACATGCAGCGCGCCGCGCCGGTCGACACCGGCACGGCGCGTGTGCCATGCGCGGTCCGAGAAAGCCGGGGACTTGCGCGGTGGGTGCAGGGCGCTGGCCATCAGCGTTCGGACCGCCGTCAACGGCGCGGCGAGAATACACCCCGAAAGGAAACCACCACCATGACGCTCCACTTCTCCCTTCGCCAGGCATTGCTGGGCGCGATTGCCCTGCTGGCCGGCAGCCTTGCCGCGGCCCAGGGCTACCCCAGCAAACCCATCACGCTCGTCGTGCCCAATCCGCCGGGGGGCTTTGTGGACGCGTCAGCGCGTATCTTGTCGGACTCCCTGGCCAAGGTGGTGGGGCAGTCCGTGCTGGTGGACAACAAAGGCGGCGGCAGCGGCAATGTGGCCTACCAGTATGTGGCCCGGGCCAATGCCGACGGCTACACCTTGCTTAACTCGTACTCGGCCTACCACGTGGGCAATCCCAACCTCACCCCCAAGCTGCCCTGGGCACAGAAAGACTTTGTACCGGTGGCGCTGATCACCGTGGCAACCAATGTGATTGCAGTGCATCCGTCGGTGCCTGCGAACAACCTGGCCGAGTTCATCCGCTACGTCAAGTCCAATCCCGGCAAGCTCAGCTACGCGAGCCAGGGCAACGGGTCCCTGTCGCACATCGGCACCGAGATGTTCAAACTGCAAACCCGATCCAGCAT
Source organism: Rhodoferax sp. (assembly GCA_031383745.1). Lineage (GTDB taxonomy): Bacteria > Pseudomonadota > Gammaproteobacteria > Burkholderiales > Burkholderiaceae_C > CAISIP01. Next base: position 3,132 of record JANMZX010000339.1, on the reverse strand, counting down.
GGTCCATATCCCGTACCGCGGCTCCGGTCCGGCCGTGCAGGACGTGTTGTCGGGTCAGGTGCAGGTATTCATCACCACACCGCCATCCGTCATGCAGCATGTACAGGCGGGCAAGCTCAAGGGCCTTGCCGTCGCCGGCAAGTCACGCCACCCCGGTTTGCCGAATGTGCCCACCACGGCCGAGGCCGGGCTGACAGGATTCGAACTGGAAGCCTGGGTGGGGATTTTTGCGCCCGCGGGAACGCCGGCCGACGTGGTGGCCAAACTCAGCGGCCAGATCAAGGCCGCGCTGGAACTGCCCGAGACCAAGACGCGCGCCGACGCCGCGGGCGTCGAGTTGCGCTTCCTGGCGCCCCCGGCGCTCGACGCGCTGGTCAAGGCAGACACAGAGTTCTGGGCCAGGACCATCAAGGCGGCAGGCATCACCGCCGACTGATCCGCTGTCAGGGCAGCAAGTCCACCCTCACCCACCACGTCGCCCGGTGCGTTGCCAGCGGGTCTGCGTCGCAACGCAGTGGAACGACCCCGAGGGCACCGCCCGCTACGCCCGATCAGTCTTCCGGCTCGACAACACGCTCGTATTCCGGGTCGCTCGGTATCGCCGCAGGCACGAGCCCCTCGTCCGGTTCGACCGGCGGCAAGCCCGGTTCGGCGTCGTCCAGGTCTTGCACCGGGGTGCTGTGCGGCTTACGCGGTGTGTGATGTTTCATCTTGCGCTCCTTGTTCGCGTGCATCGTTGCCGATCCGGCCGATCCCGTCGCCCGGACCAGGGCGCGACCGCGTGTCGGCCAACGCCCACAGGTTGCTCGCATCCGCGATTCGTCGCATGCGCCGGGCACCGCCTCCGCGCCCTGCCCCCACTAAACATGCAGCGCATGCCCCAGCGCACGCAGCGCGGCCTCCTGCACTGCCTCGCCCAACGTGGGATGTGCGTGGATGGTGCCTGCCACATCCTCCAGGCAGGCGCCCATCTCGATCGATTGTGAAAACGCGCTGGCCAGCTCAGATACACCAACGCCAACCGCCTGCCAGCCGACGATGCGGTGGTTGTCGCGTCGCGCGACCACGCGCACAAAACCCTCGTTGGCCTCCAGGGTCATGGCACGTCCGTTCGCCGCCAGCGGGAAATGGGCGCTGATGCAATCCAGACCGGCCTTGGCTGCATCCCCTGGTGCCAGGCCCGCCACCACCACCTCGGGATCGGTGAAACACACGGCCGCAATCGCCAGCGGCATGAAATGCCGGCGCTTGCCGGAAATGATCTCGGCCACCATCTCGCCTTGCGCCATCGCGCGGTGTGCCAGCATCGGTTCGCCGGTGATGTCTCCGATCGCCCAGACGTTGCGCATCGACGTACGGCACTGGTCGTCCACCTTGAGCGCGCGGCCCTGCATGTCGAGCATCAGCTTCTCCAGCCCCCAGCCATGGGTGTGGGGCGCGCGCCCGATGGCCACCAGCACCTGGTCGGCGGCGAGTTCGCTCTCGCGGCCGGCCCCGTCCCGCAGCCGCACGGCGTCACCGGCACCGTTGAGGCCCTGCACGCTGCACCCCAGGTGCACCTGCACCCCGAGCCTGCGCAGCGAGGCCGCCACCGGCCGGGTCAGTTCGTCGTCGTACAGCGGCAGGATGCGGTCCTGCGCCTCCACCACGCTCACGTCGCAACCCAGCTTGCGGTACACCAGGCCGAGTTCCAGGCCGATGTAGCCGGCACCGACCACCACCAGCCGGCCCGGGATGGTGGCGGGCGACAGCGCCTCGGTGGACGACACCACACGCCCGCCGAAAGGCATGCCCGGCAGCCCCAGCGCCAGCGACCCGGTGGCCAGCAGCAGATGCTCGCCCTGGAACCGCAGCGGCTGCGCGTCCGGCGTGTCGGGTGTGACGTCCACGGTCTTGCCGTCGACGATCTGCGCCCAGCCCTTCACCACCTTGACGCCGTGTTTCCTGAGCAGCGCGCCGACGCCGCCGGTCAGGCGGGCCACAATGCCGTCCTTCCAGCGAACGGTCTGCGCAATGTCGATGTGCGCCGCATCCACGTGGATTCCCAGCGTGTGGTCGCCCATGAAGTGGCGCGCCTGGTGCAAGGCGTCGGCGGCATGGATCAGCGCCTTGGAGGGGATGCATCCGATGTTCAGGCAACTGCCGCCAAGATGGCTGCCCTCCACCAGCGTGGTGGCAATACCCAACTGAGCAGCGCGGATGGCCGCGACGTACCCGCCGGGGCCAGCGCCGATCACGAGCAGGGTGGTGTGTGTGGTGTCCATGGCCTACTCCACAAACAGGGTGGCCGGGCATTCCAGATAGCCGCGCACCAGTTGCACGAACTCCGCGGCGTGCAGGCCATCCACCACGCGGTGATCGAAAGAGGACGACAGGTTCATCATCTGGCGCGCCACCACCGCGCCGTTGCGCATCATGGGGCGTTCGACCATGCGGTTGATACCCACGATCGCCACCTCGGGGTGGTTGATCACCGGCGTGCTGACGATGCCCCCCAGCGCGCCCAGGCTGGTGATGGTGATGGTGGAACCGGTGAGTTCGTCCCGTGTGGCCTTGCCGCTGCGGGCAGCCGCCGCCAGACGCGCAATCTCGGTGGCGCAGGCCCACAGGTCGAGCGTCTCGGCGTGGCGCACTACCGGAACCATCAGGCCGGCATCGGTCTGCGCCGCAACGCCCAGATGCACTGCGCCAAAACGCGTCAGCACGGCGGCTTCGTCGTCGTAACGCGCGTTGATCCCGGGGTGCACACGCAGCGCCAGCACCACGGCGCGCACCAGGAACGGCAGCACCGTCAACCGGCCGCGCGCCGTGCCGTGCTGGGCGTTCAGCCGGGCGCGCAGCAGCTCGAGTTCGGTCATGTCCACCTCTTCGACATAGGTGAAGTGCGGTATGCGCCGCTTGGCCTCCTGCATCTTTTGGGCGATCTTGCGGCGCAGGCCGATCACCGGCACGGTGTCTTCGTCCAGTCGCCGCGCGTAACGCAGGTCCGCGCCGCTGGTCGGCTGCGCCTGCGTGGCGCGGGCGGCGTAGGCCTGCAGGTCTTCGTGGGTGATACGCCCGGCCGGGCCGCTGCCCGGCACAAACTGCAGTTCGACGCCCATGTCCCAGGCCCGGCGACGCACCGCCGGCGAG
>JANMZX010000039.1:0-1500 GCA_031383745.1 Rhodoferax sp. | reverse complement strand
AGGGCCCTGCTCGAAGGCGACATCGCCCAGGCCATGGTCGACAAGGTGCGCAACCACCCCACCAACCCGGGCACGCTCAGCATGGCTGACCTCGCCGGTTACCAGCCGGTCAAGCGCGTACCGATCTGCAGCGACTACCGCGCCAATGCGCACGACTTCCGCATCTGCGGCTTCCCGCCGCCGAGTTCGGGCGCCATCGCCGTGGGGCAGATCCTGGGCATCCTGAACAACACCAACGCGGCGTCGCTGCCCCTGCAGGACGGCCTGCCCTCAGCCGACTGGCTGCACCTGTACACCGACGCCGCGCGCCTGGCCTTTGCAGACCGCGCCCAGTACCTCGGCGACCCGGCCTTCGTGCAGCCGCCGGCGGGCAACTGGATGAGCCTGCTCGACCCGGCCTACCTGGCCGAGCGTGCGAAGGCGATCAACCAGGCACCTGGCGGCCAGAGCATCAAGCTCGCCAAACCCGGCACGCCCGGCGGGATGAAAAGCGCCTACGCACCGATGGCCGACCAGGCCGAGTACGGCACCTCGCACATCTCGATCGTGGACAGTTTCGGCAATGCAGTGGCCATGACCACCACCATCGAGGACGGTTTTGGCGCGCGCCAGATGGTGCGCGGCTTCCTGCTCAACAACGAGCTGACCGACTTCAGTTTTGCGCCCACCGACGCCAGCGGCGCTCCGGTGGCCAACCGGGTGCAACCGGGCAAACGACCGCGCTCGTCGATGTCGCCCACGCTGGTGTTCGACAAGGCCAGCGGCCAGTTGCTGATGAGCGGCGGCAGCCCTGGCGGTGCGCTGATCATCCACTACACGGCGAAGACGCTGTACGGTGTGCTGAACTGGAGCCTGTTGCCGCAACAGGCAATCAACCTGCCCAACTTCGGTTCACTCAACGGCCCGACGGTGCTGGAGGAAAAGCGCTTTGCCCCCGCCACTGTGGACGCCCTCAAGGCGCGCGGCCACGAGGTGCGCGAAGTCAACATGACCAGCGGCCTGCAGGCCATCACGCGCAGCCAGGCCCACGGCACACCGGTGTGGATGGGCGGCGCCGACCCGCGCCGCGAAGGCATCGTGATGGGCGACTGACCCGCCCCGGCACTACACGTCGATCGCTGCCGCAGAGCCGGCCTGCTTGCGCAGTTCGAACTTCTGGATCTTGCCGGTGGATGTCTTGGGGAGCTCCCCGAACACCACCGCGCGCGGTACCTTGAAGCCGGCCAGGTGTTTCTTGCAGTGCGCCACGATCTCCAATTCCGTGACCACGGCGCCGGCCTTGAGCTCCACGAAGGCGCAGGGCGTTTCGCCCCACCGCGCATCGGCCTTGGCCACCACGGCGGCGGCCAGCACCGCCGGGTGGCGGTACAGGGCGTCCTCGACCTCGATCGACGAGATGTTCTCACCCCCCGAGATGATGATGTCCTTGCTGCGGTCCTTGATCTTCATGTAGCCGTCGGGGTACATCACGGCCAGATCGCCGCTGTGGAACCAGCCGCC
>JANMZX010000020.1:0-28328 GCA_031383745.1 Rhodoferax sp. | reverse complement strand
GTGTGGATCGTCGACCCGCTCGACGGCACCAACAATTTCATCCACGGTTATCCGGCGTACAGCGTAAGCATCGCGCTGTCGGTGCGTGGTCGCATCGAGCACGGCGTGGTGCTCGACGTCAACCGCGGCGATGTGTTCCACGCCAGCCTGGGCGGCGGCGCCTACCGCAATGCGCAGCGCATCGCGGTCAGCGGCCGGGCCACCCTGCCGCAGGCGCTGGTCGGAACGAGTTGTCCGTACCAGCCAGGTCCGGGGTTCGCCCGCTCGATGCAGATGTTTGCCGAGATGATGGCGCAGGTTGCCGGCATTCGCCGGTCTGGCTCCGCGGCGCTCGATCTAGCGTGGGTCGCGGCAGGCGGGTGCGATGGGTTCTTCGACGTGGGGCTCCGGGCCTGGGACGTGGCTGCAGGCAGCCTGCTGGTGACCGAAGCCGGCGGGCGCGTGGGCAACTTTCGTGGCGCGGCGGACTTCCTGGAAGCGCAGGAGTGCATGGCGGGCAACCCGGCCTTGTTTGCCGCACTCGGGGCCGTGCTGGCTCCGTATTCCCGCTGTGGCGCGGCCCGCGCGTGAGACCCGGGAGCGGGCAAGGCATGGCATGTACATTGCGTGACCACCGGAACGGAACGCGCCCATGACCACCCTGCTGGAACTCCGCAATATCCACAAACGCTACGACAGCGGCACGGTGGCGCTGCAGGACATGTCGCTGGTCGTGGGAGAACACCAGTTCGTCAGCCTGCTCGGTCCCTCGGGTTGCGGCAAGAGCACCGCCCTCAAGATGATCGCCGGGCTGTCGTCGATCACCGCCGGCTCCATCACCTGGAGTGGTGGCGGAACCGACCATGCCCACGACATGAGTTTCGTGTTCCAGGAACCCACGCTGATGCCCTGGGCCACCGTGTTCGACAACGTCTGGTTGCCGCTGCGCCTGGCGGGCCGGTCGCGCGATCAGGCGCGGGCGGTGGTCGATGCGGCGCTGCGGACGGTGGGCCTGGGCCAGTTTGCGCAGGCCTATCCGCGCGAGTTGTCCGGTGGCATGATGATGCGCGTGTCCATCGCCCGGGCCATGGTGACCCAGCCCCGGCTGCTGCTGATGGACGAGCCGTTTGCCGCACTCGACGAGATGACGCGCTTCAAGCTCAACAACGATACGCTCTCGCTGTGGCACAGCGCGCGTTTTACCGTGCTGTTCGTGACCCACAGCGTCTACGAGGCGGTCTACCTGAGCCAGCGCATCGTGATCATGGCGGCGCGACCGGGCCGCGTGGTCACGGTGATAGACGTGGAAGAGCCCTATCCGCGCTCCGATGGTTTTCGCGCGACGGTGCGCTACAACGAACTGTGCGTGCAGGTCTCCAAGGCCCTGTATGCCGCAGGAGAGCAGGATGAATGACACCCGCACGGCCGCCCGAAGCGGCCCGGCACCGCAGCGCTCCGGGCGAACGCCCACCACGGGGCGGGTGATGACCCGTGACGGCGCCTTGCCATGGACGCAGCGGCGCTGGGTGCGCACCGCCTTGCCGATCGCGATATCGCTGCTGGCGCTGGTGGGCTGGGAGGTGCTGGTGCGCGTCAACCGGATCCCGCACTACATCCTGCCGGGCCCCTTGCTGATTGCGCAGACGCTGTGGGACAACCTCGACTCCTTGATGCTGAGCTGGTGGTTCACCGTCAAGATCACCTTCGGCGCGCTGCTGCTGGCGGTTGTGGGCGGGGTGTTGCTGGCGACCGTGTTCGCCCTGTCGCGCTGGGTAGAGCTGAGCATGTTCCCGTTTGCGGTCGTGCTGCAGGTCACGCCGATCATCGCGATCGCTCCGCTGATCATCATCTACATCCCCAGCACCACGGCGGCCCTTCTGCTGTGCGCCTGGATCGTCGCCTTCTTCCCTATCCTGTCCAACACGGTGATCGGCCTGCGCAGCGCCGACCTGAACCTGCGCGACCTCTTCGTGCTGTACCGTGCCAGCCGCTGGCAGACGCTGCGCTACCTGCTGGCGCCCGCGGCAATGCCGTATTTCATGGCCGGGCTCAAGGTGGCGGGCGGCCTGAGCCTCATCGGAGCCGTGGTGGCGGAGTTCACTGCTGGCGCCGCCGGGCGCGAAACCGGCCTGGCGTCGCGGATACTGGAGGCCAGCTTTCGCACCGAGATCCCGAAGATGTTCGCTGCGCTGGTGCTGGTGTCGCTGACCGGCATCGCCATCTTCCTGATCTTCAACCTGGTCGCCCGGCTGGTGCTGGGCAAGTGGCACGAGAGCGAAATCAAGGTACGCCGATGAGACTGCAATCCATGCTCATTCCGCCCTGTGTCCGGGGCGCCTACCAGGAGCTGCCGCGCGCGCAGACCTTCGACCTGTGGATCGAGGCCGGTGATGTGATCAGCATCGCGCCGAGTTCCCAGCCCGCCCGCGGGACCCTGCTCAGCGGGTTCGTCGATGCCCACGTGCATCTGGACAAGACCTACACCGCGGGTGCGGTGGGCGCTGCCGGCGGCGACCTGGCGGCAGCCATCGCCCGCTCCGCCGACAACCGGGTCCACTGGACGCCTGCCGACCTGCGCCTGCGCATGTCGCGGGCATTGGAGGACGCTTGGGCCAGCGGCACCCGCGCGATGCGCACCCATCTGGACTGGGTCAGCGACGACATGCCGGTCGCTTTGCGGGTGTTCGAGCATCTGCGTGAGCAATGGCGCGGCCGCGTCGACCTCCAGCTGGCGGCGCTGGTGCCGCTGGACCTGTGGGCGGATGCCGCCGCCGCGGACCGCATCGCCGGCCAGGTGGCAGTCACCGCCGCCGGTGGTACCGCGGCGCTGGGTGCCTTTGTGTACCGCAACACCGACCTGGCGGAGAAACTGGCCCATGTGTTCGACGTCGCCGAGCGGCACAACCTGCCGCTGGACTTCCACGTCGACGAGGGGCTGGCGCCTGATGCGCAAGGCCTGCGCGCGATCGCCAGCCTGGCCATCGAGCGGGCCTTCGCGCGGCCGATCCTTTGCGGGCATGCCTGCGCGCTGTCGGTGCAGCCACGCGAAGAGGCGCTGCAGACCCTGCAGGCGTGCGCCCAGGCCGGCATCCACCTGGTGGCCCTGCCCACGACCAACCTCTATCTGCAGGGCGCCTGGGACGACACACCCGTCGAGCGCGGCATCACCCGGTTGCGCGAAGCGGCCGCGCTGGGCATGCAGCCGTGTATCGCCAGCGACAACGTGGCCGACCCGTTCTATCCCTATGGCAGTTATGACCTGGTCGAGACCTTCGGGCTGGGCGTGCAGATGGCCCATCTGGCGCCGGCGCAGGACTGGCTGGCCAGCATCACGGTGCATCCGGCCCGGGCCATGGGCCTGGCCTGGGACGGCCGGATCGCCGAGGGCAGCCCGGCGGATCTGGTCTGCCTGAACGCGTGCGACGACCATGCGCTGCTCACGCCCGCGGGCCGCCAGCGCAGCGTGATACGCAAGGGCCGGTTTCTGTGAGCACCGCGCCGCACGCAACCGACCGCGCGAACCCGATCGCGCGCCTGCGCGAGGAACTCGCCGGCATCGAAGCCCACGACGACCCGGCGCTGCTGCGCAGCAAGTCGGTGGATTTCCACTGGTACAGCCCGATCCTCACCGAACTGCTGCGGGACAAGACGGCCGATCTGCTGCTGCTGCCGCGCGACATGGGCGAGTTGCGGCGCATCGCCGCCGCCTGCGCACGGCACGCGGTGCCGCTGACCCTGCGCGGCGGTGGCACCGGCAACTACGGCCAGTGCACGCCCCTGGCGCGCGGCGTGATCGTGGAGACCCTGGCGCTGGATCGGGTGCAGATCCACGCTGGTTACGCGACAGTGCAGACCGGTTGCATCATCGCCAGGCTGGAAGACGCCGCACGCGCCAGCGGCCAGGAGATCCTGATGTTCCCGTCGACCCTGAGCGACGCCACGATCGGCGGTTTCGTCGCCGGTGGCTTCGGTGGCGTGGGTTCGATCCGCCACGGCATCCTGAAGGACCCCGGCAACATCTCGCGCATCCAGGTGCTTACGCTGGAGCGGGAGCCGCGGCTGATCGACCTGTTCGGTGCCGACATCCAGAAGGTGCACCATGCGTACGGCACCAACGGCATCATCACCGAAATGGATGTGCGCCTGGCGCCGGCAGAGGACTGGCGCCACATGGTCGCGCTGTTCGACAGCTACGACGCAGCGCTGCGGTTCGGCATGGCGGCGTGCCGGCCAGACCTGCCGCTGCGCCTGCTCAGCACGGTCGAGCGCCGGTTCGCGCCGTATTACACCGGCTACCAGGGGCGCTTCGACGACACGCACGATGCGGTGTTCGCGTTGTGCGCGGCCCAGGGTCTGGCGGATTTCGAGGCGCTGGTGCACCAGTTCGGCGGGCGGGTGTCGATGTCCATGACCGATGCCCAGGTGCAGGCGGCCGGGCTGTTGCCGGCCTATGAGTGTGCCTACAACCACACCACCCTCATGGCCCTCAAGATGGACCGCAGCTGGACCTACATCCAGTTGTCCTACCCGCAACCGTTCGACCTGCCGCTGGCGCTCGCCCTGATCGATGAATTCGGTGCCGAGATCCTGTGGCACCACGAGTTCTCGATGGCGGGCGGCGGTTATGGTGTGTTCGCGATTCCGCTGGTGAGCTATTTTGACGCCGGCCGGATGGAGGAGATCCGCCTGTCGATCGAGGCGCGCGGCATCACGGTGTTCGACGCCCACGTGGTCACGATCGAGGACGGGGGCATGAAGACCATCGACGACGGCCAGATCGCCTTCAAGAGGGTGGCCGACCCGCACGGCCTGATGAACCCCGGCAAGACACGCGGCTGGCGCCCGGAATATGCCTTGCCGGCGCCGGAGCGGGCCGCAGGATGAAGACCCTGGTCGTCCACTGCCATCCGGATCCGGCGAGCTTCAACCGTGCCCTGTACGACGTGTCCTGCGCCGCGTTGCGCCGTGCAGGCAACGAACTGCGCGCCATCGACCTGTACGCCGGTGGGTTCGATCCGGTCATGAAACAGGATGAGCGCGCCTGCTACAACCGTGATCCGTCCCTGATCGAGGCGCGGGTGCAGGCGCATGTGGATGCGCTGCGGTGGGCCGAGCACCTGGTGTTTGTGTACCCGGTGTGGTTCCACGGCCCTCCGGCCATGCTCAAGGGCTGGCTGGAGCGGGTGTTCCTGCCCGGGGTCGCGTTCTTCGTGGCGCGCAACAGGGGCGCCAGGCCCCGGCCGGGGCTGCTGCACATCCGCCGCCTCACCGTCGTCACCAGTGGCGGGTCACCGGCGTGGTGGTTGTGGGTGGTGGGCGACCCGAACCGGCGCCTGTTCGGCCGCGCGATCCGGGCCCTGTGTGCCCGGTCCTGCAAGCTGACGTGGCTGCAGCTGCACAACATGAACAACGTCACGCAGGACGACAGGGCCCGGTTCCTGGCCCGGGTGACGCGGACACTGGAGGCACTGGCATGAGCAATTCCACGGGTGTGGGTGCACCGCTGGCCCACTACGCCGCATGGCGGCGTGCGGGCGACTTCGTGTTCGCCAGCGGCGTGATCGCGGTCGACACGGCAAGCCGCCAGGTGGTCGAGTCCTACCAGCAGCTGGACGCGGTCGCGCTCGCCCAGCTCGCCGGCCTCGGCTACAACACCGGGCAGATGTCGGTGGACGTGTTCGAGGCGCCCATCGCCACCCAGAGCTGGTTCGTGTTGAACCGGGTCCGCGACATCGCGCGCGCGTGTGGTGGCGACATGTGCGATGTGGTCCGGCTGGTGCAGTACTTCCGCGACCTACGCCACTACCCGGTCTACAACCGCGTGCGCGGCCTGTTCTTCAGCGAACCGGTTGTCAGCACCGTGGTGGAGGTCAGCCGCATGTTGCCCGGCGATCAGGTGCTGGTGGAGGTGGAGGCCACACTCTTCCTGCCGCAGCGGTGAGCCCGAGCATGCCGCCTTGTCCCGTGCAGCCCGGCGCTTGGTGTGCCGGGTTCGGCCGATGGGCTGGCCGCGGCACGCCGGCTGTCACCACCTCGCCATGGGGAGCGGCCACAGTCGGCAGTCGGTCCGGAGGCGGCGCCCTTGTCGGCGATCGATCGGTCGCCAGCACCGGGATACACTGGACATGAAGCCGTTCGGCGCATGCCTGCAATGCCCGGTCCGGCGGTGGGGCCGTATGCCTGCTGTGGCGGGTTTTCACATGGATGCCGTCGGGTCGGTGTGCGCCGCGCGATGCCAGGATGGGAGTCGATTGGTGAATTTTTTGATTTCGACGCGCTCCGGCGTAGTGGGGCACTGAGCGATGACACAGGTACTGCTGGACAAGCTGACCAAGAGCTGGGGCACCCATGTCGCCGTCAACGGGGTGAGTTTCGTGGTTCCCGAAGGCCAGCTCGTGGCGATTCTCGGGCCGTCTGGTTGCGGCAAGTCCACCATCCTGCGCCTGATTGCCGGGCTGGAGGAGCCGACATCCGGCCGGGTCGAGATCAACAACCAGGACGTGACCAGGCTGTCCCCGTCGGAGCGGCATATTTCCATGGTGTTCCAGTCCTACGCGCTGTTTCCGCATCTCACGGTGGCCGAAAACGTCGTGTTCGGACTCAAGGTGCGCAAGGTCGCCGGTGCAGAGCGGGACGCGCGGCTCAAGCGTGTGGCCGATCTGGTGGAACTCACGCCCTACCTCGGTCGCAAGCCCGGGCAACTGTCGGGCGGGCAGCGGCAACGCGTGGCGCTGGCGCGCGCGATCATCGCCGAGCAACCGGTGTGCCTGATGGACGAGCCGCTGTCCAACCTGGACGCGCAATTGCGCCATGAAATGCGCGTCGAGATCCGCGCGCTGCAGCAGCGCCTGGGCATGACCATGGTCTACGTGACCCATGACCAGACCGAAGCCATGACGATGGCCGATCTGGTGGTCCTGATGCGCAATGGCGCGATCGAGCAGGCCGGAACGCCGGCTACGCTGTACAACCGCCCCGAGACCTCGTTTGTCGCCAGTTTCGTAGGCGCCCCGCCGATGAACCTGCTGCCCGACGGAAACATCGTGCGCGGCATCCGGCCAGAACATGTGCGTCCGGGCCCCGGCGATTCGGGCTGTGTTGCCAGGGCCGGCAAGGTGGTCGCGGTGGAATACATGGGGGCGGACACGATCGTCACGCTGCTCGTCGATGCGACGCATCGGCTGGCGATGCGATTGCCGGGCGCGTCCGCCATCCGCGTCGGAGAGGCGATGAGCGTCAACTGGGCGCAAAATGACGAGAGCCGGTTCGACCAGGCCGGGCGCCGGTTGGAGCCGGCGCAGGCCGCCGCTGCATGAGTCGCGCGGCGCGGCGGGACGAGGGATGTGCATTGGTTCAACCAGAGCCTCAGGGCTCACAACACGAGGAGAAACAAGATGGTCAGGATGACACGCAGGACGGTGACGGCGCTGGCGGTGGCAGGCGCGTTTGCAGCCGGGACGGCCTATGCCGCGGACGTGGAAGTGCGCATGTATTTTCCGGTCGCCGTGGGTGGCCCGGTGACCAAGATCATCGACGAATACGCCGCGGCCTTCGAAAAGGAAAACGCAGGCATCAAGGTCAAGCCGATCTACGCCGGCGACTACCAGCAGACCGTGGCCAAGGTGCTCACCGCAATCAAGGGCGGCGACATACCTGAAACAGCGATTCTCCTGGCGGCGGACATCTTTCTGCTGACCGATGAAGACGTGGTCGTGCCGATCGACGACTTCGTGAAAACCGCCGACGACCGGGCCTGGATGGCCACCTTCTATCCGGCCTTCATGGAAAACGCCCGGCTCAAGGGCAAGACCTACGCGATTCCGTTCCAGCGCTCGACTCCCGTGCTGTACTGGAACAAGGACGCTTTCAAGGCGGCCGGCCTCAACCCCGACAAGGGTCCTGCAAACTGGGCAGAAATGCGTGACATGGCCAGGAAGCTGACGAAGAAGGACGCGTCGGGCGCCACGACCCAATGGGGCGTGCAGATCCCGTCGGATGGCAACACGGCATGGCTGTTCACCGGCATGACGACCGGTGCCGGTGCCCGGCTCACCAACGCCGATGGCAACAAGGTGGCCTTCGACGATCCCAAGGTGATCGAAGCCGTCCAGAGCTGGTACAACCTGTCCAAGGTGGATGGCGTGCAGCCCTCCGGCCTGATCGCCTGGGGCGCCACGCCGCAGGATTTCCTGCAGGGCAAGGCGGCGATGATCTGGCACACCACGGGCAACCTCACCAACATCCGGACCAACGCGAAGTTCCCGTTCGGCGTGTCCTACCTGCCCGGCATCCGGCAGAACGGCGCACCCACCGGCGGCGGCAACTTCTACATTTTTAAGGGGGTCGCCAAGGAAAAGCAGGAGGCCGCCTTCAAGTTCATCAAGTGGATGACAACCCCGGCGCGCGCGGCCGAGTGGTCGACCAAGACCGGTTATGTGGCGACATCCGCAGCCGCCTACGACACGCCCGCCATGAAGACCTATACCGACGGCTTTCCGCAGGCCATCGTGGCACGCGACCAGCTCAAGTTCGCCGTGTCCGAGCTCACGACCCATGAGAACCAGCGCGTCGCAAAGGTATTCAACGATGCGCTGCAGGCGGTGATGACCGGCGCAAAACCGGCCGATGTCGCGCTCAAGGACGCGCAACGCGAAGGGGAACGCATCCTGAAGGACTTCAAGTGAGCGTGTGCTGAAGGTCGCGTGATGAAAGGGATGCGCAACCCGGTGCACGCCTGGCTGCTGCTGCTGCCGGCGGTTGTGCTGCTGGCGACATTCACGCACATCCCGATCATCACGACGTTTTTCCACAGCTTCTACTCGACGCCCAAGCCACGGCGGCCATCACGCTTCGTGGGCTTCGACAACTACGAGGCGATGCTGGCCGACCCGATCTTCTGGAAGTCGCTGTGGAACAACCTTCTGTATGCCGGCGTCTCGGTGCCGGTGTCGATCGCGCTGGCGCTGGTGATGGCGCTGTTTGTCAATGGCAAGCTCAGGGGCAACGGCGCCTTGCGCTTGGCATATTTCACGCCCACGGTGCTGCCGATGATCGCGGTTGCCAATATCTGGCTGTTCTTCTACAACCCGCAGTACGGCCTGGTCGACCAGTTGCTGAAACCCTTCGGCGTGAGCGGCGTGAACTGGCTGGGCTCGCAGGGCACGGCGCTGTGGTGCCTGATCGTGGTGGCGATCTGGAAGGAGGCCGGCTTCTTCATGATCTTCTACCTGGCGGCGCTGCAGCAGATGTCGCCCGACCTCCGGGAGGCCGCGGCCATCGAAGGCGCGGGCCGATGGACCTTTTTCTGGCGCATCACGTTTCCCTTGCTGATGCCGACCACGCTGTTCGTGATGATCAATGCCGTGATCAACGCGTTCCGCCTGGTCGACCACATCTTCGTGATGACGGGCGGCGGCCCGGACAACGCCACCTCGGTGCTGTTGTTCCAGATCTATGTGGTTGGCTTCAAGTTCTTCGACCAGGCCTATGCCGCGACATTGACGATCGTGCTGCTGGCGATCCTGGCCGTCATCGCCATCGGGCAGTTCCTGCTGGCGGACAAGCGGGTCCACTACCAATGAAGCGAACCATCCACGGCACCGACGTGTCTTGCCGGGAAGCCGCCCCATGAGCATGGTCGACAGCAGAAGCCTGCCGGGCGAAATCCTCGAGACCGTTGCTGCCTGGCTGCTCGGGTTCCTGTGGCTGTTGCCATTGCTGTTCGCGGTATGGACGGCCATCCACCCGAGCGCCTACGTGGCCAAGTTCGACCTGTTCGCGCCGGTCACGCTGCAGAATTTCGCCACCGCCTGGGGCGCAGCGCCGTTTGCCCGGTATTTCCTCAACACGACATTGCTCGTCACCGGCATCCTGATCGCGCAGTTCATCCTGTGCACGCTCGCGGCGTTTGCCTTTGCCCGCTTCGAATTCCGCGGCCGGGACACCCTGTTCATGCTGGTCCTGGTGCAATTGATGGTCGCGCCCGACGTGCTGCTGCTGGAGAACTACATCACCATCAGCAAGCTGGGCCTGGTCGACACGCTGCCGGCGGTGGCGCTGCCCTACCTCGCATCTGCGTTCGGCATATTCCTGCTGCGCCAGACCTTCAAGGCGATCCCCAAGGATTTCGAGGAGGCGGCGCGTGTCGAGGGCTGCTCGACGATCGGGGTGCTCTGGCGGGTGTATGTTCCGCTGGGCAAGCCGATCTACCTCGCCTACGGGTTGGTGCTCGTGAGTTTTCACTGGAACAACTTCCTGTGGCCGCTGATCATCACCAACTCGGTCAATACGCGTCCGCTCACAGTGGGTCTGGCCATCTTCGCGTCGGTCGAGCAGGGCATCGACTGGTCGATCATCTGTGCCGCCACACTCATGACGTCGGGCCCGTTGCTGATCGCGTTCCTGCTGTTCCAGCGGCAGTTCGTGCAGAGCTTCATGCAGACCGGTATCAAGTAGCCAGGGCCGGTCGATGCAACTCATCACCTGGAACGTGCAGTGGTTCTGCGGTCTCGATGACGTGGTCAGTGTCGAGCGCATCGTGGACTCGGCGCGCGCCATGGCCGATTTCGATGTGTTGTGCCTGCAGGAGGTGGCGGTGAACTATCCGCAACTCGCGGGCAACGCCGGATTCGACCAGGCTGCGCGGCTGCAGCAGTTGCTGCCCGGCTTCGAAGTCTGTTTCGGCGCGGCGGTGGACGAATTGGGCCGCGACGGTCGGCGTCAGCGCTTTGGCAACCTGGTGGCCACGCGGCTGCCGCTGGCGCAGTTGCAGCACCACGCCTTGCCCTACCCGGACGATGCCGGCGTGCGCTCCATGCCGCGCATGTGCACGGTGGCCACGGTACTCGCTCCCTGGGGGCCGGTGCGGGTGATGACCACCCACCTGGAGTTCTACTCCGCGCGCCAGCGCATGGCGCAGGCAAAGGCGCTGCTGGACATCCACGCGCAGGCGTGCCGGCAGGCGGTACGTGCGCCTCTGGCCGATGAGACCGGCTCGCCGTTCCAGAGCAAGGCCCACACCTGCAGTGCCGTCCTGTGCGGGGACTTCAACGTGGAGCCGACGGAGCCCGAATACGTGCTGATCCAGGCCGACCCCGTGCCGGACGCCACCGGCCTGACCGATGCCTGGCGCCTGGCCCATGGCGTCCAACCGCATGATCCGACATTCCGGCTGTTCGATCGCCGTTACGGGCCGGTGCCGATTGCCTGTGACTTCGTGTTTGTCAGTGACGACCTGAAGTCGCGCGTCAGGCGGCTGGAGGTCAACCTCCAGAGCCGTGCCTCGGACCACCAGCCCGTGCTGCTCGAATTGATTTGACGCCAAACCGAATCGGACGCCCATGCCCCAATCAACGACACTTCCTGAAATCGACCAGCGAGAGCTGGTGCTGACGCGCCTGATCGACGCTCCTCGGGAGAAGCTCTTCCGCTGCTGGACCGAACCCGCGCTGATCGTGCGATGGTTCACGCCGCCTCCCTGGAAGACGGTCCACGCCGAGTTGGACGCGCGCTCAGGCGGGGCCAGCTACATCGTCATGCAAGGGCCAGATGGCACCCAGATGCCCAACCGCGGCGTCTACCTGGAGGTGGTCAGGAACGAGCGCTTCGTCTTCACCGACGCCTACACCACAGCGTGGCAGCCGTCGGCCAAGCCCTTCTTCACCGGCGTGTTGACGTTCGAGGACGAAGACGGCAAGACACGCTACACGGCGCGTGCGCGCCATTGGACCGTCGAGGACTGTATCGCGCACGAAAACATGGGTTTCCACAAGGGCTGGGACATCGCCACCGACCAGCTCGCAGAGATTGCGTCGACCCTGTGAGCGCTGCACGGCCCGGCGCAGGCGTTCACACCGCGGTGCCTTGGGCGAACCCTTGCGTTTTGCCAACCCTGTCATGAGCCGCCTTCCCCCACCAGGAGAACCCGCGATGAATCCCGTTGTCCACTTCGAGATGCCCTTTGACGACCGCGCACGCATGGCCCGGTTCTACCAATCTGCGTTCGGCTGGCAGACACAGATGCTCGGCCCCGACATGGGCGACTATGTGGTCGCCACCACTACCGACACGGCAGATGGCCGGCCCACACAACCTGGCACGATCAATGGTGGTTTTTTCCAGCGCAAGGCCGACTGGCCCGCGCAGCACCCGTCGGTCGTGATTGCGGTCGACGACATCCGCGCCGCCATCGGGCAGGTCAGTGCCGCCGGCGGGCAGGTGCTGGGAGAGCCGATGGCGATCCCGGGTGTCGGCCAGTATGTGTCCTTCATGGACACCGAGGGCAACCGCGTCAGCATGCTGCAGCCGCTGCCGCGTAACGAGCCAGCCGGGCCCTGAACCATCCCGGCGGCACGGCTTCGGCGTCTATCGCACTGGGCTGGCCGCTGCCACGTTGGCTGGCGCAGGAACGGGGGCCCGGGATGGATCGCCGGCCAGTCACCCGTCAGAGCCGTATGCCCCACCCAAACGGATCGCCGTCCTCGATCAGCAAGGTGGCCTCGGCACACATGTGGGCGCGCCCGCGCAGTGTGGGGATGATCGCCTGCGGCTTGTCTGTGTGATTGGCAGTTTCGTAGCTGGCCTCGAACTGGCTGCCGATCACGCTGGCCTGGCGCCACAACGCGCCGGGTGCCAGTTTGCCGTCGGCCGCCAGGCAGGCGAGCTTGGCGCTGGTGCCGGTGCCGCAGGGGGAGCGGTCGTAGGCCCCCCCGGGGCACAAGACGAAATTGCGGCTGTCGGCGCTGTCGTCGTCTGCAAACAGTTCGATGTGGTCGATCTCCGCGCCGCCCGCGCCGGTGATGCCGTGCGCCGGCAGGGCCTTCTGCAAGGCTGTCGCGAATGCCGTGAGCTGCGCCAGATTGCCGCTGTCGACGCGCTGGCCGTGGTCGCTCACCAGGAAGAACCAGTTGCCGCCCCAGGCCACATCGCCGTGGACCTCGCCATGGCCCGGAACGTCGAGCGCCACCTGGTGCAGGTGGCGCCACGCCGGCACGTTGCGTACGCTCACCGAGCCATCCCCATGCAAGGTCGCCTGCACCGTTCCCACGGGTGTCTCGATCAGGTGCTTGCCGGGCTGGATGCGACCCATATGGGCCAGCGTGGCCACCAGGCCGATGGTGCCGTGGCCACACATGCCCAGGTACCCGGTGTTGTTGAAGAAGACCACACCGGCACTGGCAGCCGGCGAGACCGGCGCGCACAGCAGCGCACCGACGATCACGTCGTTGCCACGCGGCTCCAGCACCGTCGCGGCGCGCCAGGCATCGTGGTGTTCGGCCAGCAGGGCACGTCGCTCGGCCATCGAGCCCTGGCCGAGGTCGGGAAAACCGGCAAGGACCAGGCGTGTCGGTTCGCCGCCGGTGTGGGAGTCGATGATCTGTATGCGTTGCATGGATAGGGTGGTTTTCGGGTGGCAGCAGCTGGTCAATATAACAATCCAGGGACCTGATTTGCCGTCGGGCGCCGTGGCGTGCCCGCTTTCCACGGCCGGCATCCGGGGGGCAGGCCGTGTCCAGAGCCGCTGTCCTGTGCTGTCTCAATTTGAGAATTTCGCCGGATGCACCTATTCCGATTAGGGTTATCCCTAGGACCAATCCTCCGGGCTGCTCCAACAATGCCTGGGTACTTTTATTCATAGGCACGGCACTGCATAGGTGCCATAACTCCCAGGAGAGAGACACATGCAAAAGGTGTTGCACATCAACCCGGACAAATGCACAGGCTGCCTGCAGTGCGAGATGGCCTGTTCCTTCGAGAACTACGGCACCTTCGCCACCGCCAAGTCGCGCATCAAGGTTTTCGACTTCCACCACACCGGCAAGAAGGTTCCCTACACCTGCACCCAGTGCGACGAAGCCTGGTGCCTGCATGCCTGCCCGGTCGAGGCGATCACCATGAACAAGACCACCGGCGCGATGGAGGTCAACGAGGCCACCTGTGTCGGTTGCAAGGTCTGCACCATCGCCTGCCCGTTCGGCACCATCAACTACGTGGAGTCCACCGGCAAGGTCCAGAAGTGCGACCTGTGCGGTGGCGAACCGGCCTGCGCCGACGCCTGCCCGACCGGCGCCATCACCTTCATCGATGCCAACTGGACCGGTCTGGGCAAGATGGCCCAGTGGGCCGACAAGCTTGGCAACCAACCTTCTGCTGCGTAAGGAGAACACTATGTCTTGGGCTGGAAAAATTCTGCGCGTCAACCTGACCACGGGCACGGTCAAATCCGAGCCGCTGAACATGGAGTGGGCGCAGGCCTACATCGGTTCGCGGGGGCTGGGCACCAAGTACCTCGTCGAAGAGGTGGCGGCCACGGTCGACCCACTGGGCGCCGACAACAAGATCATCTGGGCAACCGGCCCGCTGACCGGCACCATGGCCAGCACCGGCGGGCGCTACACCGTGATCACCAAGAGCCCGCTGACCGGCGCGGTCGCCTGCTCCAATTCGGGTGGCTACTGGGGTGCCGAGTTCAAGATGGCCGGCTGGGACATGCTGATCTTCGAGGGCAAGAGCGCCAAGCCGGTCTACCTGTATGTCAACGACGACGTGGCCGAGCTGCGCGATGCCGGCCACCTGTGGGGCAAGAGCGTCTGGGAAACCGAAGAGACGCTCAAGAAGAGCCTGCAGGATCCGTTGACCCGCGTCTCCAGCATCGGCAAGGCCGGCGAGAACGGCGTGTTGTTCGCCAGCGTGGTGAACGACCTGCACCGCGCCGCGGGCCGCTCGGGTGTGGGCACCGTGATGGGCAGCAAGAACCTCAAGGCGATCGCGGTGCGCGGCACCAAGGGCGTGGGCAACATCCGCGACCCCAAGGCCTTCATGAAGGCCGTGGCTGCCGGCAAGAAGGTGCTGGCCGAGAATGGCGTCACCGGCCAGGGCCTGCCGGCCTACGGCACCCAGGTGCTGATGAACGTGATCAACGAGGTGGGCGCGCTGCCCACCCGCAACCACCAGGACAGCCAGTTCGAGGGGGCCAAGGACATCTCGGCCGAGGCCATGGCCACGCCGCGCAAGAGCGACGGCAAGAAGCATCTGGTGACGAACCAGGCCTGCTTCGGCTGCACCATCGCCTGCGGGCGCATCAGCAAGATGGACGAGAACCACTTCACCATCGTCAACAAGCCGCAGTACCGCGGCGCCAATGGCGGCCTGGAGTACGAAGCCGCCTGGGCGCTGGGTGCAGCCAACGGCGTGAACGACCTCGAAGCCCTGCAATACGCCAACATGTTGTGCAATGAGGAGGGCATCGACCCGATCAGCTTCGGCACCACCGTCGGCGCAGTCATGGAGCTTTACGAGATGGGCGTGCTCACCAAGGAGCAGGTCGGCATCGAGGCCAAGTTCGGCTCGGCGCAGGCGCTGGCCTTCCTGACCGAGGAGACGATCAACGGCCGTGGTTTCGGCAAGGAGATCGGCCAGGGCTCCAAGCGCCTGACCGCCAAGTACGGCCACCCCGACCTGAGCATGAGCTCCAAGGGCCAGGAGTTCCCGGCCTACGACGGCCGCTCGATCCAGGGTATCGGCCTGGCCTATGCCACCAGTAACCGTGGCGGCTGCCACCTGCGGGGTTACACCATCGCGTCCGAAGTGCTGGGCATTCCGGTCAAGACCGATCCTCTGGAGCATGAAGGCAAGCCCGACCTGGTCAAGGCGTTCCAGGATGCCACGGCCGCGTTCGACTCCTCCGGCCTGTGCATCTTCACCACCTTTGCATGGGGCCTGCAGGATCTGGCACCGCAGATGGCGGCGGCCTGCGGCGAGCAGTACACCATCGAAGAACTGGCCAAGATCGGCGAGCGCATCTGGAACATGGAGCGCGAGTTCAACAACCGCGCCGGTTTCACCGCCAAGGACGACAGCCTGCCCAAGCGGTTGCTGACCGAAGCCGTCAAGACCGGCCCGGCCAAGGGCAAGGTCAACATGCTCGCCGAGATGATGCCCAAGTACTATGCGGCACGCGGCTGGGATTCGGAAGGCCGCCCGACGGCAGCCACCAGGGAACGCCTGGGACTGTAGGTTTTTCCCGCAGGCGCGAACCAGGAGCGGCTCGGGAGAGCCGCTTTTTTTGATTTTGGAGACCCTATGCACCACGTGATTCTTGGCGCCGGCCCGGCCGGTGTGATTGCCGCAGAAACCATCCGCAAACATGCGCCGGCCGACACCATCACCCTGGTCGGCGACGAACAGGAGCCGCCGTATTCGCGCATGGCGATCCCCTACCTGCTGATCGGCAATGTGGGGGAGCGCGGCACCTACCTGCGCAAGAGCCTGACCCATTTCGATGACCTGAAGGTCCGCATGGTGCATGCCAAGGCCATCGCGGTGGACAGCGCCGCGAAAACCGTGGCGCTCGACAACGGCACCAGTCTTGCGTTCGACCGCCTGCTGATCGCCACCGGTTCGCATCCGGTGCGGCCGCCGATACCGGGCATGGATCTGCCGGGCATCCACCCCTGCTGGACCATGGAAGACGCCCGCGCGATCATGAAGCTCGCGACCAAGGGCGCGCGCGTGCTGCAGATGGGTGCCGGCTTCATCGGCTGCATCATCATGGAGGCGCTGGCGGCGCGCGGCGTGCGCCTGAGTGTGGTCGAGATGGGCGACCGCATGGTGCCGCGCATGATGGGCCCCACGGCCGGCGGCATGATCAAGGACTGGTGTACCGCCAAGGGCGTGCAGGTGTTCACCGGCACCAAGGTCGAAGGCATCGAGCAGGGCGCAGGCGGTGCCGCGCTGAAGGTCAAGCTCTCCAACGGTCAGGCGCTCGATGTCGACCTGGTGATCAGTGCCACGGGTGTGCGTCCGGCGATCGGTTTCCTCGAGAAGTCGGGGGTCAAGTGCCTGTTGGGTGTGCTGACCGACGAGCACCTGCAGACCAATGTGCCCGGTATCTACGCGGCCGGTGATTGCGCCGAGGCGTTCGACAAGGTCAGCAACAAGACCATAGTCAGCGCAATCCAGCCCAACGCCGCCGAGCAGGCGCGGGTGGCCGCGCTCAACATGGTGGGCCAGCGCACCGCACTCAAGGGGGTCACCCAGATCAACGTGCTCGACACCCTGGGCCTGATCTCCAGCAGCTTCGGCGAATGGCAGGGTGTGCCGGGTGGCGAGCATGTGGAGCTGACCGATGCCGCGGCCGGGCGGCACCTGAGCCTGCAGTTCAAGGGGGATGTGCTGGTGGGCTGCAACAGCGTGGGCTGGACGGAGCATGTGGGCGTGATGCGCGGCCTGGTCGAAGGCCAGATCCACCTGGGGCCCTGGAAGGACGCCCTCAAGGCCGACCCGACCAAGCTGATGGACGCCTACCTGGCCAGCGCCCAGGGGCAGGGCGGCTGGAGCGGCGCCCAGGACGAGCGACGGCGCTGAGCCCGTACGCAACCATGAAAATCACGCTCAAGCTGTTTGCGTCGCTGACCGACTATCTGCCCCCGGAGCTCAAATACACCAACATGATGCAGATGGATATCGCGCCCGATGCCAGCATCCGGCAGGTGATCGCGCCGCTGGCGTTGCCCGAGAAGATGGTGCACCTGGTGCTGGTCAACGGCAAGTACGTCGCGCCCGAAGACCGCCAGCGCCAGACCTTGTCCGAGGGCGACGTGCTCGCCATCTGGCCGCCGATCGCCGGCGGCTGAGTCCAGGACGGCGCACTTCGCATGCAGGCCTTCTATGCCGAGAATTTCGACCGCGAGATGGGCTGTACCGAGCGCGAGTGGCTGGGATGGTTGCACAACGCGATCGGTGCCAACCCGTACCAGCAGGTCGCACAGGCCCTGACCGCGCGCATCGGGGACGGACAACTGGCGCTGTCGTGGCAGGTCGCCGAGCCGCGCGCGATCGGTTCGGCCCGCATCCCCCGCCTGCTGGTGTCTTTCCGCTTCAGCGGGCTGGACGACGCGCAGCGTTACCTGTTCATGAAGCGGTTCGACCTGTACATGCAGCGCGGAGGCGGGTGACAACACCGGCGCCCGCGCGCCACTGCCGGCCTATCTAGTGGCTGCGCCGATGTCTTGCTGCGCCGCCAAGCGCCGCGAGACCGGCCAGCAGCATGGCCCAGGTGCCCGGCTCCGGCACCGGCGCGGCGTATGCGCCAAGTTCGGCGGAGCTGATCGTGTAGGCGTGCAGGACGCCCGGCAGCAACTGGTAGCTGCCGTCCGTCGGCACACTGGTCGCTGGCCCTGTGCAACCCGTCAACTGGCCCAGGGGGCACTGGATCGACCCGGCATAGGGATCGGCATCGCCGAAGCGGAAATAGACGTCGAGCTGGGCGCCAGATGTGTTCTGTGTCACGCTGTAGTCGTTGTCAGTGCCGGCCAGCAGCAGGTAGCTGCCGTTGTTCAGCCGCGGGCCGATGGCAAGCCCTTCCCACTTTTCCGGTGACTTGCCGCCCAGCGCGGCAAGGGTGTTGGCATCCAGATCGAGGATTTGTGCCGATTTGGTGACCTTGGTGTACACGGCACCCGCGGCGTCGAGGTCGATGCCGGTCACGTCGGTGGCGCCGGCCAGGTTGATGCGAAACACCTCCTTGTCGGCTGTAGCGAAATCGGCGCCCACTCCCACACCCCGGTTGTTCCGCTCGATGACGAAGAACTCGTTGTCGTTGATGGCCACCAGGGCCGATGTGCCCTGGCCCTGGCCGCTGCGCCTCATCTGGTAGGCGTACTGCTCCACGGACTTGCCGGTGACCGTGTCGTACTTGATGATGCGGCTGACCGAACCGTTGCCAGCGCCCTCATCCAGCATGGCGCTTTGCAGCATGCCGTAGGCGAACCTGCCGTCCGGGCTGATGGCCAGGCCCTCCATTCCGCGGTTGGTGCGTTTGCCGGCGTTGTTGGTTCCGTCGTTGTTGGCGTAGAAGGCGGTCTCGCTCGCCGGGCTGGTCACCACCCGGCGCGGCACGGTATTGGCTGGAATCGTGTAGTCGCGGATCAGTTGACCGCTGCGGCTGAACTCGCGAAGCGACGGTCCGTACTCGTCGGACACCAGCAGGGTGCCGGTACGGGGATTGACGACAAAACCTTCCGGGTCGAAGGCCAGGCCCGGCGTCGTCGTGCCGGCGGGCGCCAGGCCGTTGAGCGCCGTGGTCCCGCTCTTGAAGACGATGGTCTCGGCGATCTGGAAGTTGCTGATGAAGCCGGTGTTCAGGTTCACGTCCAGCGTGAAACGCTGCACGCGTGTGTCGTAACTTATGGTGCCGCCGCCCGGGCCGCGGTCGGACAGGCCCCACCATTCATTGCGGTTGGGGTCGTAGTAGATGTCCGAAAAGTAGCCAATGCGGCCGTTGTTGACGGATGTGCCGCCAGACAGGTCGAGCGCCGCGCCGCTCAGGGCCAGGCCATTGACGAAACTCGGGGCGGCGGTGGCTGCAGTGCCCAGCGTGAAAAGGACGGCAGCGGCAAGCGGGCGAAGGTTTGGGTGCATGGGTTTTGCTCGTGACAGGCGTGGGTGGTGAATCGGTTCCAGATCCCACGGTAGCGTCACAGCATGTCGATTTCATGACACTGCGCGCCATGCGACGCAGCAGCACTGCGGGCCGGCAACCCACGCCAAATTCAGCGCGCGTAGCTGATCCGGTAGATCGCCCCGGCGGCATCGTCCGACACCAACAGCGAGCCGTCCGGCAGCACCAGCACATCCGCCGGCCGCCCCCAGGCAGATTCACCCTGCAACCAGCCGGTGGCGAAGGGTTCGTACGACACTGCCTTGCCGTCTTGCAGCCGCACCAGCGACACGCGGTAGCCGATCTTCTTCGAGCGGTTCCAGGAACCGTGCTCGGCGATGAAGACCTGGTTGCGGTAGGCCGGCGGGAACATGGCGCCGGAGTAGAAGCGCATGCCGAGCGCTGCCACATGCGGGCCGAGTTTCTGCACGGGTGCGGTGAAGTCCGCACATGCACGCCTGGCGCCGAACTCCGGGTCGGGCAGGTCGCCACCGTGGCAGTAGGGGTATCCGAAATGCATGCCGGCGCGGGGCGCACGGTTCAGTTCATCCGGCGGAAACTCGTCGCCCAGCATGTCCCGGCCGTTGTCGGTGAACCAGAGTTCTCCGGTCTGCGGCTGCCAGTCGAAACCGACCGTGTTGCGCACGCCCCGCGCAAATGTCTCGACACCGCTGCCGTCGGCATTCATGCGCAGGATGTTGGCATAGCGTTGTGCGTCGGGTTCGCAGATGTTGCACGGCGCCCCGACCGGCACGTACAGTTTGCCGTCGGGTCCGAAGGCGATGAACTTCCATCCGTGGTGGGTTTCGGTGGGCAGGCGGTCGGTCACGACGGCCGGCGCCGGTGGCTGCTCCAGGCGCTGCTCGATGTTGTCGTAACGCAGGATGCGGCTGACCGCCGACACATACAACGCGCCGTCCCTGTAAGCTACTCCGACAGGCATCTGCAGGCCACTGGCCACCGTGGTGACACCCGTTGCGTGGTACGCGGCGTCGAAGCGCACGGCGTGTACCTTGCCTGCGCGCATCGAGCCGACAAACACGTGGCCGCCAGAGGCGTCGGCACGGCCCAGCGCCATCTGCCGGGCATTGTCGACACGCGCGAACAGGGCGATGGAGAACCCCGGCGGCAGCTTGATGAGGTCGAGCTGAACCTGTGCCGATGCATCTGACACGAGGGTCGCGCAGGCCAGGAGGGCTGCGATAAAGCTGGCACGCATCGTGCTGCCTCCCTTCCTGAAACTTATCCACTTTGTCACGGTCTTAGCAGTTTACGCGGAGGCGGTATCAATTGTCTTGTCCGCACGGTCAACGCCGGTTAACCTGATGGCGTTGTGCAGGCAAGGGGCAAAGCGTGTAACGTAATTCGCGGATGGTTTTCTCTTTTCGTCTGGAACAGGGGGGCTCGATGGATGCAATTGGCAATTTCGTGGCGCGCTATGCACGCACCAAGGAAGAAGAACTCTCGATCGACGAGTACCTGAGCGAGTGCAAGCGCAATCCACTGGCCTACGCGACGGCCGCAGAGCGCATGTTGCGGGCGATCGGCGAACCCGAACTGGTCGACACACGCAACGAGCCGCGCCTGTCGCGTCTGTTCGCCAACAAGGTCATCAAGCGCTACCCGGCATTCGCAGAGTTCTATGGCATGGAGGACGCCATCGAGCAGGTGGTGAGTTACTTCCGCCACGCGGCGCAGGGCCTGGAGGAACGCAAGCAGATCCTCTATCTGCTCGGGCCGGTGGGCGGTGGCAAGAGTTCGATCGCAGAGCGGCTCAAGCAATTGATGCAGCAGGTGCCGTTCTACGCGCTCAAGGGCTCACCCGTCAACGAAACTCCGCTGGGCCTGTTCGACCCGCTGGAAGACGGCCCCATCCTGCAGGAGAACTTCGGCATCTCCAGCCGCTACCTGCAGCGCATCCTGTCTCCGTGGGCGGTCAAGCGACTGGACGAGTTCGGTGGGGACATCCGTCGGTTCCGCGTTGTCAAGCGTTTCCCTAGCATCCTCAAGCAGGTGGGCGTTGCCAAGACGGAACCGGGCGACGAGAACAACCAGGACATCAGCTCGCTGGTCGGCAAGGTGGATATCCGCAAGCTCGAGAGCTTCGCGCAGGATGACACCGACGCCTACAGTTATTCCGGTGGTCTGTGCCTGGCCAATCAGGGACTGCTGGAGTTCGTCGAGATGTTCAAGGCGCCGATCAAGGTGCTGCATCCGCTGCTCACTGCCACGCAGGAGGGCAACTACAAGGGCACCGAAGGCTTCGGGGCGATACCGTTCGACGGTGTGGTGCTGGCCCACAGCAACGAGAGCGAGTGGAAGGCGTTTCGCAACAACAAGAACAACGAGGCGTTCCTCGACCGCATCTACATCGTCAAGGTGCCCTACAGCCTGCGCGTGAGCGAAGAGGCGCGCATCTACGAAAAGCTGATCCGCGACTCGTCGCTGGGACAGGCCAAGTGCGCTCCCGGCACGCTCAAGATGATGGCGCAGTTCTCGGTGCTGACACGCCTCAAGGAACCAGAGAACTCCAGCCTGTATAGCAAGATGCAGGTCTACGACGGCGAGAGCCTGAAGGACACCGACCCGCGGGCCAAGAGTTTCCAGGAGTACCGCGACTATGCCGGCGTGGATGAAGGCATGAGCGGCGTGTCGACGCGCTTCGCCTTCAAGATACTGTCCAAGGTGTTCAATTTCGACAGCGCCGAGGTGGCGGCCAACCCGGTGCACCTGATGTACGTGCTGGAGCAGCAGATCGGTCGCGAACAGTTTCCGGCCGAGCTGGAAACCCGCTACATCGGCTTCATCAAGGAACATCTTGCGCCGCGGTATGCCGAGTTCATCGGCAAGGAGATCCAGACGGCCTACCTGGAGAGCTACAGCGAATACGGCCAGAACATCTTCGACCGCTACGTCACCTACGCCGACTACTGGATCCAGGACAACGAGTACCGCGACACCGACACCGGCGAGGTGTTCGACCGCTCCTCCCTCAACGCCGAACTGGAAAAGATCGAGAAGCCTGCCGGCATCGCGAACCCCAAGGACTTCCGCAACGAGATCGTGAACTTCGTGCTGCGGGCGCGCGCCAACAACCAGGGCAAGAACCCGGGCTGGACGAGTTACGAGAAGCTGCGGCTGGTGATCGAGAAGAAGATGTTCTCCAACACCGAGGAGTTGCTGCCGGTGATCAGCTTCAACGCCAAGGCCAGCGCCGACGAGGCCAAGAAGCACGAGGACTTCGTGACCCGCATGGTGGCCAAGGGGTACACCGCGCGGCAGGTCCGCCTCTTGTGCGAGTGGTATCTGCGCGTTCGCAAGAGCTCCTGAACGGCGGGCCTCCATGGCGCTGCACATCATCGACCGTCGGCTTTCGGGCAAGAACAAGTCGGTGGGCAACCGTGAGCGGTTCCTGCGGCGCTACAAGACACAGGTGCAGGACGCGGTGCGGCGTGCGGTGAACAGCCGCGGTATTCGCGACATCGAGAATGCCGAGAACATCACCATCCCCCGCAAGGACATCAGTGAGCCGCTGTTCCAGCATGGCCAGGGCGGCGTGCGCGACACGGTGCATCCGGGCAACACCGAATACCTGCGTGGCGACCGGATCGCCCGCCCGCCCGGTGGCGGTGGTGGCTCCGGCGGGCAGGCCAGCGATTCTGGCGAGGGCGAGGACGACTTCACCTTCACCCTGAGCAAGGAGGAGTTCCTGCAGCTGTTCTTCGAGGACCTCGCGCTGCCGCACCTGCTGCGCACGCAGATCGGCGACAACCCGGAGTGGAGGTCGCACCGCGCCGGTTTCACCCATGACGGCACACCCAACAACCTGTCCATCGTGCGCTCGATGCGCGGCGCGCTCGGCCGGCGTATCGCCGTGGGGCACGCGCCGCGCCGGGAGCTGTTGGCAAAGCGCCTGGAAATGGCCATGCTGGAGGCGGCCGTGCCACGGGACGGCGCGGCGGTCGCGGCGCTGGCGGCGGAGATCGAGGCGCTGGAACGGCGGCTCGGGCGCATCCCCTATCTGGATCCGATCGATCTGCGGTTCCGCAACCGCGTGCGCGTGCCGATCCCGTCGAGCAAGGCGGTGATGTTCTGTGTGATGGATGTGTCGGGCTCGATGGATCAGGCACGCAAGGACCTGGCCAAGCGCTTCTTCATATTGCTCTACCTTTTCCTGACGCGCCACTACGACAAGATCGACATCGTTTTCATCCGCCACCACACGCAGGCCCAGGAGGTGGACGAGGATGGGTTCTTCCATTCGACCGAGACCGGCGGCACGGTGGTCAGCAGTGCGCTGGTGCTGATGCACCAGATCATCGTGGCGCGTTATCCCACTGCGGAGTGGAACATCTACGGTGCGCAGGCCAGCGACGGCGACAACTACAACAACGACAGCACCCGGTGCCGCGAACTGCTGGCCGACAATATCCTGCCGCTGGTGCGTTATTTCGCCTATGTGCAGGTGGTCGAGGAGGAGCAGACCCTTTGGACGGAGTACCAGCATCTGGAGGACGGCCATCCCAACTTCGCGATGCGCAAGGCCACCGCCACCGACCAGATCTACCCCGTGTTCCGCAACCTGTTCAGGAAGCAGGGGGTGCCCGCATGAGCGCCGCGCCGGGCCGCCCCAAGCAAGCTCGCACCGCAGCCCGCAGGGCGGAGGTACCCAGATGAGCGCCGCCGGGCCGTTCCCAAGGGCGAATACCGCAATGCGCAGCATGGAGGTTGCCTGATGAGCGCCGCCGGGCCGTTCCCAAGGGCGAATTCCGCAATGCGCAGCATGGAGGATGCCTGATGAACCCGCAGCATGCGCCGGCGCCGGAGCGGCGCAAGGCCGAGAACCTGTACCGGGTGCCGGCCACGGGCGACCGGCGCCCGCGCGTCACGCTGCTGGCGCCACGCCCATCGCCGGCGCGCGCGGCGCAGCCGCTGCCGGATCAGAGCGACTGGACCTTCGAGCTGATTGACCGCTACCACGAGGTTATTCGCGAAGCGGCAGAGCGCCATGGCCTGGACACCTACCCGAACCAGCTGGAGATCATCACGGCCGAACAGATGATGGATGCCTATGCGTCGGTGGGCATGCCGGTCAACTACCGGCACTGGAGCTACGGCAAGGAGTTCATCGCCACCGAGAAGCGCTACCGGCGCGGCCACATGGGCCTGGCCTACGAGATCGTCATCAACTCGAACCCCTGCATCAGCTACCTGATGGAGGAAAACACCACCGTGATGCAGGCGCTGGTGATCGCCCATGCAGCCTACGGGCACAACAGCTTCTTCAAGGGCAACTACCTGTTTCGCATGTGGACCGACGCGTCGTCCATCATCGACTACCTGGTCTATGCGCGCAACTACGTGAGCGAATGCGAGGAGCGCCACGGGCTGGCGGCGGTCGAGACGCTGCTCGACTCCTGCCATGCGCTCGCCAATTTCGGTGTCGACCGCTACCGGCGGCCGAGCAAGCGCTCGCTGGCCCAGGAGATGGCCGAGCGACTGGCCCGCGAGGCCCATGCACAGCAGCAGGTGAACGACCTGTGGCGCACGGTGCCGGTGCGCGAGGAGAAGGCCGAAGTGGCCCAGGCGGCGCAGCGCTTCCCGGCGGAGCCGCAGGAGAACCTGCTCTACTTCTTCGAGAAGAGCGCGCCGTTGCTGGAGCCCTGGCAGCGCGAGATCGTGCGCATCGTGCGCAAGGTGGCACAGTATTTCTACCCGCAGCGCCAGACCCAGGTGATGAACGAGGGCTGGGCCACCTTCTGGCACCACCGGCTGCTCAACAGCCTGTACGACGACGGCCACTTGAGCGATGGTGCAATGCTCGAATGGCTGACTTCGCACACCAACGTGATCTTCCAGCCGCCAGTGGGGCATCGGGCCTACAGCGGCATCAACCCATATGCGCTGGGTTTTGCCATGTACACCGACATCCGGCGCATCTGTGAACACCCGACCGAAGAAGACCGCAGCTGGTTCCCGGATATCGCGGGCGCTCCGTGGTTGCCCACGCTGGACCACGCGATGCGCAACTACAAGGACGAGAGTTTCATCGGACAGTTCCTCAGCCCGCGGCTGATGCGCGAACTGCGCTTGTTCGCGATCCACGACGACGAAAAGCAGAGCGAACTCGAGGTGTCGGCGATCCACGACACCGCCGGATACCAGCGCCTGCGCCAGAACCTGTCGCAGCAATACGATCTGGGCACGCGTGAGCCCAATATCCAGGTCTGGAACGTGAACCTGCGCGGCGACCGCACCCTGACGTTGCGCCATAGCCAGTACCAGGACCGCCCGCTTGCCGATTCCACGCTGGAAGTGCTCAAGCACGCCGCGCGGTTATGGGGGTTCGGCGTGAACCTGGAAAGCGTGAACAACGCCGGCAACGTCACGCACAACTGGTCAGTGGGGGCGCCGGCCTGAGCCGCTTATTCCACATGGAATGCGCGGCTTTGACCGGTCGCACTTGACCAGGTACGGCGGCCGGGCCACAGTGCCCGTGCAGCTGCAGCATTGACAAGGCTGTACTGGCACTCGCCTGCCGCCCGACCATGGACCCTTCCACATTCCTTTCTGCCCTGCTGGCGATCATCGTGATCGACCTGGTTCTTGCCGGGGACAACGCGATCGTGATTGCGCTGGCGGCCCGGGCATTGCCCGCCCATCTGCAACGACGCGCCATCGCCTGGGGTGCGCTTGGTGCGATCGGCGTGCGCAGCCTGATGACGGTGGTCGTGGTCTGGTTGCTCAAGATTCCCGGCCTGCAGCTGGCAGGCGGTCTGCTGCTGGCCTGGATCGCCTACCGCCTGCTGGTGCCCGATGAAGATCCCGGCGACGAGCGCACTGTCGCCGCCGCGACCTTCTGGGGCGCCATGCGCACCATCGTGGTCGCCGATGCGGTGATGGGTCTGGACAACGTCCTGGCGGTGGCTGGCGCTGCACACGGCAGTTACCTGCTGGTGGTCTGCGGTCTGGTGATCAGTGTGCCGATCGTTGTCTGGGGCAGCACCGTCGTGCTCAAGCTGGTGGAGCGGTACCCCGGCGTCGTGTACCTTGGCGCCGCGGTGCTGGTGTGGACCGCCGCGAAGATGGTCACCACCGAGCCCTTGCTGCAGCAAGGGCTCGTCCGCATGCCCTGGCTGAGGGTGTTGGCCTTCCTTGCGGTGCCGCTCGTCCTGTGGATCGGATTCCTGCGCAACCACCGACGCCTTGATTCACGCATCCACGCCCGGCTGCGTGAATTCGCGCGCCACCTGCCCCAGCCGCCTGACCCATTTTCACCCCACCAAGGAGACAGAAGCATGTTGAAAGTCCTGGTCCCCATCGACGGCTCACGCAATGCGTTGCGCGCCCTGAGCCATGTCATCACCGAGTACCGGCGCCATCGCGAACTTGAACTGCACCTGCTCAACGTGCAGCCCAGGCTGTCGCGCCATATTGGCCGGTTCATTCGCCGCAGCGACCGTGATGCATGGCACCACGACCAGGCGCAGGCGGCCCTGGCGGACGCGCAAGCGATGCTCGCCGAGGCCGGCGTACCCTACCAGGCGCACAGGGCTCTGGGTGATCGGGCGCTGGAAATCTGCCGCATCGCGTCGGACCTCGCGGTGCACCACATCGTGATCGGCACGGCCCGCAAGAACTCGCTGACGCGCATGCTCGAGGACTCAACGACCAACCGCGTCCTGGAGGCGACACCGGTGCCGGTGGAGGTTGTCGCCGGGGAGTCCGTGTCGTTGTGGGAGCGCTGGGGACTGCCCGCCGGTGTGCTCGGCCTGGGCGGTCTCGTGCTGTTGGCGCTGGATTGACGTGCAAGTGTTCCGGCCTGACCGGCTGTGGCCGGAGCCCGGCGTGTTGCTTGCATAGACAGGTTGCCACCTGCGCGCGTTTCTTGCATATACTGCTTTGTCACCAGATGCAATTTGTCCTTCAACCAACCAGGATCCAGGAAACCGCCATGAAGAAATTGATGACCATGCTGATGGGCCTTGTGGCCGCAGCGGCTTTGCTGGCCCCGGCCGCGTCGATCGCCCAGAACAAGTCCAAGCTGAACCAGATCCTTGAGCGCGGGACGCTGCGTGTCGGCACCACGGGGGACTTCAACCCGATGTCGATCAAGGACACCGCCACCAACACGCTGACCGGGTTCGACGTCGAAGCCATGACCCAGCTGGCCACCGACATGGGGGTCAAGATCGAGTTCGTACCCGCAGAATGGGCCACGCTGGTCAACGGCATCGTGTCGGACCGCTTCGACATCTTCTCCGGTGCGTCCCTGAGCATGGCCCGCGCCAAGACGGTGGCCTTTTCCCATCCCTACCTGTATGCGGGCACGGTACCGCTGGTCAACAAGAAGGGCCCGGGCAAGTTCCCCACCTGGGAGAGCATCAACAGCCCCAATGTGACCGTGGCCGTGTTGCTGGGCACGGTGTTCGAGCAGCAGGCGCGTGCGCATTTCCCCAAGGCCAAGATCCGCGCGGTCGAAAAGCCGGCCAACGGCTACCAGGAAGTGCTCGCCGGGCGCGCCCAGGTCACGATCACCAGCAACGTGGAAGCCGCCACCCTCATGAAGACCTACCCCGACCTGCAGGTCGTCGGGGCGAGTTCCGAGATGCGCAACAAGCGGCCGTTCGCCTATCCGATGCCCCAGGGCGACGAGGTGTGGCTGACCTTCGTGAACAACTGGATTTCGCTCAAGGAGGCCGAGGGATTTTTCGACGCGCTTGAAGCCAAATGGCTGACGGCCAAAAAATAGCGCGGCGCTGTTCCTTGCTCGGTCTCGGCGCGCTGGCCGGGTGCGGGGGTGGTGCTTCGCAGGGGTCCGGCTACAACTGGGGCTGGTACATCTTCAATCCACTGCAGGTTGGACTGTCCCTTGTCCTGCAGCGGATTGAAGATGTACCAGCCCCAGTGG
>JANMZX010000730.1:0-1795 GCA_031383745.1 Rhodoferax sp. | reverse complement strand
GCCATGCACCAGTTTGGTGGCGCGCGACGAAGTGCCCTTCGCGAAGTCGTGCGACTCCACCAGCACCACGCTGAACCCGCGTGCGGCAGCATCGAGCGCCACGCCGAGGCCGGTGGCACCACCGCCGACGACGGCGATGTCATACAGATGTGGCTGCGCCAGGCGCGCCAGCAGTTCTTCCCGCTGCGTCGGCGACGCGCCTTGTATCGGCTTGGTGGCCATCAATGGGCCACCCATCCCTTGGCGCGTTGCACCGCCTGCTGCCATCGGGCCAGCTTGGCCGCGCGCTGGTCCGCCGGCAGCTGCGGGTCGAACTGGTGCTCACGCACCCATTGGTGGGCGAGTTCATCGACGCCGGACCAGAAGCCGGTGGCCAGGCCCGCCAGGTATGCCGCCCCCAGCGCCGTGGTTTCGGTCACCTGCGGCCGCACCACCGGCACCCCCAGGAAGTCGGCCTGCATCTGCATCAGCAGGTCGTTGCGGCTGGCACCGCCATCGACACGCAATTCGCGCAAGGCAATGCCCGAATCGACCGCCATGGCGCCGAACACGTCGGCCGACTGCAGCGCAATCGACTCGAGCGCGGCGCGGGCGATGTGGGCGCCGGTGGTGCCGCGCGTCATGCCCACCAGGGCCGCGCGTGCGAAGCCGTCCCAATGCGGCGTGCCCAGCCCGGCGAAGGCCGGCACCAGGTAGACGTCACCCGTGTCGGAGACCTGTTCGGCCAGGCCCTGCACCTGCTGCGCCGAATCGATGATCTTGAGGCCATCGCGCAGCCATTGCACCGTGGCGCCGGCGGCGAACACCGAGCCCTCCAGCGCATAACAGGCCATGGCGCGCTGCACCGCGGCGCCCGGCCCGACCCATGCGACGGTGGACAGCAACTGGTGCCGGCTGGTGACTGCGGCGGCGCCGGTGTTCATCAGCATGAAGCAGCCGGTGCCGTAGGTGTTCTTGGCCATGCCGGGGGAAAAGCAGGCCTGCCCGAAGGTCGCGGCCTGCTGGTCACCTGCGATGCCCGCGATACGCACCGGCGTGCCGAACAGCCCGGCAACGGTCTGCCCGACCTCGCCGCTCGATGGCACGACCGTCGGCAGCACCGACGCGGGAATGTCGAACAAGTCCAGCAGTTGCGGATCCCATTGCAACGTGTGGATGTTGAACAGCAGGGTGCGCGACGCATTGCTGGCGTCGGTCACGTGGAGCTGGCCTTGGGAGAGATTCCAGATCAGCCAGCTGTCGACCGTGCCAAACGCCAGTTCGCCCCGGTTCGCGCGTGCACGCGCACCAGGAACATGGTCGAGCAGCCACTGCAGTTTGGTCCCCGAGAAATAGGCATCCAGCACCAGCCCCGTCTTCTTCTGGATCATCGCGGCACGGCCCTGTGCGCGCAACGCATCACAGCGCGCGGCCGTGCGCCGGTCCTGCCAGACGATCGCATTCCCCACCGGCTCGCCGGTGGCGCGGTCCCACAGGACGGTGGTTTCACGCTGGTTGGTGATCGCGATGGCGTCGATATCGGACGCCCGCAAACCCTTGCTCTTCAGCACGTCAGTGGCCACCGCGAGTTGCGAGCGCCAGATCTCGGTGGCATCGTGCTCGACCCACCCCGGCTGCGGAAATATCTGGCGAAACTCCTTCTGCGCGAGCGCCTTGATGGCGCCGGCGCGATCGAACACGATCGCGCGTGAACTGGTCGTACCCTGATCGAGCGCGAGTATGAAGCTCACGCGCGCTTACCCGCGACGAGCGTTGGATAATCGGTGATCAGCCCGGCGAGCCGCGAGCCGGCGAT
>JANMZX010000697.1:0-4505 GCA_031383745.1 Rhodoferax sp. | reverse complement strand
TGGGCCGCCACGTTCTGGGCTCGAACTACTTCAACTACGTGCAGGATCCCTGGGGTAGCTTCTGTGAATACTCCTTCGGCATCGACTACGTGCCGGCCGATCTCGACTGGCCCGCGGCAGACCATCCGCCGGCCGACTCGCTGTATGTATGGGGCCCGCCGGTCCCCGACGACTTCATCACCAACCACGAACAACACGACGGAGCCACCCCATGAGAATCATCGCCTTCACCAACGACCTCGGCCATCCCGCATTGGGTGTGCGCATCGGCCAGGAGCTGGTCGACATCACCGCGCTCGGCCTGCCAGCCACGCTGGACGAACTCCTGCGCCAGGGCGACCCCGGCATGGCCGCCGTGCATGCCGCGATGGCAGGCCCTGTCACGCGTCGCCCATTGGCCGGTCTTCGTTACCTGCCGCCGGTGTCAAACCCGGCCAAGGCGCTGGCCATTGGCCTGAACTACGCCGACCACGCCAAGGAGAGCAATTTCGCGATGCCGAAGTTCCCGGTGATCTTCCACCGTTATCCGTCGTCGTGGGTCGCACATGGCGTGGCACTGGTGCGGCCGCACATCTCGGTGCAGTTCGACTACGAGGCCGAACTGGTGGCCGTGATCGGCAAGGGCGGTCGTTATATCCCCAAGGAGAAGGCGCTGGAACACGTGGCCGGGTATTCGTTGTTCAACGACGGCTCGATCCGCGACCACCAGACACGCTCAACCCAGTTCATGATGGGCAAGAACTTCGACGCCAGCGGCAGCTTCGGCCCCGAGTTCGTGACCGCCGATGAACTCCCCGCCGGAGGCGTGGGCCTGCAGATCCAATGCCGCCTGAATGGCACGGTGATGCAGAACGCGAGCACCAGCGACATGATCTTCGATGTGGCCACCCTGGTGGCGGCCTGTTCCGAGGCGATGGCGCTGCAGCCGGGCGACATCATCATCACCGGCACGCCCTCCGGCGTGGGCCTGGCGCGCAAACCACCGGTGTGGATGAAGGCCGGCGACGTGTGCGAGGTCGAGGTGCAAGGTGTCGGCGTGTTGCGCAACACCATCGTCGACGAATCCTGAACCGGCGAGCGTTACCGCACGTAGCCGTGAGCCGCCGACATGACCACCTCGCTATTCTTCGCCCAGTTGCTGAACGGGTTCCAGTTCGGCGTGTTGCTCTTCTTGCTCGCGGCGGGATTGACGCTGGTGCTGGGCATCATGAATTTTGTCAACCTCGCCCACGGCTCGATCTACATGATGGGCGCCTATTTCGCGGCGGCCGCCTACGGCTGGTGGGGCTCGTTGTTGCTGGCAGGCCTGTTCGCGGTGCCGGCGACACTGGCCCTGGGGCTGCTGCTGGAGCGCGTGGTGCTGGGCAAGCTGTACGCCCGCAGCCATCTGGACCAGGTCCTGTCCACGTTCGGGCTGATCCTACTTCTCAACGAGATCGTGCGCATGGTCTGGGGCCAGTCGCCGCTGTACATGAGCCTGCCGCCGGCTCTTTCAGGCACGATCGACCTGTTCGGCGTGCCCTACCCCGCCTACCGGTTCCTGATCATCGCGGTCGGCCTGCTGGTGGCGCTGGGCCTGTACCTGGTGATCCACAAGACGCGGGCCGGCATGCTGATCCGGGCCGGCGCGTCCGATCCGGACATGGTGTCGGCCATGGGTGTCAACATCCGCCTGGTCAATGGCCTGGTGTTTGGCGGGGGTGCCGCGCTGGCCGGCCTGGCGGGCTTCATGGCCGCGCCGATTCTGTCGGTGCAACCCGGCATGGGGGAGTCCGTCCTGATCCTGACGCTGGTGGTGATCGTCACCGGTGGCATCGGCTCGATCCGCGGGGCGTTTTATGGCGCGCTCATCGTGGGCATCGTCGACACCATCGGGCGCTCGATGTTGCCCGCACTGCTGCGCGAAGTGCTGGAACGCAGTCTGGCCCAGGCACTGGGCCCGGCGCTCGCGTCGATGTCGATCTACATCCTGATGGCGCTGGTTCTGGCCTTTCGGCCCCAGGGGCTGTTCCCGGTGAAACATGGGTGATGTGATGTCCAAAAGCACAACAGAGTCGTCGGCGTCGCCGGACTTGCCCCAGGCACGGCTCCCTTCGCACCGGGTCGGCGTGGTGCTGATCGTCGCGGCCCTGGCCGTGGTCCCCCTGCTTGCAGGCTGGCTCGGGCAGTCGTTCTACACCACCATGGTCACCCGCATCATGGTCTTCGGGCTGGCCGCCGTGGGCCTGAACCTGGTGTTGGGTTTCGGCGCCATGGTCAGCCTGGGCCATGCGATGTACATCGGCATCGGTGCTTATGCCGTGGGCATCCTCGCATCCCACGGCGTGGTCAGTGGATGGGCCCACCTGGGGGCCGCGCTGGGCGTCGGGCTGGCGGCCTCTCTGCTCGTCGGTGCGGTATGCCTGCGGGTGGCGGGTGTGGCCTTCATCATGATCACGCTGGCATTCGCCCAGATGTTCTACTTCCTGGCCGTCGGGCTCAAGCAGTACGGTGGCGACGACGGCCTGCCCGTCACCTCCCAAAGCGACTTCGGGCTGTTCAGCCTGGCCAACGCCACGGTCCTGTACTACGCTACTTTCGCGGTTCTCCTGGTGTTCCTGCTTGGTTTTCATCGCCTGGTCCATGCACGCTTCGGGATGGTGCTGCGCGGCTGCAAATCCAACGAGCGGCGCATGCTGGCGTTGGGTTTTCCGGTGTTTCGCTACAAGCTGGTGGCCTACGTGGTTTCGGCCGAGGTCTGTGTCTTGGCAGGCATCCTGCTGGCCAACCTGACCCGGTTCGCGTCGCCGTCGTACATGTCGTGGGCCGTGTCTGGCGACCTGATCGTCATGGTCGTTCTGGGCGGCATCGGCACCTTGATGGGCCCCCTGGTCGGGGCCGCCACCTGGCTCGTGCTTGAAGAGTTGCTGACCTCGTTCCGCGTGCCGCTGCCCTGGGGCATGGACGCCATGGTGCGTGACCACTGGCCGGCAGTGTTCGGCGTGCTAATCATCGTGGTCACGCTGAACCTCAAGCAGGGCTTGTACGGGATGTTGTTGCAGCGCGGGGGCAAGCACACATGAACACCCCAGAACAAGCACGGTCGATCCTCTCCGTCAAAGGCCTGGTCAAGCGTTTTGGCGGGCTGCTCGCGACCGACCACCTCGACCTCGACATCCGCCCCGGCGAACTGCATGCCATCATCGGGCCCAATGGCGCGGGCAAGACCACCCTGATCAGCCAGTTGTCTGGCGAACTGCGACCCACCGAGGGCCGGATCCTGCTTGAAGGGCGCGATGTCACGAGTCTCTCGGTGGACCGACGCGCATTGGCTGGCATTGCACGTTCTTACCAGATCACCTCCGTGTTTCTGGATTTCAGCGTGTTGGAGAACGTGGCGATGGCGGTGCAGGCGTCGGCGGGACACAGCTTCGGATTCTGGAAGCCGGTGTTGTCGGACCAGCGCCTGGTCCAGCCGGCCCGGGAACTGCTGGAGACCGTGGGACTGGCCGACCAGGCCGCTGTGCACGTCGACGCCCTGGCCCACGGTGCGCGCCGGCAACTCGAAATCGCGATGACCCTGGCGATGCGCCCGAAGGTGTTGCTGCTGGACGAACCGATGGCCGGAATGAGCCGGCACGAGTCGCAGTCGGTGGTCGACCTGCTGTTGCGGCTCAAGGGCCGTTACGCGATTGTTCTGGTGGAGCACGACATGGACGCGATCTTCGCCCTGGCCGACCGCATTTCCGTGCTGGTTTACGGCCGACCGATCGCATGCGGCACGCCCGACGAGATTCGTTCGAACGCCGACGTCCGTATTGCGTACCTGGGTGATCAGGAGGAGGTGTCATGACGGCGCTGTTGCAAGTGCAGGACATCGATTCCGCCTACGGTGCCAGCCAGGTTCTGTTCGGCCTGTCGCTCGAAGTACATGCCCGCGAGGTCGTTACCCTGATCGGTCGCAACGGCATGGGCAAGAGCACCACGGTCAAGTCCATCATGGGCATGCTGGCGCCGAAGCGCGGCTCCGTCCGAATCGACGGTGCCGAGATGGCGGGGCAGGCGTCCTTCAAGGTGGCGCGCGCCGGAATCGGTCTGGGGCCGGAGGGGCGGCGCGTGTTCCCCACCCTGACGGTGCGCGAGAACCTGGTGGCAACGGCCGAGAATCGCCACGCCGTGGCGCAGCCGTGGACTCTCGACACCGTCTACCAGATGTTCCCGCGCCTGCAGGAGCGCGAGCGCAACCTGGGTGCCAACCTGTCAGGTGGCGAGCAGCAGATGCTGGCCATCGGCCGCGCTTTGATGTCCAACCCCAAGCTGCTGATCCTGGACGAAGCCACCGAGGGCCTGGCGCCGCTGGTGCGCGCGGAGATCTGGCGCTGCCTGGAAACGCTGAAGAGCCAGGGCCTGGCGCTGATCGTCATCGACAAGAACATCGGCCCGCTGCTGCGCCTGGCCGACCGCCACTACATCGTCGAAAAGGGCCGCGTCGTGTGGCAGGGCGACTCGGCGGCGCTGCGTGCGGC
>JANMZX010000662.1:0-4346 GCA_031383745.1 Rhodoferax sp. | reverse complement strand
ATCCAGGCCACACAGGCCACCAACCCGCATGCGCAGGTACTGGTTCTCGACGCGTCGAGCAGTGAGCTGATCGATTTCGACCACCGCGGCACGCCCGCAGAGATGCTGCACAAGCTCGCCGACGCACACCCAACCATCGTGGGCGAGGGCGCAGCAGCCACTGCACCCAAGGCCGGCCCGGGACGCCCCCGGCTCGGCGTCGTGGCACGCGAAGTCACCCTGCTGCCGCGCCACTGGGACTGGCTGGGCAGCCAGCCGGGCGGCGCGTCGGTGGCACTGCGCAAGCTGGTGGACCAGGCCCGCCGCGACAACCAGACGCAGGACAGCGTGCGCCAGGCCCAGGAGGCGAGTTACCGCTTCATGGTCGCTCTGGCCGGCGAACTCGATGGTTTCGAGGAGGCGGCGCGCGCCCTGTTTGCCGGCCAGCAGCAGCGATTCGCCGAGCTGCTCTTGCCCTGGCCCCACGACGTACGCACGCACCTGCAGCAGCTAGCCGCCCCGGCCTTCACCGCCGCAACGGTGGAGGCGCCGCGCCATGCGTGACGCCCTGCGCACGCGCGAGGCGGCGATGCCGTTCATCATGATCACGGTGCTGATCGACATGCTGGCGATCGGGCTGATCATCCCGGTGCTGCCGGCGCTGGTCGGCAAATTCAGCGGCTCCCAGGCGGACCAGGCCTTCTGGTACGGCGCTGTGGCCTTTGTGTTCGGGCTCGCCAATTTTTTTGCGTCCCCGATCCTGGGTGCGTTGTCCGACCAATACGGCCGCCGGCCGGTGCGGCTGCTCGGTTTTTTCGGCCTGGGTGTGAATTTCTTCGCCACCGCGATGGCCACCAGCATGGCGATGCTGCTGCTCGCGCGGGTCGTGGGCGGCGCCATGCAGGCCAATGCGGCCGTGGCCAACGCCTACGTGGCCGACATCACCGCGCCAGAACAACGCGCGCGGCGCTTCGGCATGCTGGGGGCGATGCAGGGCCTGGGCTTCATCGTCGGGCCGGTGATGGGTGGCCTGCTGGGGTCGATCGACCTGCAACTGCCCTTCTTCGTGGCCGGTGGCCTGACCATGGTCAACCTGTTGTACGGCTACTTCGTGCTGCCCGAATCGCTGCCCGTGGACAAGCGACGGGTGTTCCACTGGAGTGCCGCCAATCCGATGACCGCCCTGCGTGCGCTCTCCAGGCTCAAGGCGGTCGGCCCGCTGGTGGGGGTGGTGGCCTTCAGCGGCCTGGCGC
The DNA here is from genome assembly GCA_031383745.1 of Rhodoferax sp. Classification (GTDB taxonomy): domain Bacteria; phylum Pseudomonadota; class Gammaproteobacteria; order Burkholderiales; family Burkholderiaceae_C; genus CAISIP01. The sequence continues at coordinate 3,114 of JANMZX010000662.1, read as the reverse complement.
AGTTCATCCTGTACACCTGCTGGGTGCTGTACACCACCTTCAAGTTCGGCTGGGGCCCGCAGGAGAACGGCTGGTCGCTGGCCGCCGTGGGGGTGGTGTCGGTCGCGGTGCAGGGCTTCCTGATGGGGCGCATGCTCAAGCGTTTTGCGCCCCAGCGCCTGGCCATCATCGGGCTGGTCTCGTCGATGCTGGCGTATGCCTTGTGGGGCGCTGCCACGCAGGGTTGGATGATGTTCGCGGTGATCGCGGTCAACCTGTTCGGCGTGACCGTCACCGCGTCGGTGCAGAGCATGATCTCGGCGGCCGCTGACAGCCGCAGCCAGGGCCAGACGCTGGGCGCCGTGAGTTCGCTGGGCAGCCTGATGGCGGTGCTGGCACCGATGGTCGGCGCGCCGCTGCTGGCCATGGTGTCGCACCTGCCCCAGGGCGACTGGCGCATCGGCGCGCCGTTCTACTTCTGCGCCGCGCTGCAGGCGGCATCGCTGTGGCTGGCGGTGTACCACCTGCGGCGGCACCGGGCGCGCTCGGCGAGAGCCTGAGCGGCAAGCCGGCGCCGCAGCGCGCATCAGCACGCCGTTCGACGCCGCGCTGCCGGTATCCGCCGGAGTCTCCCGGATGACAGCCCGCCCGGGCCGGCGCGGGTTTTCCCCGATGCCCCTGACGCAGGGCGCACCGACCATCGGCTGATCGTCAGGGCTGTGCACACCGTGCGCGCCCGCAGACAAGCCAACACCGAGGAGCGCCATGCCGGCCTACCAGCCCACGATCGATTTCCATCGCCTGATCGCCGACGACCTGCCGGTCGAGGACGGGCAGGACCTGGCCGACGCGCAGCGTGGTTTTCTCGGCACCACCGAACACGCCGAGGTGCTGCGTCCCAACGGCCATGTGGTCTGGAGCCAGCGCGGCTACGGCTTCCTCGACGAGGAGAAACCCGCCGACACCGTCCACCCCAGCCTGTGGCGCCAGGCGCGGCTGAACCGCATCCACGGCCTGTTCGAGGTCACGCCACGCATCTTCCAGGTGCGCGGTTTCGACATCGCCAACATCACCTTCATCGAGGGCGACAGCGGGCTGATCGCGCTGGACACCAACTCCTGCCCCGAGACGGCGGCCGCGTCGCTCGCGCTGTACCGCCAGTTCCGAGATCCGCAAGCCCGGCGCAAATTGCACACCGTGATGTACAGCCACAGCCACAGCGACCACTACGGCGGTGTCGCCGGCCTGGTCACCCAGGCCGAGGTGGACGCGGGCGCGGTGTGCGTGATCGCGCCCTCGGGCTTCATGCACCACTCGGTGTCGGAAAACGTGATCGGCGGCGCGGCCATGACGCGGCGCGCGCATTTCCAGTTCGGCCCGACGCTGGCCAAGGGAGCGGACGGCCAGGTCGACGCCGGCCTGGGCAAGACCGTGCCGCGTTCGCCGCCCAGCCTGATCGCCCCCACCATGACGATCAGCGAGGCGCACGAGGTGCATGTGATCGACGGCATCGAGATCGAGTTCCAGCTCACGCCGGAGACCGAGGCGCCGTCCGAGATGCATTTCTACTTCCCCGGCGAACGCGCACTGAACCTGGCCGAGAACGCCACCCACAACATGCACAACCTGTGCCCCCTGCGCGGCGCACAGGTGCGTGACGCGCTGGCCTGGTCGAAGTACCTGCATGTGGCGCTGCAGCGTTATGGCCAGCGCAGCGACGTGGTGCTGGCGCAGCACCACTGGCCGACCTGGGGCAATGCGCGGGTGTGCCAGTTTCTGGCCGAACAACGCGACCTGTACCGCGTGATCCACGACCAGACCGTGCGGCTGATGAGCCACGGCCTCAAGCCCGCCGAGATCGCCGAAGGCCTGACCCTGCCCGAGGGACTGGCCAAACGCTGGCATGCGCGGGGCTACTACGGCACGCTGTCGCACAACGTCAAGGCGGTGTACCAGCGCTACCTGAGCTGGTACGACGCGCACCCGGCCAACCTGCACGCCCTGCCACCGGTGCCGGTGGCGCACAAGTACATCGACTACATGGGCGGCATCGACGCCGCGCTGGCACGGGCGCAGGCCGACTTCGACCGCGGCGAATACCGATGGGTAGCCGAGGTCATGAAACACGCGGTCTATGCGCACCCGGAGCACGCCGGCGCACGGGAACTCGCCGCCGGTGCGCTGGAGCAGATGGGTTTCCAGGCCGAGTCGGCCACCTGGCGCAACGCCTACCTGCTGGCCGCCTACGAGTACCGCAACGGCCCGCCCAAGCCGGTGCAGCAGCCGATCGGCAGCGCGCTGATACCGGCCATGGCCACGCAGCTGCTGTTCGATGTCATCGCCGTGCGGGTCAATGCGCCCAAGGCCGCAGGCCTCGCGTTTCGCATGGCCTGGCACTTCCCCGACCGGGGTGAACACTGGCTTCTGGAGCTGAGCAACGGTGCGCTCAACAGCATGCAGTTCGACACGGCCCAAACCGCCGACGTGGCGCTCACGCTGGACCGCGCCACCCTGGAGGCCATCCTGCAGCAACGCCTGCAACCGATGCAGGCGATGACCGAAGGCAGCCTGCGCCTGGGCGGCAACGCCACGCTGCTGGGCAGCTTCTTCGGCCTGCTCGACAAGTTCGCCGGCAACTTCCCGGTGGTCGATGCTGCGCCCTGGCCGGTGTGACGCTGGCAGCTTGTGTTGTGACAGGGCATGAGGGTTTCATGCGTCCAATGACAGGGCGACGACATTGGCAAGCCGAGGGTGCTGACTGCGCGCCGCGACTCGTGTCCCCCGGCCTTTGGCCTCCTCCTTTACCTCGCCGCGACGCGCAGTCACCCCCCTCGGCAGCAAAGGGTTTTAGCACACCGTTTCCACACAACGCCGCTTGGATCGGGTCGGTAGGGCATTCGGCGCAGCGGCATAAAGGGGGCGCCCGCAGGGCGGAGGACAGCCGCGGAGCCGAGTGCCCTGCCGGCGCGATCCCGCGAACCAGGTACCGCATGCGCATGCCCAACAACCACGTGGCCCAAAACGACGCATTGCGCACAACACCGGAACACCCATGACCCAGACCCAAGTCCCCGCATTCGCCGGCCGGATCGGCCGCACCCTGGCCGACTCCAAGCCCTGGTGGCCCGCACCGGC
>JANMZX010000640.1:0-27019 GCA_031383745.1 Rhodoferax sp. | reverse complement strand
CGCAGGTGGTCGACCAGCACGCCGGCATGGTGGCTGTTGGTGACGCCGGCGAATGCCACGCCGAGTTCCCGTGCGGCCTGCACTGCCTGTGCGACGGCCAGGTCGCAGGCCGGGAAGGCCAGCCCCTGTTGCGCATCCACCAGCAGTGCCGCACCCTTGCGGCGCGTGACCGCGGCCAGCGCGGCACCGACGGCCCGGCCGTTGCGCAGGTGTGTGGTGTATTGCGGCACCCGGCTCAGGCCGTGCGATGCCAGGCCCTGGGACTCGGCGAGCACCAGCGCCCGTGCGGTGGAAGCGGCCATGGCTGCGCCGGCACCGGCCTGGCGCAGCGCGCGTTCGACCAGATCGGTGGCTTGCGCCAATGTGAGGTGGGCCATCAGCGCAATGCCTCCAGGACCTTGTCGGCAATCAGCGTGGAGACCCGGTCGTTCGACTCGCTGCTCACGCCGGAGATATGGGGTGTCAGCAGCAGGTTCGGGCAATCGGCCAGCGCCGGCGTGGCCGGCAGCGGCTCGACATCGAACACATCGACCGCCGCGCCGCCCAGCTGCCCCGAGCGCAGCGCCGCTGCAACCGCCTCGAGTTCGAGGATCGGGCCGCGCGACGTGTTGATCAGGATCGCGCCCGGCTTCATCGACGCGATGCGCTCGGCATTGAAGAGCCCGCGTGTGCCGTCGACCAGCGGCACATGCAGGGTCACCACGTCCGACTGCAGGATCAGGTCGTGCAGGCCGGTGCACTTGACACCGCTGTCCTGGAACGCGGGCGCGTCTTCGTCCATCATCGCGTCGAACGCGATCACGTTCATGCCCAGTCCGCGGGCCAGCCTGCCCGTGAGCTGGCCGATCGACCCGAACCCGATGATGCCCAGCGTCTTGCCGGCGGTCTCACGCCCGCGGTTGCCCAGGGCATTGCGTGGCCACTTGCCGGCCACCACGTCAGCCGTGGACGTGAACGCGCCGCGCAGCAGCACCATCGTGCTGGCGATCACGTATTCGGCCACGCTGAGCGCGTTGGCGCCGCTGGCCGGGATCACCGCCATGCCGCGTGTCTCGCAGCCGGGCACATCGATGTTGTCCAGGCCCACACCCAGGCGGCCGATCACCCGGCACTTGCCCAGGGCAGCCAGCAGCTCGCCGCGGACCTGGGTGCGGTTGCGCACGATCAGTGCGTCGGCCGCACCTGCCAGGGCCAGCAGGCGCGGCGCATCGTCGACCAGCAGCGGGTCGTACAGGACGTCGTGGCTTGCCTGAAGACGCGCCACCGCCTGCGCGTCCATGATCTCGGTGATGACGATGCGCGCCATCGTGGTCATAAGGTTGCCTCCGTGCTGCGCACTGCGGCGCTATTCGCCTTGGGAACGGCCCGGCGCCTCATGCGCTCTCGTACAGGCGCGTCAGCGAGAACTCGCGGTGCCCCAGCGCCTCGGCGGCCGTGAGGCGGCCATTGGCCGTGCGCAGCATGTTCTCCAGCAGCTTGTCGCCGGCCTGGTCGAGCGTGATCTCGCGCTGCAGCAGGGCGGTGGTGTCGACGTCGATGTGTTCGCTCATGGTGCGCACGGTGCGCGGATTGGCACAGATCTTGATCACTGGCAGGATCGGGTTGCCGATCACGTTGCCCTGCCCGGTGGGGAAGAAATGCACCGCGTAGCCGGACGCCGCGCACAGCGTGACCATCTCGGCGGCTGCGCTGCTCGAATCCATGAACCACAGGCCAGGGTGGGTGGGGATTTCGGCCTTGTCGATCACGCCGTCGACCGTGCAGACCTTGCCGATCTTCTGGATGTTGCCCAGGGCCTTTTCCTCGATCGTGGTCAGGCCGCCGGCGATGTTGCCCTTGGTAGGCTGACTGTCGGACAGGTCGCTGGTCTTGTGGCGGTTGATCACGTCCTGGTAGCGGTTGAACATGAACATGAACTGCTCGCGCACCGCGTCGCTGGCGCAGCGCGCCGCCACGATGTGTTCGCCGCCGGTGAGCTCGGTGGTCTCGCCGAAGCACAGGGTGGAGCCCAGCGGGTGCAGCTTGTCGAAGGCGTTGCCCACGGTGGGGTTGGCGCCGCAGCCGCTGGTGGTGTCGCTCTCGCCGCACTTGGTGCTGACCCACAACTCGGAGATGGCGCAGGTCTCGCGCTGCTTTTCGCTGGCCCACTGCACATAGTCCCGCGCCGCCTTGGAGGCGCGCATGATGGTGTCGTGGTCGCCGTGCAGCTCGATGCCGAAGCCGACCACCGGCTTGCCGGTGGCCTTGATGCCGTCCACCACCTTCTGTGTCCAGCCGTCCTCGATGCCGATCACCACCACCGCGGCCACGTTCGGGTTGCAGCCGGTGCCGATCACGGTGCGGAAATGCAGGTCCAGATCCGCGCCGAACTGCAGCCGGCCATAGGAGTGGGGAATCGCCATGGCCCCCTTGATGTTGTGCGCCACCGCCTCGGCAGCGGAGTTGGACAGGTCGTCCAGCGGCAGGATGATGACGTGGTTGCGCACGCCGACGCGGCCGTTTTCGCGGCGATAACCCTGGAAGGTGGTGTTCTTGTCGATGATGGACATGGTGTTCTTTCGGTGTTCGGGGGATGAGGGCTTACCAGCGCTTGGTCTTGATGTTGTGCACGTGCGCGTGCTGGCCGACCTGCACCGGCGCCACCACCTTGCCCATGTCGATGCCGTACTTCCAGACGGTGTCGCCCACGGCCATGTCCTTGAGCGCGACCTTGTGGCCGATCGGGATGTCCTGGCGTGCCTGCACGTCGATCATGCGGTCCTCGTCCATGATCCAGCCGGTCATCGCCATGCCGGCTGTCACCCCCTCCACGACAACGACGGCCACGTTGTCCTTGGCGTCGTGCAAAACAAAATGAATCATTGCGGCTCCAGTGCTGGTGATGGTCAGAAAGAACCGCAGTTTAGTGGCCGGTCATGGGCTGTCAATCGACTCATATGAATGACTTGGATGTGTGGCGGCCGGATGGCTACACTGGCGTCGCCCCATGCCAACCGATCTCCTCGATCTTGTGCCGCTCGCGCAGAGCGGCGACACCCCGCTGTACCGCCAGGTCAAGCGGGTGCTGCTGGGCCTGATCGAGTCCGGCGCCTGCCGGCCCGGACAGGCGTTGCCCAACGAAACCCGCATCGCGCAGGGCTTGCGGGTCAGTATCGGCACCTTGCGCCGGGCGGTGGACGAACTGGTGCACGAGCATGTGCTGGTGCGTCGCCAGGGCAAGGGCACCTTCGTCGCGCAGCACAACAGCGAGCGCTTCATGTTCCAGTTCTTCCACGTCGAGCCGCGCGTCGATCCGCGCTACGGCGAGGTGGTCCAGCTGGTGGAATACCCGCGGGTCGAATGTGTGGTGTTCGAGCGTGACCGGGCCACCGAACAGGATGCCGGCGCGTTGCACGTCAAGCCGGGCGAAGCGGTGATCCGGTTCGAGAACCGCCTGTCGCTGGGCGGGCGCGCCGTCGTGCATGACCGCATCGTGGTGCCGGCAGCGATGTTCAAGGGCCTGAGCGAGAAGCGCCTGCAGGAGCGGCCCAGCACGATCTACAGCCTGTACCAGACTGAGTTCGGCATCACCGTGTTGCGGGCCCAGGAACGCGCCCGGGCGGTGGGCGCGGACCGCACCACCGCGCGCATCCTCGGGCTGGCGCCCGGCTTGCCGGTGCTCGAGGTGCATCGGGTGGCGATGACCTTCGGCGAGCGTCCGGTCGAGTACCGCGTCTCGACCATCCATACCCAGCTGCACGACTACGTGAGCGTGCGTTCCCGCAACAGCTGAGGCGGGCCCGGGGCCTGGGCCGCGTCATCCCGGCGGCTGCGCGAGCCTTGGCAGGCAGGCGGCCAGCGCCTGCGCATGCCAGCGCCCCAGCCAGCGGCTGCGCCAGGCCAGGCGGCCCCAGCCCACGATCGCCGCGCCTGCGCCATCCGCCAGCCACCGCACGGTTTGCCGACCCGCTGGCAGGGCCTGTGGTGCCTCGGCGCGGACCATGCGCACGATGTTGTCTGCCAGGTGTGGCGCGCGGTGCCAGCGCCACAAGGCGTCTTCGGCGGGCAGCGAGAAGGCGGCGGTGGCCAGGTCCGGCGCCAGCATGACCTGGGCATGGCTGGTGGAGCGCTGGGCACTGTCCACGCGGGGCCGGCCTGCTGCATCCAGGGCCAGACCACTGTCGGTGAGCCAGCCAGGCGTGGTCTGTCCTGCAACAACCAGCGGCACGTCGCAGGCCAGGCGCGCGCCGCAACCCAGCAGCACCTCGCCCTGGCGCAGGCCCAGCGCCTGGTCCTCCAGCACCGTGATGCGCCGGTGGCGGAATTCCCGCCGCATGCATGCGGCCATCGCATCTGGATAGCCTGCACCCAGGGACATACCGCCCGTGACCAGGGTGACGGCGCTGTCGGGCAGGCGATGGCGCAGGGCCAGCGCCAGTTCTGGCGCCAGTAGCCCCGGCCCGATCACCACCAGGCTCGACAGACGCTGGGCTGGCAGTTGCACGACCTGCTGCCACAAACCTGCGAACACATCGGCCGGGTACAGAAAGAGCCCGTGTTCCCGCGCTCCCGGCAGCAATCCTTCCAGCCGATGCCGGTCCTGCCCGGCCCCACAGTCGATGGACAACCAGTCGTAGGTCAGCACCTGGCCATCGTCGAGCGCCACGCTGCGGGACGGCGCATCCAGCACGGCCACGCGACGTGCCAGCCGCTGTACGCCGCTACGCTGCAGCAGCGGCTCCAGTGCCACCCCCACGCGTTCCAGGGCGGCGGTGCCGGCGACCACGGCCGGCAGCATGGCAGCATCCACCGGCCGCGCCGCGCTGGCCACCAGCGTCGCGCGCAGCCCGGGCTCCGGGTGCCTGGCCAGCCGGACCAGCAGGTGCAGGTGGCTGCTTCCCCCGCCCAGCAGGACCAGATGTTTGCGGCCTGCCGAAGGTGGGCGCTGGGCGGTGGCATCGGGCATCGGCCGGATTGTTCCACGGGCTCAGGTGAAGGTCTTCCAGCCCCACCAGATCCGGGTGCCGGTGGTCAGCAGGCACATGGCGGAAAACCCGTAGGCGAGCCAGCCGAAGTGTTGCGGCCACAGACACATGGCGATAAAGACCCCGAGTGTCTCGGTGGCCTCCGTCAGCCCCCCCAGAAAGTAGAAGGATTTGTCCGGATAGGCCAGGTTGTTCAGGCCGCGCTTGGCGGCCAGTACGGCGAAGGCCAGGAAGCTGGCCATCGTGCCGACGAACGCGGCCAGCAAGGTGGCTGCCGGCAGCGCATTCTGCGGCGGGTCGGCAAACGCAAAACCCAGCGGGATGGCGGCGTAAAAGATGAAGTCCAGTGCGATGTCCAGGAAGCCGCCGGCATCGGTGACGCGGGTTTCGCGCGCCATGGCACCGTCGAGCGCGTCGCACAGGCGCGACGCGAGTATGGCCATGATCGCGCCCAGGTAGTGCTGCGTACCCACCAGCACGGCAGCGACCATCCCGATGGCAAAGCCGGTCAGCGTGAGCTGGTTGGCGCTGAGCCCCGCGCGCACCAGCAGTCGCGCCAGCCGCTGGACGGCGGGGCTGATGAGGCTGGTGGCGGCGCGGTCGAGCATGGGCCTGGTCCGGGTCAGCAGGCCGGGTCAGCCCAGGCGCGTGACATGGGTGGGGTCGGCGATATCGTCGGCATCGTGGGTCACCATGAGTACCGGGATCGCGCGTTTTCTTACGAGTGCGAACACGAATTCGCGCACCCGGGTGCGCAGGGCCGCGTCCAGCCTGGAGAACGGTTCGTCCAGCAGCAGCGCCTGCGGGTCGGCCAGCAGCGCCCGCATCAGGGCCACCCGGGCCCGCTGGCCGCCAGAGAGCGTGGCCGGGTCGGCATCCGCGAAGGCGCGCATTTCCAGGTCGTCGAGGCCTCGGGCCACGCGCGCGCGGCGCGCCGCCTGCGGGCCCGCAGGCACACCGAACAGCAGGTTTTCGGTCACTGTCATGTGCGCAAAAAGCAGGTCGTCCTGGAACAGGATGCCCACCTGCCGCTGCCCGGTGGGCAGGGTCTCGATGCGCCGGCCCATCAGCGAGACCGTACCCCGGAACACCACGCCGGGCGGCAAGGTGCCCACCACTGCCGCCAGCAGGCTGGACTTGCCAGAGCCGCTGGGCCCCATCACAGTGTGGATATCCCCGGGCGCCACGTGCAGGTCCAGGTCGCGCACCAGCGTGGTGGTGGCGGTGGCCAGTTGGTCGATGTGCAGGTGCAGGCTCATGGGGCGTAGGGTCGGGGGTGATAATACGGGGCTTGGCGCACGGCCTTGCGCTGCATGGCCCGCCCCCCCGATCCTGGAACCCATCGTCATGAAGAAGACTCTTGTTCTCGCCCTGCTGCTGGCCGCGGCGGTCGCCGGCGCACAGACCACGGCCACCAAGAAGGAACTGGTGGCCAAGGTGCTGCTGTTGCAGCAGCCCGGCATCGAGGGAATTGCGCGCATGATGGTGGAGCAGCCGGCGGCCGTCATGATGCAGAGGGCGGGCAACGTGATGCAGACGCGCACCCCGCCCGACAAGCGCGAAGCCATCGGCAAGGAGATCCAGTCCGACCTGAAGAAGTACGTGGACGAAGCTGTGCCGCTGGTGCGTGAGCGAGCCCTCAAGCTTGCACCGGCGACCATCGGCGCACTGCTCGACGAACGCTTCACCGAAGACGAACTCAAGCAGCTGGTGGTGATCCTCGAGAGCCCGGTGAACCGCAAGTTCCAGCAACTCGATCGGGAGCTGACCAGAAGCCTGCAGGAGCGGCTGTTTGCCGACGTCAAGGGCATGATGGAGCCCAAGCTCAAGTCGCTGGAAGTGGCCGTGGCGGGGCGCCTGGGCATACCCGTCAATGCGCCGGCGGCGTCCGGCCCGGCCCGGGCTCCGGCCCGCGCGGCCAGCAACTAACCGGCGGCACGCCGCGGATCCGTCAGGAGCCGAGCCCGATGCCCTCCGTGCTGGCCGATCTGCTGGGGGTGCAGCTGCCCCTGATCCAGGCGCCGATGGCGGGTGTGCAGGACGCGGAACTGGCACTGGCGGTATCGGTAGCCGGCGCACTGGGTTCGCTGCCGTGCGCGATGCTGGGGCCAGCCGCCCTGCGCCAGGAACTCGAGCGCGTCCGGGCGCAGCCCGGCGCGGTGGTCAACATCAATTTTTTCTGCCACCAGCCGCCGCAGGCTGACCCGGTGCGCGACGCGCAGTGGCGTGAGCGCCTGGCGCCATATTACCGACGCTGGCACCTCGACCCGGCGATGCCCCTGCCGGCCGCCACGCGCGCACCGTTCGACGCGCAGGTGGCCAACCTCCTGGCGGAGTTCCAGCCGCCCGTGGTGAGTTTTCATTTCGGACTGCCGTCGCCGGAACTGCTGGCGCGGGTGCGTGGCTGGGGCGGCCGCATCCTGTCGTCGGCGACCACGGTGGCCGAAGGCCTGTGGCTGCAGGCGCAGGGCGTGGATGCGGTGATCGCACAGGGGCTGGAAGCGGGTGGCCACCGGGGCATGTTCCTGACAGACGACCTGGACAGACAAGTCGGCACGCTGGCCCTGGTGCCGCAACTGGTGCGCGCGCTGCGGGTGCCGGTGATTGCCGCCGGCGGTATCGTCGACGCCCGTGGCGTGGCGGCTTGCATGGCACTGGGGGCGTCGGGCGTGCAGGTCGGAACCGCCTACCTGTTGTGCCCGGAAGCACGCACCAGCGCGCTGCACCGGGCGGCGCTGCAGGATGCGGCGTCCCCGCACACCGCGCTGACCAACCTGTTCACCGGCCGGCCGGCGCGCGGGATCGTCAACCGGGTGATGCGTGAGCTCGGGCCGCTGAGTCCGCTGGCGCCGGCGTTTCCGCTGGCCAGCGCGGCCATCGGGCCTTTGCGCGGCGCGGCGGAAGCCGCCGGCAACACCGATTTCACGCCCTTGTGGTCGGGGCAGAACGCCTCGGGCTGCCGCGCGGTGCCCGCAGCCGAGGTGACGCAGGCCCTGGCGGCCGGCCTTTGAGATGCGCCACCGGCCGGCCGGCGGCCCCGGCAAGGCTCACCATCGCCGCGGCCGCCCGGCCCAGGCCGCCAGCGCGAAACCGGTCGCCGGCAGCAACCACTGCAGCCAGGCGTAGGCTGCGGTCAGCGAGCGTTGTGCCCCCGCAGCCAGCGTGACCGCTTCGGTGGTGACGGTGTTGAAGCGCCCGGCGCCGATGAACAGCGTGGGCAGGTATTGCGCCACGCTCACTGCAAACCCGACCGCCAGGGAAGCCGCCAGCGCAGCACGCAGCAGCGGCCATTTCACGGCCAGCAGGAACTGCAGGCGGCCGCGGCCGAGCGACGCTGCCACCTGAGCGAAGCGCGGGTCGAAACCGGAATAGGCCGGGCTCAGGGCGATCAGCACGTACGGTACACAGGCCAGTGTGTGCGCCATCCACAGCCCGGGCCAGGACGCATCGATGCCCAGCGCCAGGGCCGTGGCGTGGATGCCCACCACCCACAACACCGACGGCAGGACCAGCGGCAGGTAGACCAGTTTGCGCAGCCAGGCATCCCATGCTGCAGGCGCGCATTCCAGCCAGGCGACCGACCAGACCAGTGCCGCGGCGGCACTCGCCAGGCCCAGGCTGGACGTGGTGCCGATGGTGCGGGCGCTACGCCAGACCGATGCCCAGGCGTCCCAGGTGAATGTGCGTGGCAGCAGGGCGGGAAACGGCCAGACACCCGATACGCTGCCCACGGCAAGCGCCAGCATCACGGCCAGGTAGGTCGCGACCAGCACGCCCAGGCACAGTGCGCCGGCGCGGGCGCCGAACCGGACGGTGACGGTGCCGCGGCGACCATCGCTCCAGCGCCTGCGCCATGCCGGCGCGCGGGTGCCGGCCCACAGCACAACGGTGCAGCCTGCCAGCGCCAGGGTCAGCAACCAGGCGCCGGCGGCCCCCTGCGCATTGGTGGCGGGGTTGGCGTCGAGGAGCCAGTTCCAGGCCAGCATGCCGAGCGTGGGTGGTGATCCGGGGCCGATGACCAGCGCCACGTCGACCACGGTCATCGAATAGGCCAGCACCGCCAGCATGGGCCAGAGCAGGCGTGGCCGCAACTGGGGCCACCCCACGCGCCACCAGGCGGCGCCACTGCCGTAGCCCATGCTGTGTGCGAGCTGGAGTTCGCGGCACAGCCGCTGCGCCACATCGGGCCGCTGCAGATGCGTCGCCGCTGCCCACAGCAGGAACGGCACCTCCTTGGCCACCAGCACCGCGATCAGGCCCAGCGCCCACGGATCCTGCGTGGTAGCCCAGGGTGGCGGCGCGCTCAGGCCGCTGGCCCACGGTGACACGGCGCGCAGCAGCCAGCCGCTGGGCGCCACCAGCAGCACCAACCCGATCGCGAAAGCCGCATGCGGCACCGCCAGCATCGGTGCCAGCCGCCGCACCAGTTGCTGCCACAACGGGCTGCCGAAGCTGTGGCGCAGCAGCCAGGCCGCAACCGCCACGGCCAGCAGGGCCGAGGCCACGCCGCTCCAGACACTCAGGGCCAGCGCACGCCAGGTCTGCGGGTCGTCCGCCAGGGCCCGCCAGGCCGCGGTGTCACAAGCCGCGGCGGTTGCTGCCCACAGCGCATGCAACAAGGGTGCGCCCAGCAGCCCGATGAGCAGCGCGGGCGGGGCCAACGCAACCAGGCGTGAGCCGCGCAGCATCGGATCTCAGTCGCAGCTGCCGGTGGTCAGGGTTTGCTCCAGGTGCTGCCGGGTGCCAGCACGGAGCGAAGGAAGTGGCCGATGTCGTCGATCTCGGCCGGGTGCACGCTGTGCGGCATCGGGTAGGTGTGCCACTGCACCTGGTACCCCAGCGCCTGCAGCGCGTCGCGCGAGGCCTCGGCGCGCGACAGGACGATCATCGGGTCGGACAGGCCGTGCGCCATGAAGATCGGGATGTCCTGGTTGGCGCCGCTGCGTTCGGCCGCCAGCGTCGAGGCCAACGGAAGGTAACCCGACAGCGCCATGATGCCCCCGAGCCGCTGCGGGTGACGCAAGCCGGTGTGCAGCACCATCGCGCAACCCTGGGAAAAGCCGGCCAGGATGATCCGCTCGGGGCGCACGCCACGCGACAGTTCGCGGCTGATAAGGGCCTCGATCGCGAGTGCCGAATGGCGTATCCCGGCATCGTCTTCGCGCCGCTGGGTCGGCGTGCCCAAAATGTCGTACCAGGCCGGCATCACATAGCCGCCATTGAGCGTCACCGGGATGCTGGGCGCATGCGGGAACACGAACCGGATCGGCGGGCAGGCGCTCAGGTCGAGCTCGGGCACAATCGCGGCAAAGTCGTCACCACTGGCCCCCAGGCCGTGCAGCCAGATGACCGACGCGGTGGGAATCGGGCCGCTGGTGGTTTCGATGCAGGGCAGGCAGTTGGACATGGTGGTGCTCGGTGGGGAAGGGCGGTACTGGCGCGCGCAGGCGCCGCCGGACTATAACAACGGCCGCGGCAAAAACCCGCGGCCCTCAAGATGCAGCGTGCGTGACATGATTTTGGGTTGGCGACATGGCGTGGGGTTTCTGCTGGTGGAACTGGTGCTGGCGCTGGTGCCCGTGCCGGCAGTTGCGCAGTGGACCAGCAACCGGGGCTACCAGCTGCTGCAGCGCGTGGACGACGTGTTGTTCGGCATGGACAACCTGTCGCTTGTCATCCTGGACCGGCGCCACGTGGCCGGTACCTTGCTGCGCATCAACGTGCACCAGCCCAGCCCGGTGCGCGGCAGCACAGAATTCGTCGTCGATTGCCAGACGCCGCTGCGCTTTGCGGCAGTGCCGGCCAGTGTCAAGGGCCGGCCACAACCCGAGCGCCTGGAATTCGCTGCGGCCCAGGTGCTGGACGGGACCTGGTTCGCGGCCGAGTTCGCCTGCGAGGTCACACGCCAGCCCGGCCGTGCCGCGCGCCTGGCGCGGGATCTGTTCGAGCGCGGCGGGCCGCAGGACATGCAGACGGTGTATTGCGAACTGCAACCCGATGGCAGCGAACAGGCGCGCGCCGGAGTTGAAGTGCGTTTCAGCGAATCCGCCGACGCGGTGGCGGTGAACCGCCAGTGGCTGAGTTCGGGGTCGGTCACGGCGGAGGAAGTGCGTTTCGGTACCAACAGCACCTGGCACATCGACCGGCAGGCACTGCATGTGCGCCGCACGGCGCCTGGTGGCGAAATGCTGTTTTCCGGCCAGTGCGATCGCCGCCGGCCGCTCGCGGCACGTCAGCCGTAGCGACGCAGCCACTCTTTCTCCAGCGGGTCGACCCAGCTGCCATGCGGCTCTGGCAGCGTCGGCATGGTCTGCGCGAGTTGCCCCGGCAGCGGTGCGGCGGAAAAAAGCGCCCGCTCGGGTGCCGGCAGCTTGTCCACGGCGAGCACCGTGGGGTCGCCCCAGTGCGCGATATCGGCCTTGCGGGCTTGCGCCGCCGGTGACAACAGGAAGTTGGCCACCACCTGTGCGCCCTCCTTGGCGCGTGCGTTGACCGGGATGGCCACGAAATGCGTGTTGCCGATCGTGCCGCCGGCCAGTTGGAAGCTGTACACCGTGTCGGCCAGGCGCCTGGCGGCGATTTCGTTGGCGGCTTCATTCGGATTGAATGTCAGGGCCAGCAGCAGTTCGCCGTCCGACATCATCTGGCGGATCGCGGATGCGTTGGCCGGGAACTGCCTGCCCGCGCGCCACAGGTGGGGATGCAGCGCATCGAGGTAGGTCCACAGGGGCGCGGTCACGCCGGACATGGCCGTGGCGGAATACGGCTTGTAGAGCGCAGCGCGGTCGGCTGTGAGGTCCAGCAGCACCTGCTTGACAAAGGTGGTGCCGTGGAAATCCGGCGGGCGCGGGTAGCTGAGCCGCCCGGCATGGTTGCGGGCAAATTCCAGCAGGGCGGGCATGCTGCGTGGCGGCGCCGGCACCTGCCTGCGGTCGGCAAAGAAAGTGAGCTGGGCCATGCCCCAGGGCGCCTCCATGCCCTCGACCGGCTCGGAGAAGTCGATGCGTGTGGTGGGTTTGCCCGCCACGTCGACATAGCGAAAAGCCGGCAGGCTCTCTGCGAATGGCCCGAACAGCAGGGCCTCGCGCTTCATGGTGAGGAAGTTCTCGCCGTTGATCCACACCAGATCGACCGTGCCGTCGGGCTTGCCGGCGGCTTTTTCGGCACGCACCCGCTTGACGACCTCGGCGGCATCGGTGATCTTGACGTGCTCCAGCTTCACGCCGAAACGTTGCTGCACCTCGGTGGCGGCCCATTGCAGGTAGGCGTTGATGATGTCGCTGCCGGCCCACGCGTTGAAGTACACGGTCTGCCCGCGCGCTTTCGACTCGATGGATTGCCAGGTGTTGCCGGTCTGCGCCAACAAGGGGGTGGACAGGCTGGCGCCGAGGGCGACCAGCACCTGCCGGCGGGTCGGGGAAAACGTTTGGCGTGAGTGGGTCATCGAAGTTGGTGCGCGAAGGGGATCAAAAGTTCAGGAAGACTGCCGATGTGTCGGCGCCGAGGCCGAAGCCTTACAGGGACGGGCGTCAGGCCAGCAATGCCTGCGCGAACTCGCGCGCATTGAAGGTCTCGAGCTCGTCGAGTTTTTCGCCGACACCGATGAAGTACACCGGCACCGGCCGCTCGCG
The DNA here is from genome assembly GCA_031383745.1 of Rhodoferax sp. Lineage (GTDB taxonomy): Bacteria > Pseudomonadota > Gammaproteobacteria > Burkholderiales > Burkholderiaceae_C > CAISIP01. The sequence continues at coordinate 14,424 of JANMZX010000640.1, read as the reverse complement.
CGCGATCGCCGCCAGCACCCCGCCCTTGGCGGTTCCGTCGAGCTTGGTGATGATGAGGCCGGTGAGCGACAAGGCGTCGTCGAAGGCCTTGACCTGCGAGAGGGCGTTCTGGCCGGTGTTGCCGTCGATCACCAGCAACACCTCGTGGGGCGCACTGGCATCTGCCTTGGCGATCACCCGCTTGATCTTCTTGAGCTCTTCCATCAGGTGCAGTTGCGTCGGCAGGCGTCCGGCGGTATCGACCAGCACCACGTCCTTGCCGCGCGCCGCGCCGGCGACCACCGCGTCGTAACTCACGGCGGCCGGATCCCCGCCCTGCTGGCTGATGATCTCGACCGTGTTGCGGTCCGCCCAGACACCGAGCTGCTCCTTGGCTGCGGCGCGAAAGGTGTCGGCGGCAGCCAGCAGGACCGAGGCGCCGCGGTAGGACAGGTGGCGGGTGAGTTTGCCGATCGAGGTGGTCTTGCCGGCCCCGTTCACCCCGACCACCATCATCACGGTGGGCCGGTGTTCGCCGATGACAAGGGCTTTCTCGAGCGGCGCCAGCAACTCCGTCAGGGCATCGGCGAGAATGCCCTTGACCATGGCCGGGTCGGTCGTCCTGTTCTGCTTCACGCGCCGTTTCAGGTCGTCGAGCAGGTGTTGGGTCGCCTTGACGCCGGAATCCGCCAGCACCAGGGCCGATTCGAGTTCTTCGTACAGGGCCTCGTCAATCCTGGTGCCGGTGAAGACGGCAGCGATGTTGGAGCTTGTCTTGCGCAGGCCGGCGCGCAGCTTCGACACCCAGGAATTGCGCGCCGACACCGCCACCGAGGGCTGTTCGGCCTCCGGACCGGGGCGCGAGAAGCGCACTGCACCATCGCGCACGGCATCGGGCGGCAGGGTGTCGGGGGCAATCGTGGTCGCGTTCGGCGCGACCGTTTTGTCGGGGTCTGCAGGAGTGGGTGGAGTTTTTTTGCGGAAGAAGCTGAACATTTGCGCCGATCGTGGGATCACACCATTTTATGAAACGTTTTTGGATTCTCCTCGGCCTGATGACTTGCTGGGCCGCCCAGGCCCAGACCGGGACGTCCGTAGCCCAGTTCACCCTGCCCAATGGCCTGACCGTGATTGTCAAGCCCGACCGGCGCGCGCCAACGGCGGTACATATGCTGTGGGTCCGCGTGGGAGCGGTGGACGAGGTCGACGGCACCTCCGGCGTGGCGCATGTGCTGGAACACATGATGTTCAAGGGCACGGCCACCCTGCGGCCGGGGGAGTTCTCGCGCCGGGTGGCAGAACTCGGCGGACGTGAAAACGCCTTTACCGCACGTGACTACACCGGTTACTACCAGCAGATTCCCTCCGGCCGGCTCGAGGATGTGATGAAGCTGGAGGCCGACCGGTTTGCCAACAACCGCTGGGACGATGCCGAGTTTGCCAAGGAGATCGAGGTGGTCAAGGAAGAACGCCGCCTGCGCACGGACGACAGCCCGCGCGCCCGCCTGTACGAGTCGCTGAACGCGGCGGTGTTCGTCGCGTCGCCGTACCGGCGGCCGATCGTCGGCTGGATGAACGACCTGGACGCGATGACCCCGGACGACGTGCGCGAGTTCTACCGGCGCTGGTATGTGCCGGCCAATGCGGCGCTGGTGGTCGCGGGCGATGTGGACCTGGCGCAGGTGCGTGCGCTGGCCGAGAAGTACTACGGTGTGGTCGCCGCCCGCGAGCTGCCGGCGCGCAAGCCGCGGCTCGAACCTGCACAAAGCGGCGTGCGGCGCATCGACGTCAAGGCGCCCGCCGACCAGGCCTACGTGTCGCTGGCCTTCAAGGTACCGGGCCTGGCTCCCGCCGGGCTGACGACACCCGCAGCCGCGGATTCCGACGCCCTGGCGCTGACAGTGCTGGCCGCGGTGCTGGACGGCTACAGCGGCGCCCGGCTCGACCGTGCGCTGACCCAGGGCGACAACCGTGTGGCCGACAGCGCCGGCGCCTACAACGGTTTGTGGGGCCGTGGTCCCCAGTTGTTCACGCTCGACGGCGTGCCGGCGACGGGCAAGACCGCGGAGCAGGTCGAGCAGGCGCTGCGGGCGCAGATCGCACGGGTGGCAAGCGAAGGTGTCTCGGAGGCCGAACTCAACCGCGTCAAGACGCAGTGGGTGGCCAGCGAGGTGTACAAGCTCGACTCGGTCTTCAACCAGGCGCGCAGCCTGGGCAGTTATTGGGCGCTCGGATTGCCCCTGGACGCCGGTGAGCGCCTGGTGTCGGCGCTGCGCGCAGTGCAGGCCGCGCAGGTGCAGGCCGTCGCGGCAAAGTATTTCGGCGATGACCAGCTCACCGTCGCCACACTGCGGCCCCAGGCGCCCGATCCCAACCGGCGGGCCCGCACACCACCACCTGGCACCCGGCATTGAGGGCCCGCACCATGCTCCGCGCTGTTCGCTCCCTGGTTTTCGTGTGCCTCACTTGCTGCTTGCCTGCCATGGCCGGCATCCCGATCCAGCACTGGACGCTGCCGTCGGGCGTGCAGGTCTACCTGGTCGAGAGCCATTCCATCGCCATGGTCGACATGCAGGTCGATTTCGATGCTGGCGCGCGGCGCGATCCGTTGGACAAGGCCGGCCTGGCCAGCGTCACGGCAGGCATGGCCTCCAAGGGTGTCGTTGCTGCAGGTGCGGAACCGGCGCTGGATGAAAACGCCCTGAGCGAAGCCTGGGCCGACCTCGGCGCCTCGTTTCGGGCCAGCGCCTCGGCCGACCGCATGGGCTTCTACCTGCGGTCCCTGACCTTCCCCGACCTGCTGGGCAATGCGGTCGCCCTGGCCGCGCGGCAGATCGGCCAGCCGGCGTTCCCCGAGCCGATCTGGCTGCGTGAGCGCGAACGCCTGATGGCGTCGATCAAGGAGTCCAACACCCGCCCTGCCACCCTGGCGGGGCGCGCGTTCGCAACCGCGGTATACGGTTCCCATCCGTACGGCTTCGAGATGACCGAGCAGTCCCTGGCAGCGATCGGTGTGGCCGACATGCGGGCGATGTACACCAGCCTGATACAGCCCTGCCGCGCCAAGGTGTCCGTCGTGGGTGCCGTCACGCGCCAGCAGGTGCAGGAACTGCTCGGCGTATTGTTTGCGCGTCTGCCGGCCGGCTCGGGCGCCTGCGCGCCATTGCCTGCGGTGTCGGAGGTCCAGGCCCTCGACAAGGCGTCGGAACAGCGTATCGCGTTCGACTCGGCCCAAGCGCATGTGTTGTTGGGGCAGCCGGGATACAAGCGGGACGACCCGGCATTTTTCGCCTTCACGGTGGGCAACTACATCCTGGGCGGAGGCGGATTCGTCTCGCGGCTGACTGCCGAGGTGCGCGAGAAGCGCGGCCTGAGCTACAGCGTCTACAGCTATTTCTCGCCCGGCCTGCACGCTGGCGCGTTCACGCTGGGTTTGCAGACGCGGCCCGACCAGGCCGGCCAGGCGCTGTCGGTGTCGCGCGAGGTGCTCGCACGGTTTGTCGCCGAAGGGCCCACGCAGGCCGAGCTTGACGCCGCCAAGGGCAACCTCGTGGGCGGTTATGCGCTGCTCATCGACAGCAACCAGAAACTGCTGGGCAACGTGGCCAATATCGCCTGGAACCGGCTGCCGCTGGACTACCTCGACACCTGGACGCAGCGGGTCGAGCGCGTGACGGTGGCGGATGTCCGCGCCGCCTTTTCCCGGGTGCTGCAGCCCGACCGGATGGCGACGGTGGTCCTGGGCGGCGTGCCCTGATCAGCGACGGCGATCCGGCTTCAACTACCACAGCACAAGACCAGTGCCATGCACACGCCATGACCTACACCCTGTACTACTCCCCCGACAGCGCCAACGTGGTCGTGCGCACCGCGCTCGAGATGCTGGACCAGCCCTACACCGACGTGCTGGTGGATCGATCCGGTGTGACCCAGAAGAGCGCGGCCTACCGTGCCATGAACCCGCAGGGCCTGCTGCCGGTGCTGCTGGCCGCCGACCAGGACGAGCCCCTGTTCGAGACCGCTGCCATCCTGCTGTACCTGGCCGAGCGCCATGGCGTGCTGCTGCCGCCCGACGCACGCCAGCGCGGGCGGGCGCTGAAGTGGTTGTTCTATTTGTCCAACACCCTGCACGCAGATTTGCGGGTCCTGTTCAACAGTCCGCGCTATGTGGCCGATTCCGCCGCCATTCCCGCGTTGCGACAGGCGATGCACCCCCGGGTGATGGGGCACTTCGCGTTGCTGGATGCCGAGATCGCCCGCGGCGGCGGGCCGTGGCTGCTCGGCGGGGCGCACTGCAGTGTGTGCGACATCTACCTGGCATGGTGCGCGCGCTGGGCGCAGCTGTACCCTGTCGGTGAGGCGCTGCCCCGTGCAGCATTGGCCGCCCTGCCGCATGTCCACGCGGTTCTGCGGCGGCTGCAGGACGACCCGGCCGTGCAGCGGGCCTGCCTGCGGGAGGAGATCGCCGGGCATGCATTCACCGATCCCGTGGTGCCCCAGCCGACGCGCGGTTCGGTCACCGGCTGACCTGGATCGTGCCGCCAGGCGGCGAGCCGTTAAGCTCGGTGCCTATGGCAAAACCAGTCAAGCTTGCGCCGCCGGTGCGCGCCCACCATGAGATCCGCATCATCGGGGGCCAGTGGAAGCGCACCAAATTGCCGGTGCGCGACCTGCCCGGCTTGCGGCCGACGCCGGACCGCGTGCGTGAGACATTGTTCAACTGGCTCGGGCAGGACCTGAGCGGTTGGCGCTGCGTGGACGCCTTTGCCGGCACCGGCGTGCTCGGGCTGGAGGCGGCGTCGCGCGGCGCGCTCGAGGTCACGCTGGTGGAGCAGGAGCGCGTCTTGGTCGAGCAGATGACGAATGCAGCGGCACGCCTGCAGGCGGGCGCAGTGCGTGTGGTGCGTGGCGACGGTGTGGCGGCCTTGCGCCAGTGTGCGCCTGGCAGCGTCGACCTGGTGTTCCTGGATCCCCCCTTCGACTCGGTGCTGTTCGAGCCTGCACTGCGCGCCGCGCTGGCCACGCTGAGTGCGCGCGGCGTGATCTACCTCGAGGCGCCACGGGCCTGGAAGGACGAACAACTGGCGCCGCTCGGCCTGGCGCTGCACCGGCACCTCAAGGCCGGTGCGGTGCACGCGCATTTGTTGACGCGGGCCGACGCCACGCATGCATAATGCGGCGCAACGGCCGGCGGTCCTGACTGTGCCCTGGAGACAACATGAATCACAAAGTCATCGCTGTGTACCCAGGTACCTTCGATCCCATGACGCTGGGTCATGAAGACGTGGTGCGCCGGGCAACCCAGCTGTTCGACCGGGTGATCGTGGCCGTGGCGGCCGGCCACCACAAGAAGGCGATGTTCAGCCTGCAGGAACGGGTCGACATGGCCCGGGAAGTGGTCAAGCCCTATCTCCATGTGACGGTCGAGAGTTTCGACGGCCTGATGCGCGACTTCGTCGTGGCGCGTGGCGCCAAGGCCATGGTGCGCGGTTTGCGGGCGGTGACCGACTTCGACTATGAATTCCAGCTCGCTGGCATGAACCGTTCGCTGATGCCGGACGTGGAAACCGTGTTCCTCACACCCAGCGACAAATACCAGTTCATCTCGAGCACCTTCGTGCGGGAAATCGCGGTGCTGGGTGGCGAGGTCGACAAATTCGTCGAGCCGTCGGTGTTGCGCCGGCTCATGGACAAGGTGCGCGAGCAGAAACTGGCCGCGTAGGCGCTGTCAGCGCGTGGCGCCTGGCAGAGCCTGCAGCCAGGCCAGCAGGCGGCTGTTGACGGCCTCGGGCTGCTCCATGGTGAGCATGTGGCCGCACTCCGGCACGACCACCAGTTCGGCATGCGGCACCAGGGCCACGATTTCGCGCGAACACTCCAGCGGCGTCAACTGGTCCGAATCGCCGCACATCACGAGCACCGGGCAGCGAACGCTGGCCAGATGCAGCCTGGCATCGGGACGGGCCATGATGGCGCGGTTCTGGCGCACCAGTTGCTCCGCGCCGGCGGCCATCACGAAATCCAGGTAGGTCTGCGTGAGCGCGACGTCGCGGGCGCGGCTGGCATGGAACGCCAGCGGCAGATTGACGCGCAGCACCTCCAGTGCACGGCCCTGCTCGAAGAACGCGATCGCCGCCCCGCGCAGCGTGCGCATGTCGTCGGTCTCCGGCCGTGCATTGGTGCCCAGCAATGCCAGCCCCCGGACGCGGCCCGGTGCCTGGCGTACGGCTTCCATTGCCACGATGCCACCCATCGAGGCGCCACACAGCACCAGTTGATCCGGGTGCTCGGCCAGCAGCGCCTGCGCCATCGATTCGATCGTGGTGTGGCGGGTATGCACATCGGTCACATGGGGCTGGCAATGCGCGGGCAAGGCGGCGAGCTGCGCACGCCACATCACGGCGTCGGAGGCCAGGCCGGGGATCAGGATCAGTTGCGACATCGGCGGATTATCCGTGGCGCATCGGCGACCGTCCGGACTGGCCGGGCGGTGCGCCGCTTGCGCCGGGTCAAGACCCGCCGCGCATTAACGCGTATGCTGGCGCCATCGGCCCGCGGGCCCCACCACTGCTGGAGAAGAACCATGAAGATACTGCTGCCTGTGGACGGCTCGGACCTGTCGCTCAAGGCCGTCCGCCTGGCTGTGAGCCTGCTGCAACAGGGGCTGTCGGGCAGCCTGGTCCTGGCCAACGTGCAGGAGCCGGCGACCTTGTACGAGATGGTGGTTGCACCGGACGGCGAGGTGCTCAGGCAGGTCAGCACGGCAGCCGGCGTCGACACCCTTGAAAAGGCCGAGGCGCTGCTGATGGCGGAGGGTGTCGTCTACGAACGCGAGATCGCCACCGGCGACCCGGCCCACACCATCGTCGATATCGGCGAGCGCTTTGGCTGCGACATGATCGTCATGGGTGCGCGCGGCATCAGCGCCATGCGCAGCGCCCTGCTTGGTTCGGTGTCCAACGAGGTGCTGCACGCCGCCCAGGTGCCGGTCGTGATCGTCAAACCGGACGAGGACTGAAGCACGGCCAGTAGCTCAGGGGCGCGCAACCATGCCCTGTGCCACCGCGCCCAACCCCAGCTGCAGGTAGACCTGCGCCGCCTGCCGGCGCAGGCGCCGGGACTGCGGCTGCGCGTTGACAAGCGGCTGCAGCAGTTGCTGCGCTGCGCCCCAGTTGCCGCAGCGCGCCAGCGCGTCGAGGTGGATCTGCGCGAACAGGTCGCGCTGCGCATGGCTGCCACCGATCTCCAGCAGGCGCGGCATCGCGGTGCCAAGTTCTTCCACCGCTTCGGCATGGCGGCCCTGGGCATGCGCCACCAGCCCGCGGCTGGCCGGCAGGCAGACCCGCAGCCAGACGTCGTCGATCTCGGTGGCATCCGGATCGCTGGTCTGTGCCGGTGCAATGCCGATGCAATGCGCCTCGATGCTGCCCAGCATCGTGCTGGCCTCGGCACGTCCGGCGCGCGCCAGGCCATAAAGGTACTGCAGGTCCAGGAACGGCAGCACATGGTCGTGCACCCGAGGCAGCAGATGGTCGGCGACATCCTGCCAGCGCGCGCCGACGTCGACGCCGGCAAGCTCCAGCCGGGCCAGCAGGGAGACTGCGCCGATCTGGTCCTGTGAATACGCCTTGACGACGCCCCAGACCTGCTCGTCGTACACGCGCAGCACCTCCTCGTCGCGGTCGAGTTCCAGGGCGAACAGGGCCAGGTGCCACCAGTTGTGGGTGACCATGAACGAGTTGAGGCCGACCCAGCCCGGGCTGGCCTCGCGCATGAACTGCAGCCCCTCGTGCAGTCGCCCCTGGGTCAGCATCACGTGGGCCAGCGCGTGTTGCGCCCAGGGTTCCGTGTGGCACATGGCGAGGGCCCTGCGCGCGGCCGCCTCCGCCGCCTGCAGCAGATGGCACTGTTCCCAGGCGAACGCCGCCATGCCGTGCAGGTGGGGCACGTCGGAGGCATGCGGCAGCGCCGCCAATGCCAGGCGCAACATGCCGGCGGCATCGCCCCGGTTGAACAGGTGGTACTGCCCGAGCTTGATCGACACCAGGTCGCGCGGACAGGCACGCGCCTGCTCCTCATGCAGCGCGGCAGCGCGTGCCAGGTCACCCGCGACCCAGGCCGCGACAGCCGCCACGAAACGCTGCTCGCGCTCGGAGGCGCGGGTGCAGTTCCGTAGCGCCCTCGCGATGAACGGGCGCGCATGGACCGGCCCGTCCGGGGATTCCGCGAACATGTGCAGCGCTGCGCAGGCGGCCTGCACGATGGCGCTGTGGTCGCTGTCACCGACCTGCAGTATGTTGGCCACACGGGCCTCGCAGGAGATGAACCCTTCGACGAAATCGTTGAGCGCGCCCAGGCTGGCTGGGTCTTGCAGGTGGACCGGGTTGCCCAGGCTGTCGGCCAGCATCGGTCTGTTCCCTAGCGCTCGGCGGCGGGTGGTTCGGGCCAGGGAAGCTGCGGACCGCGCAGCAACTCGAAGGCGTGTGCCACCTGCAACACGCCGAGATCGTCAAATCGCTGGCCGGCGATCTGCAGTCCGATCGGCATGCCGGATGCCGAATAGCCGCAGTTGATCGACGCTGCCGGCTGTTCCGACATGTTGTAGGGCACGGTGAAGCCGATATGCTCCAGCCCACGCAGCGGGTCGTTGGTGGGCGAGGGGTCTTCGGCCGGCGCGGCATGCACCGGAGAGGTAGGCGACAGGATGTAGTCGTAGGCGCTGCAGCCCAGCACACTGCTCACTCGGGTCACATGGCTCTGGGTGGCGGCGACAAACACCTGGGTCGGGCTCATGCCCATCGCGCTGTCGGCCCAGGTGCGGATGTACGGCAGTACCCGGGCTTTGTCCTGCGGATCCAGTGCAGCCAGGTCGACACAGGAACGCATGCGCCAGAAGTGGTCCAGGCCGTCGAGCATGGCAGGCGTCATGAAGGGCTGCATCGGCTCGACGATCGCACCCGCCTGTTCGAGCAACCGGGCCGCGGCCAGCACCGCCTGCGCGATGTCGGGTTCCACCGGCAGGCCACAACCCGCGTCCATCAACAGGCCGATGCGCAGGCCGCGCAGCCGGTCCACGCCAGCGTCGGCGCTCTCCCAGGCTATGGCCTGGAACGGCAGGCACATGCTGTCGCGCGCATCGGGCAGCGACAACACCTGCATCATCAGCGCGGCGTCGGCCACGGTGCGTGTCATCGGCCCGGCGGCGCGGCCGGTGTACGGCGGGTCTATCGGGATGCGTCCGTTGCTCGGCTTGAGACTGAAAATGCCGCACCAGCCGGCGGGCAGCCGCAAGGAGCCGCCGATGTCGGTGCCGATGTGCAGTGGCCCGTAGCCCGCCGCCGCGCCGGCGCCGGCGCCGGCGCTGGAGCCGCCCGGCGTCTTGCGCAGGTTCCAGGGGTTGCGCGCGAGCGGGTGAAAACTCGACAGGCCCGAAGACAACATGCCGTAGTCGGGCATGGTGGTCTTGCTGACCATGATGGCCCCCGCCTCGCGCAACCGCGCCGCCGGAGGCGCGTCAAATGGCGCAAGCGGCAGCTTCGACGCCGCGGTGCCCGAAGGCATCGGGTCACCGGCGGTGGCGATGTTCTCCTTGATGGTGACAGGCACACCATCCAGCGGGCCGCAGGGCGCGCCGCTGTGCCAGCGCCGTTGCGATTCGCGCGCCTGCTCCAGGGCGCGCTCCGGCCGCAGCAGGTAGGTGGCGCATAGGTGCGGCTCCCACTGCGCGATGCGCGCCAGCACCGATTCCATGGCGTCCACCGGGGAAAATTCTCCCCTGCGGAAGCCGGCCAGCAATTCGCGCGCCTGCAGCGCATACAAGTCGGTCATGCGGCGTGTGGATCAGCCCCAGGACAGCGCGCTCAGGTCGTTGGCGAAGATCGGCATCTCCTTCCACAGGCCCTTGACCGCCTTCTTCGCGACGGTCGGGAACTGCGGCTGGTACATGAAGCCGTTGGCCGCATCCGTGGCCAGGAACTTCTGCGCGTCGCCCAGCAGCCTGATGCGCTCGGCCGCGTTGCCGGTGTTCTTGATCTTGTCGAACAGGGCGCTGAACTCCTTGGACTGGTAGCCCCAGTAGTAGTCGGATTTGGCGTAGTTGCCCAGATCGAACGGCTCGACGTGCGAAATGATCGATAGGTCGTAGTTGTTCGGCCCGCCATAGGTGTTGCTGAGCCACTGTGCCCATTCGACGTTCTGCACCTTCACCGTGATACCCACCTTGGCCAGTTGCGCCACGATCACCTCGCCACCCTGGCGCGCATAGGGCGGCGGCGGCAGCGTCATGGTCAGTTCCAGTGGCGTCTTGACACCCGCCTCGGCCAGCAGCTTCTTGGCTTTCTCGACGTCGTACGGATTGATGCCGGTGGTGTCGATGAAGCCGGCCAGGCCCTTGGCGTAGTGGCTGCCGATGGGCGCACCCAGGCCGTCTGCAGCGCCTTCGATGAAGGCCTTGCGGTCGATTGCCGCAAGGATCGCGCGGCGCACACGCACATCGTCCAGTGGTTTGCGCTTGCTGTTCATCGCCACAATCGTCTTTGCCAGCGACGCGCCACGGATGACCTGGAACTGCGGGTTCTTCTCGAATTGCGGAATCACGCGGGTGCCGATGCGGGGAAACGCGTCCACGTCGCCAGCGAGCAGTGCCGCGGCCTGCGCGGCTGGATCCGCGATGAACCTGAATACCACCTTGTTGATCTTGGCCAGGCTGCGGTTGCGGTAACCGTCCCACTTGCTCAGCGTGAGGGACGAGCCCTTGGCCCATGCATCCAGCTTGTACGGCCCGGTGCCCACGGGCTTGGTGGCGTTTGCGTCGGCGCTCTTGGGCTCGATGAGGGCCGCCGTAGCCTGGCCAAGCACGAAGGGCAGGTTGGGATCGATTTCCTTGTTGATCAGCACCACCGTGTGCTCGTCGACCACCTGCGTGCTCAGGTTGGCGAAGGTGCGCTTGTCCTTGTTGGTGCTTTTCTCGCCGCCAGCACGATCGAAGCTGAACTTGACGCTTTGCGCGTTGAACGGCTCACCGTTCTGGAACTTGACCCCCCGGCGCAGGAAGAAGGTGTAGGTGCGCAGGTCGGGGGAGATCTCCCAGCGCTCGGCCAGCAAGGGCGTGACACTGCCGTCGCCGTTGATCTTGGTGAGCGTCTCGAAGATGTTGTACAGCGTGATCTCCGCGATCGCGGCTGCCGCACCAGTGGTGGGATCGAGCCCCGGCGCCGGTTCCAGCGCCATGCCGAGCACCATGGTGTCCTTCCTGGATTGCGCATACGCGGCCAGCGGGCCCGTCGAGAGAGCGGCACCGGCAACGGCGGAGGTGAGTACGGAGCGGCGTGAGACCATGGTCAGGGTTCCTTTCAAAGACGGCCTGGAGGAGGGGGTGATTGCCAAGCACAGGTCGCAACAATAGCACTATCGCGGCGCCGGCCCGGCTGCCGGCATGGCATCTTGGGCTCGCTGCATGGATTGCGCATCGGACGCCGGCATGCTGGCGGACTGCGGAAAGTGGCACGCAACGAGATGACCCTGCACCAGGGCGCGCAGTTCCGGCCGCGCGGTATCGCACCGAGGCTGCGCGTATTCACAGCGGTGGGCATACGGGCAGCCCCCGGCCAATTGCGGTCGTGGTGCCACCGACGCGGTGCGCCGCCGCGTCTCGTCGGCCCGGCGTGGCTCCATGCGCGGCACCGCGTCGAGCAGTGCGCGTGTATAGGGGTGGGCGGCGTTCCGGAACAGCGTGAGCGGGCTACCCTGCTCGACGATGCGCCCCTGGAAAATCACCGCCACCTCGGCGCACAGGTGGTCGACCACGGCCAGGTCGTGGCTGATCAACAGGTAGGTGACACCGAACTGCTGCTGCAGGTCCTGCATAAGGTTGAGTACCTGCGCCTGCACCGACACATCGAGCGCACTCACCGGTTCGTCGGCCACGATCAGGCGGGGCCGCGTGATCAGCGCGCGCGCGATCGCGATGCGTTGGCGCTGGCCGCCAGAGAACTCATGCGGGTACTTGTCCATGTCGGTCGCGCGCAGCCCCACCGAGGCAAGCACCTCGCCGGCCTGCCGGTGCCACTGCGCGGGTGTCGTCTCGCCCTGGGCCTGCAGGGGTTCGGTCACGATGCGCTCGACGGTCTGACGCGGGTCGAGCGATCCGTACGGATCCTGGAACACCATCTGGAAGTCGCGCCGGGCGAGGCGCAGGGCGGGCGCATCCAGCGTCGCCATGTCGCTCCCGAGAATGCGCACGTTGCCGGACGTCGGTGGCTCCAGCGCCATGACCAGTCGGGCCAGCGTGGACTTGCCGGAGCCCGATTCGCCCACGATGCCCAGGCTGTGGCCGGTCCGGACGGCGAAACTGACACCTTGCAGGGCGTGCACCACGGGCGGCCGGCCAAACAGGGTCTCGCGCGGCAGCGTGTAGGTGCGCGTGACCTGGTCGACCTCCAGCAGGGTGTCGGTCATGCCGGGGCTCCTGCGCGCACCGCGTCCAGGCGCAGGCAACTCGCCTCGTGCCCTGCACCGAGTGCGGTCACATCGGGTCGGGTGTCGATGCAACTGGCCCGGGCCCAGGCGCAGCGGTCGGAGAACGCACAGCCTCGGGGCAGGTCCACCAGTTCGGGCACCGTGCCCTCGATCGTGGTGAGGCGGGTACCGGCCCTCGCACCCAGACGCGGCCGGGCGCCGAAGAGCCCGCGCGTGTAGGGGTGCGCCATGTGCCCGAACACCTGTGTCGTCGGGCCGCTTTCGACCACACTGCCGCCGTACATGACGATCATGCGCCGCACGTTCTGCGCGATCACGCCCAGGTCGTGCGAGATGAGCAGCAGTGCCATCGACCGTTCCTGGACCAGATCGTGGATCAGGTCCAGGATCTGCCCCTGGATCGTGACGTCCAGCGCCGTGGTTGGCTCGTCGGCAATCAGCAGGTCCGGCTCGCAGGCGAGCGCCATGGCGATCGTGATCCGCTGGCGTTGCCCACCCGAGAACTGGTGGGGGTAGGCATCCACCCGGCCGGCCGCATTCGGGATGCCGACGCGCTCCAGCAGGGTGATCGAGCGCGCGCGTGCGGCCTGGCGCGTCAACCCGCGGTGCAGCCGCAGCGGCTCCGCGACCTGGTCGCCGATGGTGTGCACCGGGTTGAGGGCCGTCATGGGCTCCTGGAAGATCATCCCGATCCGGTTGCCGCGCAGGTGGCGCAGCACGGCGTCGGGCTGGCCGACCAGTTCCTGGCCGTCGAGGCGGATGCTGCCGCTGACCGTGGCGCTTTCGGGAAGCAGTCCCATCAGCGCCATCGCGGTCATCGATTTGCCGCAACCGGATTCGCCGACCAGGCCCAGGCTGTCGCCGCGCTGCAATTTGAAGCTGACGCCGCGGATGGCCTCTGCAGGCCCGCGTTGTGTCTGCAGGTGCACGTGGAGGTTGGAGACGTCGAGCATCCGGGTCTACCGCTTGCGCGCCAGGCGGGGGTCCATCAGGTCGCGCAGTCCGTCGCCGAGCAGGTTCAGACCGAGCACAGCCAGCGCGATCGCAACACCCGGGAACACCGCGAGCAGCGGCGCCTGGAACAGCAGTGACTGCGCCTCGGCGAGCATGCGGCCCCACGACGGCTGTGGTGGTTGCGTACCCAGCCCCAGGTAGGACAGCGCGGCCTCGGCGAGGATGGCGATGGCAAAGCGGATCGTGACCTGCACCGTCAGGACAGAGAGGATGTTGGGCAGCACATGGTCGAAGGTGATGCGCCAGGGGCCTTTGCCGCAGGCGCGCGCAGCCAGGACGAATTCGCGCGACCACAAGGCGTTGGCCGAGGCGCGGGTGATCCGGGCGAAGGTCGGTATGTTGAAGATGCCGATGGCCACGATCGAGTTCACGATACCGGCGCCGAAGACGGCAGTCATCATGATGGCGGAGAGGATGGCCGGGAAGGCGAAGGTGAAATCCGACAGCCGCATGATGGCTTCCTCGACCCAGCCGCGCCGCGCCGCGGCGAGCAGGCCCAGGGCAGTACCCGCCAGCAGACCGATGCTGACCGCGATCACCCCCACCAGGATGGAGTTGCGCGCGCCAACGAGCAGCAGCGAGGTGACGTCGCGTCCGAAGGGATCGGTGCCCAGCCAGTGGGCAGCGCTCGGGGGCTGCAGCTTGGATGCCATGTCGATCTCGTACGGTGACCACGGGGTCCAGACCAGCGACAAGGCTGCGGCCAGGACCAATAGTGCCGTCAGGATCGCGCCGGACACGAAACTGCGGTGGCCTGCTGCACGCCGCAGGAACGACGGCGCGCCGCCGCCCGGTGCAACTCGCGCCAGCGGGTTGGCCGGGGTGCTCATATGTCGCTGGCCTTCACCCGGGGGTCGATGATGGCGTACAACACGTCGACGACAAAGTTCACCACCACCACCATCGTGGCCAGCAGCATCACGCAGTTGCGCACGACGATCAGGTCGCGGTTGG
>JANMZX010000582.1:0-1804 GCA_031383745.1 Rhodoferax sp. | reverse complement strand
ACTCATCTGGTCGAAGATCGCGGTCTTCACCGCCGCCGGGGTCACGCAGTTGACCCGCACGCCGGTGTCGGCCAGTTCCTTGCCGAGCGACTTGGTCAGCGCCATCACGGCGGCCTTGCTGGCGCTGTAGGCGCTGGCGTTCGGGTTGCCGTCCTTGCCCGCGACCGACGCGATGTTGACGATGCGGCCGTAGTTGCGCATGCGCATGTGGGGCACCAGTTCGCGGCAGCAATAGAACAGGCCGTTCAGGTTGACCTGCATCACCCGGCCCCAGTCGTCCACCGGGTAGTCCCAGACCTTGGTGTTGGGCCCGGTGATGCCGGCGCTGTTGACCAGTGCATCGACCGCGGGGGCCAGTGCCAGCGTCCTGGCGACCGCCGCCACCACCGAGGCGTGGTCGCCCACATCCACCGCCACCCAGGCCGTCTGCGCGCCGAGCTGGGCGCAGGCTTTGGCTGCGGCAGCAGCGTCACGGTCCCACAACGTCACCCGGGCGCCCGAGGCCAGCATGCGCTGGGCAATAGCGTAGCCGAGCCCGGTGGCACCGCCGGTGATCACCGCGTGGCGGCCCGCCATGTCGAGCTGGTTCATATCGTCATGCCTCCGTCGACTGAAAACACCTGGCCGGTGGCGAATACCGACTCGTCGCTGGCCAGGTAGACGATGACCGGTGCGATTTCCTCGGCCTGCGCCAGGCGGCCCATCGGCTGGCGTGCCACGAAGTCCTTGCGCGCCTGCACCGGATCGGCATAACTGTTGATGCGGTCGCCCAGCGAGGGCGTATCCACCGTGCCGGGCGCGATGGCGTTGCAGCGGATGCCCTTGGCCACGAAGTCCGCCGCCACGGCCTTGGTCAGGCCGATCACGGCCGCCTTGCTGGCACCATAGACAAAACGGTTCGGCAGGCCCTTGATGCTGCTGGCCACGCTGGCCATGTTGATGATGCTGCCGCCGCCGGCCTCCAGCATCCGCGGCACCACCGCCTGGATCATCCAGAACTGGGAGCGCACGTTGAGGTTGAAGGCGAAGTCCCAGTCGTCGTCGCTGGCCTGCAGGATGCTGCCGTTGTGCACATACCCGGCGCAGTTGAACAACACATCGATACGCGGCATGCCTGCGACGATGGAGCGGATCGCCGCCTTGTCCATCACGTCGAGCACCTCCGTGCGCACATTGGCCACCCCGGCATACGCAGCGAGCAGCACCGGGTTTACGTCGGTGGCCAGCACCTGCGCGCCCTGCGCCGCCATGGCCAGCACGCTGGCCCTGCCGATACCCTGCCCGGCAGCCGTGACCAGCGCCGTCTTGCCCTGCAATCTCATGTCGTCTCCTTGTCGAGTGTCAGATCCGCATTTTGCCGCCTGCCGATGACAGGCCAGTCCCATTCGATACCCAGCCCCGGATTGCCGGGCGGATACGCGAAACCGTTCTCGACCCGGATGCGGCTGGTGGTGATGTCGTCGAGCTGCGGGATGTATTCGACCCAGGCGGCGTTGGACACACCGGCACACAGGCTCACGTGCAGCTCCATCAGGAAATGCGGGCACACCGGCACGTCGAAACCCTCGGCCAGGTGCGCCACCTTGACCCAGGGCGTGATGCCGCCGATCCGCGCCACATCGGGCTGCACGATGCTGCAGGCCCCCTGCTCCAGGTATTCCCGGAACTGGCTCAGGTGGTACATCGACTCGCCCACCGCCACCGGGATGGTGGTGTGTTCGCGCAGCTGCCGGTGGCCGGCCACGTCTTCCGCGGGCAGCGGCTCCTCCAGCCAGGCCAGGTCAAAGGGCGCGAATGCCGCGGC
>JANMZX010000575.1:0-2179 GCA_031383745.1 Rhodoferax sp. | reverse complement strand
CGACAACTTGGCGTGTGCTTCGCCGGGCGTCGGCAAGACTGGCAACTGGTACCGCGTCTTGCCCAGGATGGCCTTGATGACCCGGTGCACCAGCAAATCCGGATAACGCCGGATGGGACTGGTGAAATGGGTGTAGGCCTCGAACGCCAGGCCGAAGTGCCCGCTGTTCGTGGGCGTGTAGATCGCCTGCTGCATCGACCGCAGCAGCATGGAATGGATCTGCTGCGCGTCGGGCCGGTCACGCGTGGCCGCGGCAATCGCCTGGAACTCACCCGGGCTCGGGTCATCGCTGATGCTCAAGGCCACACCGGTGGCCTTGAGATAGCTGCGAAGGATCTCCTTCTTCTCGGGCGTAGGGCCTTCGTGCACGCGGTACAGGCCCGGGTGCTTGCTCTGCAGTATGAAGTCGGCGCTGCAGACGTTGGCCGCCAGCATGGCCTCCTCGATCAGCTTGTGGGCGTCGTTGCGGGTGCGCGGCACGATCTTCTCGATACGGCCGCTCTCGTCGCACACGATCTGCGTCTCGACGGTCTCGAAATCGACCGCACCGCGCTTGTTGCGCGAGGCGAGCAATGCCCGGTACACGTCGTGCAGGTTGAGCAGGTCCGCGATCCGGTCCTTGCGCCTGACGGCCTCCGGGCCCTTGGTGTTGGCCAGGATCGCTGCCACCTCGGTGTAGGTGAACCGCGCATGGCTCCACATCACGGCAGGGTAGAACTGGTAGGCCGTGACGTCGCCGGTGGACGCTACGAACATGTCGCACACCATGCACAGCCGCTCCACCTCGGGATTGAGCGAACACAGGCCGTTGGAGAGTTTCTCGGGCAGCATCGGGATGACGCGGCGCGGGAAGTAGACGCTGGTGGCCCGGTCGTAGGCGTCAATGTCGATGGCCGACCCGGTCTCGACATAGTGGCTGACATCGGCAATTGCCACCAGCAGGCGCCATCCCTTGACCGCGCTCTTGCCTTTGCCCTGGGTCGATGGTTCGCAGTAGACCGCATCGTCGAAATCGCGCGCGTCCTCGCCGTCGATCGTCACCAGAGCGACGTCGCTCAGGTCGATGCGGTGCTTCTTGTCCTGTGCACGCACCTTGTCAGGCAGCGAACGCGCCAGCGCGATACAGCCGTCGGAGAACTCATGCGGCACGCTGTACTTGCGCACCGCGATCTCGATCTCCATGCCCGGGTCGTCGATCTCCCCCAGCACCTCCTTGACGCGGCCCACCGGCTGCCCGTAAAGCGCCGGCGGCTCGACCAGTTCGACCACCACCACCTGGCCCGGCTTGGCCGTGCCGGTGGCGCCCTTGGGGATCAGAACGTCCTGGCCGTAACGCTTGTCCTCCGGTGCCACCAGCCACACGCCGCCTTCCTGCAGCAGCCGCCCGATGATGGGCTGGCGCGGGCGTTCCACGATTTCGACCACGCGCCCTTCGGGGCGGCCTTTGCGGTCGCTGCGCACGATGCGCACCTTGACACGGTCCTTGTGCAGCACGGCACGCATCTCGTTGGGCGGCAGATAGATATCCGACTCACCGTCATCACGCGACACGAATCCATGGCCATCACGATGACCCTGTATGGTTCCTTCAACTTCGTCCAGCAACGCGCTGGTTGGGCTAATATTTTTGATACACTCTCCTTCTTTCCTGAAATGCCCAGGTGGCGGAATTGGTAGACGCACTAGTTTCAGGTACTAGCGAGTAACTTCGTGGGGGTTCGAGTCCCTTCCTGGGCACCATGTTAATGTGTTGATATGGGGTTGATATGAAAAGCCGCTGGTTTGCCAGCGGCTTTTTTTTGCCTGCACCCGACGCAGGGCAAGATCAAATTGGCACCGCCACGAGGTCGTGGCCCTGCGTGCCGACAACCTTCGCCTTGGTGAATTCTCCGACCTTGAAGGTCTTGCTGATCTTCTCGGGTGGCAGCAGCCGCACCACACCGTCGATCTCGGGCGCATCGGCATAACTGCGGCCGGTGCCGCCCTTGCGGCCAAGGCCCGGTGCAACGTCCACCAGCACCTGCATCGTGGCGCCAATGCGCCTTTGCAGGCGCTGTGCAGACACCTCCTCTGCCACGGCCATGAAACGCGCGCGGCGCTCCTCGCGTAGTTCAGCCGGCAGCATTCCGGGCAGGGCATTGGCGGCGGCGCCCTCGACCGGGCTGTAGGCGAAACAACC
>JANMZX010000540.1:0-17099 GCA_031383745.1 Rhodoferax sp. | reverse complement strand
GCGCAAACGCCAGCTCGGGACGCTCTTCCGGCTCCAGGCAGGCGATGGCACCCAGGCTGTAGTTGGTGACATGGAAGTCGATGTAGCCCCAGGTTTCGGCCAGGTCGGGCTTCTTGAAAACGGTGTCGTCGCGCATGCCCTGGATGCGGAATACCCCATCCGCACGGCGCTGCGCCAGCAGCCAGCGCACCAGCGCCTTGGTCTCGGGGCTGCCAGCAGCCGGCAGGGCGCCAAGCAGCGCGCGCGCCATGGTGCCGTTGTAGGTGCCGGGCAGCAGCATTCCCGGCCAGCGCGCGGCGTCGTGGGCAGCGCTGATGCGCAGCACACCCGCAGGTTCGCCCGGCGCCTGCATCGCTGCGAGCCAGGCCAGGCTGCGGGTGCGCGCCATGGCGACGCCGGACTGCAGCATGCGGTCGAATGCGTGGGCGTCGCGGCGGGATTCGGCTGACAGCGATTGCATGATGGTGGTGCGGCAGGCTCAGCCCTTTACCGCGCCGGCGGTCATGCCGGACATGACACGGCGCTGGGCGATCAGGAAGAACAGGGTGACGGGAATGGTGATGAGAACCGACAAGGCCATGATGCCCTGGAAGTTGACACCGAGCTCGCCGTTGAGGTTGATCAGCGCCACCGGCAGGGTGTAGGTGTCGGGCGAACGCGAGACCACCAGTACCGGCAGCCACTGCGCCCAGTTGAGCAGGAAGGTGATGATGGACGCGGTGGCCACCACCGGCATGGCCAGCGGCATCACCACCGAGAACAGGATCTGCGCCTCGTTCGCGCCGTCGATCACCGCGGCCTCGAGGACCGACCTGGGAATGGTCTGGAAGAACTGCTCGAACAGGAAGAACTGGATCGGCCCCAGCGCCAGGAACAGGATGATGCCGCTGTAGCTGCCCAGCAGGCCCACCTTGTACATCACGATATAGACCGGTATCACCAGCAGCATGTAGGGATACATGATGGTCACCATGAAAGACGCGCGCAGCAGGCGGAACAGCCAGAAGGCGGGCCGGCGCACCAGGGCATAGGCCCCCAATGCGGTGACCATGATTCCCAGCACGGTCGATGCGACGGTGATCAGCATGGAATTGAGCGCGTAGCGCCACAAGGGCGTGCCGCCGACACTGGCGATCTCGCGCAGCACGTACAGCGAGAGCGACTCCGGCCAGGGCCGCAGTGGCGAGGACAGGATGGCCTGGCTGCTGCGAAAGGCACTCACCAGCATCCAGTAGTAGGGGTACAGGCAGACGAAGGACACCGCCAGCGCGACGCTCCAGGCCAGCACCTTCAGCCAGATCGGGGACTTGTGCATGTCAGTGGGCCGACGCGCGTCGCTGCGCCCGCATCAGGCCGGCCGCCAGCACGACCACGATCGCGAACAGCACGCTGGCCATGGCGGTGGCTTCGCCGTAGCGTCCCTGGTCGAACAGCTGGTAGGCGTAATAACTCAGGAAGTTGGTCGCGTCGTTGGGGCCGCCCTTGGTCATCACCGCCACGACGGTGAAGGTCTTGAGGTACTGGATCAGTGCGTAGACACTGTTGACCAGCAGCGCCGGGCGCAGCTGCGGCAGCACCACATGCCAGAACTTCTGCAGGTTCGTGGCGCCGTCGATCTCGGCGGCCTCCATCTGGCCCTTGTCCATCAGGGCCAGGTTGGCCAGGAAGATTACGACGTAGAAGCCCAGGTGGTGCCACAACTCCGCCACTAGCACCGCCTGCAGCACCGTGGAGGTCGAGGCCAGGCCGCCGAAGGTGGGCAGGTGCAGCGCGGTGAGCGCCATGTTCAGCGCGCCGAAGCTCTGGTCGTAGAGCCACCGCCACACCACGTAGCCGGCGATGTCGGGCGTGACCACCGGCAGGAACACCGCCACCTTGAAGAAGGTGCGCCCGCCCCCGACCAGGGGCGAGTTCAGCAGCAGCGCGTACAGCAGGGCCAGCCCGATGGTGCTGGTGACGGCCAGCAGCGTGTAGAGCAGGGTGCGCCACAAGGAGGCCACGAACACCGGGTCGGCAAAGATCGCCACATAGTTGGCCAGCCCGACCCAGGTCGGGTTGGGCTTGAGCGCGCTGGCGGACTGGGTGAACGAGGTCTGGATCGACAGCAGGATCGGCCAGATACCGAACACCGCCGTCAGTGCGGCAAAGGGCAGCACGAACAGCCAGAACACGCCGATCGGAGGCGCCCGGGGCGGTTGCAGCGCCAGGGTGGTCATCGCAGGGCGCGGCCGGATTCCCGGTCGAACAGGTGCATGGCTGTCGGTGCCAGGTAGATCGGCATCGCGGTGCCGGGTGGCTGGTGGAAAGACGCGCTGCAGCGGGCCACCAGCTCGCTGTCACCGACCTTGAAGGTGACCAGGGTCTCCGCTCCCAGCGGCTCGGTGATCACCACGCTGGCAGAAACCGCCACTCCGCCGTCGTCGGTCAAGCCGATGTTCTCGGGGCGGATGCCGAAGGTGTGGGTCATGGCCGATCGCGCATGCCGCACCAGGGTTTCCGGCAAGGCGATCGCCGTGTCACCCAGCAGGGCCCGGCCGTCGTCGATGCGGCAGGGCACCAGGTTCATCGGCGGTGAGCCGGTGAAACCGGCCACGAACAGCGCAGCCGGCGTGTTGTAGATGTCGTGCGGCGTGGCGTATTGCACCTTGTGGCCCGCGCTGAGCACGGCGATGCGGTCGGCCAGCGTCATGGCCTCGACCTGGTCGTGGGTCACGTAGATGATGGTCGCACCCAGGCGCTGGTGCAGCTTCTTGATCTCGGTGCGCATTTCCGCGCGCAGCTGTGCGTCCAGGTTGGACAGCGGCTCGTCGAACAGGAATACCTTGGGCTGGCGCACGATCGCGCGTCCGATGGCTACGCGCTGGCGCTGGCCGCCCGACAGGGCCGCCGGCTTGCGCTCCAGCATGTGGTCGATGCGCAGCAGGCGCGCGGCGTCCATGACGCGGCGGCGGATCTCGTCCTCGGGTGTCTTGCGCAGGCGCAGTCCGAAGGCCATGTTGTCGTACAGGCTCTTGTGCGGGTACAGCGCGTAGTCCTGGAACACCATGGCGATGTCGCGGCTGCGCGGTGGCACGTCGTTCACGCGTTGTCCGTCGATGAACACCTCGCCGCCGCTGATGCCCTCGAGCCCGGCGACCATGCGCAACAGCGTGCTCTTGCCGCAACCCGACGGCCCGACGAAGACCACCATCTCGCCGTGGGCGATTTCCAGGTCGATACCGTGGATGACGGTGGTCTTGCCGTCGTAGGACTTGGTGACCTGCCGCAGTTCGACGCTCGCCATGTGCGCTTGCGGCCGGGCCTACTTCTTGGCCGCGGCCAGCTTGGCCTGCAGTTCGCGCATCTCGCCGGCGGTCTCGGCGATGAAGGCCTTCCAGTTCGCTGGCGGCTTGGCCAGCGCTCCGAGCAGCTTGCGGTGGTAGGCGGCCTCCAGCTCGGGGTACCAGAGGTGGACGGACTCGGGGAAGTCGTACGCCGACAGGTTGTGGTTGGCCATCGCAAAATACCGCTGGCGCTCCGACAGGGCCGACAGGTCGAGGTCCTTGCGCACGCCGGAACCCACGTTGTCCAGCGAGGCCTGCTGTGCCTGCTTGCCGAGCATGAACTTGGCAAACTCCACTGCGACCGCCTTGTTGGGCGAATTCTCGGGCACCGCCACGCCGCGCATGCCGCCGATCACGACCGAGTTCTTGCGGCCATCGAAAGCCGGCCACGGGCCGACCAGGAAGTCGCCATTGAGGACAGCCGCGGTATCCCACTTCTTGACGTTCCAGTCGCCGACGCGGAACATGCCGGCCTTGCCGCCTTCGATCACCTGGTACATCTCCGGGAAAGAGTGGTTGATGGTGTCGGGTGCCACGTATTTGTATTCGGTGAATGCCTTGAGCACTTCCTCCAGCACCCTGGCGCGCGCGGGTTCGTCGACCACCACCTTGCCGCTCGGGTCCACCAGGGTGTTGCGCAAGCCGGAGCCGAACAGGAACAGGTCGATCATATGGATCAGATCGCGCGGCTTGGCGGCTTCCAGCGCCATGCCGAAGGTGTTGGCCTTGCCGTCCCCGTCGGGGTCGTTGTCGCGGAACTTGACCGCCACGCGCTGCACGTCGGACCAGGTGGCGGGGAACTTCTCGCCGACCTTGTCGAGCCAGCTCTTGCGCACGCCGAAGCCCATCTGCACGCGCTGGATCGGCAGGATGATCATCTTGGGGCCGTGCGTGGCCACGCGCAGGTCGTCCTCGGTCAGGAAAGCCTTGTCGGCCACGGACGCGAGCACCGGCTTGAGGTCCATCAGCTTGCCGGTCTGGTCGGCCACGCGGATCACGCGCTCGTAGTTGTTGAACAGCAGGTCCGGCGCGGTGTCGGTGTTGAGCGCCGAGATCGAGCGGCCGAACCACTGGTCGGTGGGGTAACTGATCGATTTGATGGTGACACCCGGGCGAACCTTGGCGAACTCGGCGCCCATGGCCTGGAACCACTTGATGCCGTTGTCGCCCAGGTCGTGCCAGACGACCAGTTCCTGGGCCATGGCCTGGCCCATGGCGAGGGTGGTGGCCGCCGCCGCCACCAGGGATTGCAGGGTCTTTCGGATCTTCATGTGTGTCTCCAGCTGGTTGAAGGATGGTGAAGGGAAAACGTTTACCTAAAATTTTGAACCGAGCGCGGATAATGCGCAATTCGCGTAATCCCTAATATGGCCCGACCAACCCGCAAGCCCCCCGCAATGCCCGGCGACAGCCGCGCTTCAGCTGCGGCGCCGGGCGCCCGGGACAGCGTCTCGATCTCCGCCGTGGCGGCACATGCCGGTGTGTCCATCGCCACCGTGTCGCGGGTGGTGAACGGGGTGGCCAACAAGGCGTCGGCCGCCACCATCGCCCGGGTGCAGATGGCGATTGCGACCCTGGGGTACCGCCCCACCGGCGCCGGGCGTGCCCTGCGCAGCGGTCAAAGCCGCCTGGTCGCCGTGCTCGCCGCCAACATGGCCAACCCAACCATGCCGGCCATCGTGGCAGCGGCGGAGGTGGCGCTGCGGGGCGCCGGTTATGTGATGGTGCTGTGCGACACCCATGAGCAGCCGGAACTGCAGGACGAGTATCTGCTGGAGATGCGCTCGCACTATGCGCGCGGGCTGGTCCTGCTGGGAGCAGTGGACAGCCCGGTCCTGCGCAGCTTCGTGCAGGCCGGCGAACCCCTGGTGTTCGTCAACCGGCGCTCACCGGTGGACGGCCACGGCCAGCGTTATGTCGGCATCGACAACCTGGGTGCGGGCGCCGAGGTGGCACGCTGGATCGCGGCGCAGGGGGCCGGTGCCGTGGGTCTGATCCACGCCAGACTGTCTTCGTCCGCCACGGCCGACCGGGTCACGGGTTTTCGCGCCGCCCTGAAGGCCAGCGGCATTCCCTTGCCTGCGGCCCGCGTCCAGACCGTGGCCGGGGCGGAACATCTGCAGATCGGCTACCGGGGCATGCAGCGGCTTCTGGCGCAGGCCAGGCCGCCCAAGGTGGTTTTCTGCACCAGCGACCTGATCGCCTATGGCGCACAGCGCCAGGCGCGCGAGGCCGGGCTGCAGATCGGCCGCGACCTGGTACTGATCGGTTTCGACGACAGCCCGATGAACGCCTGGGTGGCGCCCTGGCTGCACGCCGTTCGTGTGCCCTACGCCGCCTATGGCGAGGCGATCGTCCGTGCGCTGGCCGACAGCACGGCCCGGGAAATCATCCTCCCGCACGAACTGGTGATTCGCGCCTGAAACGCAGCACCCCCGTCGCCAGGGCGGTGCCCAGCACGACGATGGCGCCGCACAGCAGCATCCAGGGGGTGAGCCTCTCTCCCAGAAAAACGGTGCCGTACAGGATCGCGAACACCGGCACCAGAAAGGTGACGGTCATCGCCCGGGGCGGCCCCAGATGGGTGATGAGACGGAAGTACAGGATGTAGGCCAGGCCGGAGCAGACCACACCGAGCACCAGCAGCGCCAGCCAGGGGCCGGCGCCCGGGTTGTGGCCGGGCCAGTACCACCAGGTCGGCAGCGCCAACCCGATCGAGGCGCCGATCTGGCTGCCGGCCGCAAGCGCCATCGGAGCCACCTGTCCGAGGTGCTTCTTGGTGAAGTTGGCGGCAAAGCCGTAACACACGGCGGCCACCAGGCAGGCCAGCACCGCCCAGCCGCTGCCACCGGCCTTGAAACTGGCCGAGTCCTTGGCCAGCAGCACCACCCCTGCGAAACCGATCACCAGGCCTGCGACGCGTGCCGGACTCGGCCGGTCCTTGAGCCAGAGCCACGCGATGATGGCGCCAAAAAGAGGAACGGTGGCGTTGAGGATGCCCGACAGGCCGGTGCTGATCGATGTGACCGCATAGGCGAACAACACGAACGGCAGGGCGGAGTTGAGCAGGCCGATGAACAGCACCGGTCCCGCGTTGCGTTGCAGCGAACCCCACTGGCCGCTGAACCACAACGCCGGTATCAGCACCAGTGCGCCGATCATGACCCGCACGCCCGCGGTGGCGATGAATCCGAACTCGGCACCGCCCAGACGCATGAACAGGAAGGACGAGCCCCAGATGGCCGCCAGGGCCAGGTATTCCAGGGCCAGGGATTTTGGTGTCATGCAGTCGGTTCGGGTTGGCCGGCGCGCCGGGCGCCGGATTCCAGGGTGAGCAAGGCGGCCTTGCGGCCCAGACCACCCGCATACCCGGTAAGCGATCCGTCGGCACCGAGGACCCGGTGGCAGGGCACGATGATACCCAACGGGTTGCGGCCCACGGCCGTACCGACGGCGCGCACGGCCAACGGCTTGTCCAGCGCCACGCCGAGCGTGCCATAGGTGGTGCACACGCCGAAGGGGATGTGCAGCAGCGCCCGCCACACGGATTGCTGGAACGGCGTGCCGGCGCGCAGGTCCAGCGCGACGTCGAACCCGCTGCGCGCACCTTCGAAATACTGGTGCAGTTCGGTGATCGCCTGCTGCAGCGTGGGGTCGTCGTCGTGCTCCGGCCACTCCTGCCAGGCGGGCAGGTGCTTCTGGTCGTCGAACCACAGACCGGCCAGGCCCTCGTCGGTGGCGGCCAGCACGATCGCGCCCAGCGGGCTGTCGGTACGTGTCTGGCGGATGTCCGGTGTGAATTTCATGGTGCGGGTTTCCTTGTGGTGGGGCGCCGGCCCGGTGCGGGCGCGCTGGTGGGATGTGCCAGGGGCGGCGATGCCGGCAAGGTGCTCCAGGCGCGCAGCACCGCATAACTGCGCCACGGCCGCCAGTGCGCCGATTGCGCCTCGGCGGCGCGCGCCGGATGGTGCTGCTCCTGCACGCCGAGCGCCTTGTGCAGCGCCACGTCCCCGCTGGGGAACGCGTCGGGCCAGCGCAGGGCGCGCATCGCGATGTATTGTGCCGTCCAGTCGCCGATGCCGGGCAGGGCCTTGAGCGCGTCGATGGTGGCTGGCACGTCGGCGCTTGCGGTGAGCTGCAGGCCGTGCTGGTCGACCGCGCGGGCCAGCGAGCGGATGGCGTTCTGGCGCTGGCGCACGATGCCTAAAGCGCCGATGTCCTCGGCGCTCGCCTGCGCCAGCGCCGCCGGCGTCGGGAACAGCCGCGACAGGCCGGGCAGCGTGGTCTCCAGTGGTTCGCCGAAACGGTCCACCAGGCGCTGTGCCAGCGTGCGGGCGGCGGCCACCGTGATCTGCTGTCCGAGCACGGCGCGGACCGCGAGTTCGAAACCGTCGAAGGCGCCCGGCACGCGCAGGCCGTCGCCGTGCGGAAAACTGCTGTGCAGCACCGCGTTGATCGCGGCCGGGTCCGCGTCGAGGTCGAACGCCTGGCGGGTGCGGCGTATCACCGTTGGCAGCACGTCGCGCAGGCCGTCGCTCACCTGCAGCAGCAACTGGCTGTGCGCCGGGTCGAAGCGCGCCAGCAGCCAGCCGCTGCGCGCGCCACCACCGGCCTGGACGAGACGCAGCGTACGCGCGAACTGCCAGTGGCCGTGCGCGTCCTGCGTGACGTGCTCCACGGCATGTACCTGCCGGCGTTGCAGGAAGCCCCCCATCGTATCCACGTCGTAGGGCGGCCGGTAACCGAGCTTGACGGCCGTGCCGGCATCGTCCTGGCCGGCTCCTGCGCGGCGCAATTGGGTCGGGTTGAGCTGGTACTGCGCCACGAACGCCGCATTGAACTGGCGCACGCTGGCAAAGCCGCTGGACAGCGCCACCTGCATGATCGGCAGCGTGGTGTCCGCCAGCAGCTGCTTGGCCGTGAGCAGCCGGCGCGTCTGCAGGTACTGCATCGGCGATACGCCCAGGGCGGCCTCGAAGATGCGGCGCAGGTGCCGGTCGCTCACGCCCAGCCGGTCGGCCAGCGCCTGCACCGACAGGTCCTTGTCGCACCAGGCGTCGAGGTCGTCGAGCAGCCGCGCGGCCTGCTGGGCCAGGATGCCCGAGGCGTCCTGGATCGACCAGTGCACGGTGTGGGGCGCCAGTTCGGGCCGGCAGCGCAGGCAGGGGCGGAACCCGGCGCTCTCGGCGCGCGCGGCATGCGCGAAGAAGCGGCAGTTCTCTCGCTTGGGCGTGCGCACGCTGCACACCGGCCGGCAGTAGATGCCGGTGGATGTGACGCCGGTGAAAAAGCGGCCGTCGAAACGCGCGTCACGTGCCTTGAGCGCGAGGTAGCAGGCGTCCTGGTCGGCGACGGTCGGGTTGTCGTTCATGGGGTGGATCGTACCCCTCGCCGGTGACCGGACCAGCGGTTTTCGGACATGCCCATCGGGCGCCGGATTGTGCTGCGCGGCGACAACGCCAGCCGGGTAGGCGCCTCAGCCGGATGGCATGGCGCGGCGGCTCAGCTGGCCGCTGCCGGGGACGGGTTCACCAGCCACACCAGTGGCCACAGCGCCCATCGCACCGCCGCGCGCAGGCTGTCACGCTCGCGGATGAAGTTGGCGATCGCCGGCGAATACCGGTAGTACCAGCCCACAAAATTCCGACCTGCTTCGGACTGCATCAGCCGCTCGTCACGGAAGCGCCGCAGCACCACCACCTCCGCCGCCATCGGGCTGCCAAAGGCCGCCGTGGCGATGAAGCAGCCGCTGGCTGGCACGTTTTGCGGGGTCGGTGGCGGGGTGTTCGACGTGAAGGTGGCAACGCAGCCCAGGCTGGCCGCCAGCGTGACGGTGATGCCGGGGGCAGCACTGCTGCCGCAGCCGGCATCGCCACTCCATCCGCTGAAGGTCGAATGGGTATCCGCCACGGCGTCGAGGCTGACGCTGGTGCCGATCGGCAACTGCGCCTGGCACAAGGTGCCGCAGTCGATGCCGGCCAGGTTGGTCGACCGGACCGAACCGATGCCGCTGCCAGCGCGCGCGACTGTCAGGGTGCGCGTGCCGCCGACCTCGAGCACGCGCGGGCTGGTCCCCGTGTCGCCCACCAGCGCCGTGCTGCCCTGCGGATGGATCACCACCGCGATCGGCGCCGCTCCCGCACCCAATGGCAGGGTCGTCGCAACCGCACCGGAGCTGGCGGCGAACCGGCTCAGGCTGGCGCTGTCGCGGTTGGCCACGTAGACCTGGGCGCCGTCGGGGCTGAACGCGATCCCGGTGGGCGCGGTGCCGACCGCCACCGGTGGCGCAGCCACGATGCCGTTGGTGGTGTCGTAGACGCTCACCGTGTCGTCGGACTGGTTGGTGATGAATACCAGCGCCCCGTCGGGGCTCGCGGCCACGCCTGTCGGCAGGATGCCGACCGCCGCGCTGGAGAGCGGGTTGCCGGTCAGCGGGTCGAACACCTGCAACCGGCCGGCAGAGTTGTTCAGCTTCGCCACCGCCACGAAGGCCAGCTGGCCATCGGCGCTGAAAGCCACGCCCAGCGGCGCCTCGAACGCCGCCACCGGCGGCAGGCTCGCCAGCAGCGACCGATCCGACAGGCGCAGCACGCTGACGCTGCCCGACGCGGTGCCGGAGGACACCAGCAGCAGGCGGCCGTCCGGGCTGATGGCCAGGCCCTGGGGGTTGTCGCGGCCCTGGTCGTTGATCGCCACGGTGATCGGCGCTTCGAGTTGCACGGCGCTTGCGGCGTCGAGCACCAGCACGCCGACGCCGGTCACCGCCACGTACAGGCGCTTGCCGTTCGGGCTTGCCACCATGCTGCGCGGCAGACCGCCGGAGGCCACTGAATTCAGCAGCGTGCGCGTCGAACTGCGCACCACACTGACCGTGCCATTGACGCGGTCACCGACGTAGAACTTGCGCCCGTCCGGGCTGACCGCCAACGCCGCCGGTGCCACCAGGCCTTGCGAGAACGCATTGCCGATGACCGCGGGCGGCGCAGTGACATCGGTACTGAATGCCCGCGGGCTGAGTGCAACGCCCGACGATGTCGTCAGCTGCAACTCGCCGCTGGTCGCGCCCACCGGCACCCGCGCGACGATGCGTGTCGCGTCGCTCGACAGCAGGCTCGCGGCGGGTGTGCCGTTGAAGAGCAGCGCGTTCGCCCCCGCCAGCCCGGACAAGGACTGCCCGCCCAGAGTGACGATCGCTCCCGGTCTTGCGCCGGACGGATGGATGAACTCGATGCGCGGCCCGCCGAGCCGTGCGATCCGCATGCCGCTCAGGGTGCCGGCCCCGTTGGTGACCGTGTTGCTCCAACTGCCGGCGGCGCTGCCGCTGGCGACGTCGAGCGCGGTCAGTGTCCAGTTCACGGTGGCCGGGCATCCCGGGCGGTTGAGCACCCCGGTGACGGCGCCCTGCGTCAGCGGGTTCGTCTGCATCTGCCCGTCCATGCAGTCGATGTCGCCCAGCAGCGTGCCGGGCCCCGATGCGGACGAGGCGCCCTGGTTGATCACGACCTCCCAGGTGCCGCTGACCAGCCCCAGTGACGGATTCGACGGGTCATCGCCCTGCCAGGCGCCAGCCCAGACGCCGGACAGGTCGGGCAGCGTGGCGCCCGGGCTGGAGCCCCCGCCACCGCCGCCGCAACCACCCAGTGCCAGCGCGCAGGCGAAGATCCAGCCTGCGCGCCAGTGCATGGTCGGGAGCAACTTCACCAAGCTGGTCATGGATAGCCATTTCGTCGGCGTCAGCCGCCGCCGTGCGATTGGAGCAGGAACCAGCGCAACTGCATTGCGGTGCGTCAATTGCGGGCTGTCGGGACGCGTCGGCCGAACGCCGCGCCGCCGCCGCCCGCGGGTGCGCTGCGACCTGTCTCAGCTGCGCCGGTACAGCACACACAGCTGCTTGAGCCGGCGGGCCTGTTCCGGCAGCACCTGGTCCCAGGTGAAGCGCCACGCCCAGTAGCCGTCGCCCTGGCCGGGCAGGTTCATGCGGCTGGCGCCATCGAGCCGCAACACGTCCTGCAGCAGGTGGATGGCGGTATCGGCCACGCTGGCGCAAGCGGTGCGGATCAGGTCCCAGGCGATGTCGTGGCCGTCGGTGGGCAGGTAGTCGCGCACATGGGCGCGCTCGGCCTCGCTGGCCTGCGCCCACCAGCCGATGCTGGTGTCGTTGTCGTGCGTGCCGCCGTACACGACCGTGTTGTGGTCGTAGTTGTGCGGCAGGTAGGTGTTGTCGTTGCCGCCGCCGAAAGCGAACTGCAGCACCCGCATGCCCGGCAGCCTGAACCGGCGGCGCAGCGCGTCCACCTCGGGCGTGATCAGGCCGAGGTCCTCGGCGATGATGGGCAACTCGCCCAGCGCTGCCTGGATGGCGTCGAACAGCGCTGCGCCCGGCCCCGGCATCCAGCGCCCGATGACGGCGGTGGGTTCGCTGGCCGGGATCTCCCAGTAGGCGGCAAAGCCGCGGAAGTGGTCGATGCGCACGATGTCGACCAGCTCGAAGGTGCGCCGCACGCGTTCGGTCCACCAGGCGTAGCCTTCGGCGCGGTGCGCGTCCCAGCGGTACAGCGGGTTGCCCCAGCGCTGGCCGGTGGCGCTGAAATAGTCGGGCGGTACACCGGCCACGACCTGCGGGCGGCCGTCCTCGTCGAGCTCGAAAAGCTCCTGGCGCGCCCATACGTCGGCGCTCTGGTAGGCCACGAAGATCGGCGCGTCGCCCACGATGCGGATGCCCTGGCTGCTGGCATGCGCCTTGAGCCGGCCCCACTGGCGAAAGAAGCACCACTGGCAGAACTGCCAGAACGCGATGGCGTCCGCGTGCCGGGTGCGCGCCTGCGCCAGCGCGTCGGCATCGCGCCGCGCCAGGGCCGGGCTCCAGTCGCACCACAGGCTCCAGGCATGCGCATCGGCCAGGGCCATGAACAATGCATAGTCGTCCAGCCAGCTGGCGTGCTGGCTGCAGAAGTCGTCGAAGGCGCTGCGCTCCACGCGCGAAGCGCCGGCGGCGAAGCGGCCTGCGGCGCGGCGCAGCCGCTCCATGCGCCAGGGCACGACGACGTCGAAATGCAGCCGGCCGTCGGCGAAGCCCGGTGCCGGGACGAGGTCGCTGTCGTCCAGCCAGCCGGCCTGCTGCAGTGCCTGCAGGTCGATCAGCAACACGTTGCCGGCGAATGCCGAGCTGCTCATGTAGGGCGAGTTGCCGGGGCCGATGTCGCCCAGCGGCAGGATCTGCCACAGGCTTTGCCCGGCAGACACCAGCCAGTCGACGAAATGGTAGGCCGCCGGGCCGAGGTCGCCACTGCCGTGCGGCCCCGGCAGGCTGGTGGGATGCAGCAGGATGCCGCTGGCGCGATGAAGAGTCATCGCGAGAGCTCCGTGCTGCGCACTGCGCCGCGAGCCCGCTGGGGGAGGCCCGGCGCCGAGCTCATCAAGGTGCCTTCGCACTGCATCTGGGCGCTCTCAGAACAATTTCCGCTGTGGGGGGTTGACACAGGGTGTCTCATGCCACCCCCGCCCCGGCGGCGGCGAACAGTTGCAGGCTGTGCGCCGCCACTTCCACGGCCACTTCGCCCTGGCCGTGCCAGCGCACGCGGCCGTGCGGCTCGGCGCTGTCGAGCAGAGCCTGCCACACGCCGGCCGGCAACCGGAACGGCTGCGGCGCCAGGCCGGCGTTGACAAGCAGCAACAGGGGCGCGGCGGCGCGCCCGGGCCGCCCGATCAGGCAGCCCAGCGCCCGCGCGGCGGTGTTGCGCCAGGCATCACCCTGCAGGGGGCTGCCGTCGGGCTCCAGCCACGCCAGGTCGTACAGGCCCAGTGCGTTGGGCAATCCGCTGTACCAGTGGTTGGCAAATGGCTGGGCGGTGCGGCGCAGTTCCAGCACCCGGGCCACGTAGACCTGCAGGTCGGTGTCGGCGGCGGACCAGTCGATCCAGCTGGTGGCGTTGTCCTGGCAGTAGGGGTTGTTGTTGCCGCCCTGGGTGTGCCCGAGCTCGTCGCCGGCACACAGCATCGGTGTACCCTGGGACAACAGCGCGCAGGCCAGCAGGGCCCGCTGCAGGCGTCCGCGCAACTGCAGCACGGCCGGGTCGGAGGTGGGCCCTTCGACACCGCAGTTGGCGCTCAGGTTGTGGTTGTGCCCGTCGCGGTTGTCCTCGCCGTTGGCGTGGTTGTGGCGCTCGGAGTAGCTCACCAGGTCGCGCAGGGTGTAGCCGTCGTGCGCCACCACGAAGTTGACCGATTCGGCCGGCGTGCGCTGGCGCGGCTGGAACACGTCGCTGGAGGCGCACAGGCGCAGGGCGAACTCGCCGCGGGTTGTCCCGCCGCGGTGCAGGTCGCCGAGCCAGAACGAGCGCATCGCGTCGCGGAACTTGTCGTTCCACTCGAACCAGCCGCGCGGAAAACCGCCCACCTGGTAGCCGCCGTGACCGATGTCCCAGGGCTCGGCGATCATCTTCACGGTGCACAGCACCGGGTCCTGCGCTACTGCGGTGAAGAAGGCCCCGTCGCGGTCGAAGCCGTGGTCGCCCCGGCCCAGCACCGTTGCCAGGTCGAAACGAAAACCGTCCACGTGCATGTCCGACACCCAGTAGCGCAGGCTGTCCAGCACCAGCCGCAGCACCGCCGGCCGGCGGATATCCAGTGTGTTGCCGCAGCCGGTATGGTTTTCATACCGCACCGGCATGACTCCGGCCAGGCGGTAGTAGGCCGCATTGTCGAGACCGCGCATGCTGATGGTCGGGCCGGTCTCGCCGGTCTCGGCGGTGTGGTTGAACACCACGTCGAGCAGCACCTCGATACCCGCCGCATGCAGCGTACGCACCATGGTGCGGAACTCGTCGCGCACCGCTGCGCCGTCGCGTGCGCTGGCCAGTGCCGGGTCGGGGCAGAAAAAAGCGATGGTGTTGTAGCCCCAGTATTTGTGCAGGCCCATCTGCACCAGCCGCTCCTCGTCGAGCGCGTAGAAGACGGGCATCAGGCTGACGGCGGTGATTCCCAGGCGCCGCAGATGCGTCACCGACGCCGGATGCGCCAGCCCGGCGAAGGTGCCGCGCAAGGGCTCGGGAACCGCCTGCTGGAGCTTCGAGAAGCCCTTCACATGCATCTCGTACAGCACCGTGTGCTCCGGTGCCGTGCCGGGCCGCTGGTCGTCGCCCCAGTCGAAGCTGTCGGCGACCACGCGTGCCTTGAGCGCGATCGCGGCGTTGTCGCGTCCGTCGCGGTTCAGCGGAAAGCGCCGGTCGGCGCTGAACTGCTCGTCGCGCCAGATGAACTGGCCGACCACGTCGCGGGCATACGGGTCCAGCAGCAGCTTGGCCGGATCGAACAGGTGGCCGCGGTCCGGGCGCCAGGGCCCGTGCGCGCGCAGGCCGTAGACCAGCCCGGGTTCTGCGCCCGGCAGGTAGCCGTGCCAGATGTCGTTGCTGCGCAGCGGCAGGTCGATCCGGCGTGTCTCGTGTTCGCCCAGGGCGTCGAACAGGCACAGCTCCAGGCGCTGCGTCGTCGAGGAGTAGACGGCGAAATTGACACCGTGGCCGTCCCAGGTCGCGCCCATCGGCCAGGGGCGCCCGGCCAGCATGTCGGCTTGCGGCGTACGTGCACGCACCTGCAAGCGGGGTTTCAGGCTGTCCATTCCAGCATCACGGTGGCCAGGGGCGGCAGGTTCAGCAGGATCGACCACGCCCTGCCGTGGCAGCCCACCGGTTCGGCGCTGGCCACGCCGAAGGGCGTGCCGACGTTGCTGCCGCCGTAATGCACCGAGTCGGTGTTCAGGCATTCACGGTACTGGCCGGGGGCCGGCACGCCCAGGCGGTAGGCGGCGTGCGGGCCCGGCGTGAAGTTGCACACCACCACCACGCAGCGGCTGTCGTCCTGACCGCGCCGGATGAAGGCGAGCACCGAATGCGCCGCGTTCTCGTGGTCGATCCATTCGAAGCCTGCGGGTACGAAATCGCGCTGGTGCAGCGCCGGTGTGGCGCGGTAGAGCTGGTTGAGGTCCCGCACCAGGCGCTGCACGCCGCCGTGCATCGGGTCTTCGAGCAGGTGCCAGTCCAGGCTCTGGTCATGGTTCCATTCGGCTGCCTGGGCGAATTCGCAGCCCATGAACAGCAGCTTCTTGCCCGGGTGCGCGAACATGAAACCGTAGTACGCGCGCAGGTTGGCGAACTGCTGCCAGCGGTCGCCCGGCATCTTGCCCAGCAACGAACCCTTGCCATGCACCACCTCGTCGTGCGAGATCGGCAGCACGAAGTTCTCCGTGAACGCATACACCAGGCCGAAGGTCATTTCGCCGTGGTGGAACTGGCGGTGCACCGGATCGCGCGCCATGTACTGCAGCGTGTCGTGCATCCAGCCCATGTTCCACTTGTAGTGGAAACCCAGCCCGCCCGCATAGGTGGGGCGCGACACGGCAGGGAAGGCGGTGGACTCTTCCGCCAGCGTGATCGCCTGCGGCCGCTGCTCGCCGATCACCTCGTTCATGCGCTTGAGGAACGCGATCGTCTCCAGGTTCTCGCGCCCGCCATGGGCGTTGGGGATCCATTCGCCGGCCTTGCGGCTGTAGTCGCGGTAGAGCATCGATGCCACCGCGTCCACGCGCAGCCCGTCGACGCCGAAACGCTCCAGCCAGTACAGCGCATTGCCGACCAGGAAGTTGCGCACTTCGGTGCGCCCCAGGTTGTAGATCAGCGTGTTCCAGTCGTTGTGGAAGCCTTCGCGCGGGTCGGCGTACTCGTACAGATGGGTGCCGTCGAACCTTGCCAGGCCGTGCGCGTCGGTGGGGAAGTGCGCCGGCACCCAGACGAGCAGCACGCCGATGCCGGCCGCATGGCAACGCGCCATGAAACGGCCAAAGCCCTCCGGCGACCCGAACCGGGCTGTCGGCGCGTACAGGCCGATCGGCTGGTAGCCCCAGGAGCCGTCGAACGGGTGTTCGCTGATCGGCAGCAGTTCGAGGTGGGTGAATCCCATCTGCTGCGCGTAGGGCACCAAGGTGTCGGCGAGTTCGTCCCAGCTCAGCCAGCGGTTGCGTTCCTCGGTGTTGCGCCGCCACGACCCCAGGTGCACCTCGTAGATGCTCATGGGTGCGTCCAGCGCATTCGCCGCGCGGCGCTGCATGTCGGGCGCCACCAGCGGGGGCAGTGATGCGACGATGCTGGCGGTGCCGGGGCGCAGTTCCGCCAGCAGGGCGAACGGGTCGGCCCGCAGCGGCAGCAGCGCTCCGGCGGCGTCGCGGATCTCGTACTTGTAGCGCGCACCCTGTGCCACGCCAGGCAGGAAGATCTCCCACACGCCGCACTCGCGGCGCAGTCGCATCGGGTGGCGCCGGCCGTCCCAGTGGTTGAAATCGCCCACCACGCTGACCCGGCTGGCATTCGGCGCCCAGACCGCGAAGCCGGTGCCGGCCACGCCGTCCATCTCGCGGGCATGCGCGCCCAGCACCTCGAAGGGCCGCAGGTGGGTGCCTTCGGCCAGCAGCCAGGCGTCCAGCGCACCGAGCAACGGGCCAAAGCGGTAGGGGTCGTCCAGCACCTGGGCGCTGCCGTCGGCCCAGGTGATGTGCAGGCGATAGGCGCTGGCCCGATAGGGACTGGCACCATCGGCACCGGCACCATCGGCCAGGACCACCGGCCCTTCGAACACGCCGTCGGCGTGGCTGCATTGCAAGGGGCCCAGCAGACGGGCGTCGGCAGCGCCGATCACCGCCACTGTGCGGGCACCGGGCAGACAGCAGCGCACCCAGGCCTGGCCGTCGGCGTCCCGGTGCAGGCCGAGCACCGCAAACGGGTCGGC
>JANMZX010000530.1:0-11496 GCA_031383745.1 Rhodoferax sp. | reverse complement strand
ATGCTCACCTGGTACTCGCCCAGGTACTCCAGCAGGAATGCCTCGAACGGCTCGTCGGCGCGGTCCACCTCGTCGATCAGCAGCACCGCCCCGGGGGCGGGGGCTTCCAGCGCCTGCAACAGGGGGCGGCGGATCAGGTAGCGCTCGTGGTAGACCTCGCGTTCGACGTCCGCGGGTCGGCGCCGTCGCTCGCCACCCGGCGCGTGGGTCTCGTGCTGCAGTTCGGCGGCGCGCATGTGCAGCAACTGGGCGGCATAGTTCCACTCGTACAGCGCCTCGCGCTGCTCCAGACCGTCGTAACACTGCAGGCGCAGCATCGGGCGCTGCAGGGCCACACCCAGCGCCTTGGCCAGTTCGGTCTTGCCGACCCCGGGTTCACCTTCGAGCAGCAGCGGGCGCTCGAGCCTGAGCGCCAGGTAGACCGACGTGCACAAGCGGCGGTCGGCGAAATACCCGGCCTCTTCCAGCGCCTTGGCAATCGCGTCGATACCTGTCAAGCCAGGGCCTTTGCCACCGCGCGTTGCGCCTGCACGCTGACCAGGTTGGCCCGGTAGGCGGCCGACGCGTGGATGTCGTTGTTCAGGTCGGTGGCATCGATCTTCACCGCAGCAGCGGCCTGGGGCGTGAAACTGCGGCCCAATGCCGCCTCCAGCCCCGCATGCCGGAACACGCCGTTGGCCGCGCCGGTCACCGCCACGCGCACCCCGGCGTCGAATTGCGCCACGAACACACCGACCATCGCAAAGCGCGACGCAGGCTGCTTGAATTTCATGTAGGCCGCGCGCCGGGGAATCGGGAAACTGATCGCGGTGATGAGTTCGCCGTCCTCCAGCGCGGTCGCGAACATGCCGGTGAAGAAGTCGTCCGCCGCAATCCTGCGTTTCGTGGTGACCACGGTCGCCCCCAGGGCCAGCACCGCACTGGGGTAACAGGCAGCAGGGTCGTTGTTGGCCACCGAGCCGCCCAGCGTTCCCATCGCGCGCACCTGCCGGTCACCAATATTGCCAGCCAGATCGGCCAGCGCCGGCAGGGCCGCCAGCACCTCCGCATGCGCCGCCACCGCCACATGCCGCGTCATGGCGCCGATCACGATCGACTGGCCATCGCGGCAGATGCCGGTCAGGTCGGCGATGCCACCGAGGTCCACCAGCACGTCAGGGTTGGCCAGGCGCAGCTTCATGGACGCCAGCAGCGTCTGACCGCCGGCCAGGACCTTGGCGCCGGCGGCCGCGCGCTGGGCTGCGGCGGCAATGCTGTCGGGGCGTTCATAGGTGAATGGATACATGCTGTGCTCCCGGTTCAGGCGGCGGACATGGCGGCACGGCCCTGGACCACGGCGCGCACAATGTTCTGGTAGCCGGTGCAGCGGCAGATGTTGCCTTCGAGCTGCTCGCGGATCTCGGCCTCGCCAGCGTCGGGGTGGCGGTGGCACAGGTCCACAGCGCTCATGACCATGCCGGTGGTGCAAAAACCGCATTGCAGCCCGTGGCACTCCTTGAAGGCGGCCTGCATCGGGTGCAGGCTGCCGTCCGGCCGGGCCAGGCCTTCGATGGTGGTGATCGCCGCACCGGACACCTGGGCAGCGAGCACGTTGCACGACTTGATGGCCTGCCCGTCGAGCAGCACGGTGCAGGCGCCGCACTGGGCGGTGTCACAACCCACGTGGGTTCCGGTGAGCTGGAGCTGTTCACGCAGGACGTGGACCAGCAGGGTGTGCGGCGGCACGTCGAGCGTGGCCGGTTTGCCATTGACTACGAGTTGGACTTGCATGGGGTGGGTGCGCCTTGAATTGGGGGTTGAGATTCGGCCAGAGCGCCATCATGCCTGAAACCGCCGGTTTTCCCCCGGATGCGACGAACCGGCCAGCCGGCCGGGTGCGGCCCGGACGGCGGTTCGCCCACCGACTCGCATGACCTCCATTGCGGCCTGTTGACGGGTTGCCGGCCGTTTGTGAAAGAAAACGCGCGACGTGTTGCCAACGAGCGCGGCCGAAGGGTCAGGATCGCGCGCGACGCCACACTGCCGGCGACTTCGGCCAATGACCTGGCCCGATGCCCCCATGCGGCAGACAAGGCAGCAACTTGATCAAGCCACTGGGCGGCGCGCGTGCCAGACGCAGACCACGGTGTTGCTTTTGCGCCAAAAACAACCATCGGCGGGGCGCGAAAACCACACCGCACCCGCAATAATCGCGTGTGTCAACATGCGTCACCCCGTCCGCTTTGGCGGCCCGCCTCGCGCTGGCCGTGACGCCGGCCTCCTGCCGGGCCGATACCCGATCCAGCGCCGCCGGCCTGAGCCAGGACGGACAGCGCAAGACGGACGTCCAGGCCGCTTCGCGAAATTCACGGCGGATACAGCACCAGTGGGAGACGTCCACCGTATCGAGATCCTTCGCGGGCCGGGCGGGACCTTGTGGGGCGCAATGGCACTCGACGGCGTCAGCGACACCATCACCCGCAAGCCATGCGAAATGCGCAGGCCGACTCCCGGATGCGCCAGTTGTTGGAGTCCAGCGGCGCAGCCGGGCTGGCGGAACTCGAAGCGGTCCCGGCCGCTGGAGAGCACCACCG
The DNA here is from genome assembly GCA_031383745.1 of Rhodoferax sp. Taxonomy (GTDB): domain Bacteria; phylum Pseudomonadota; class Gammaproteobacteria; order Burkholderiales; family Burkholderiaceae_C; genus CAISIP01. Next base: position 8,923 of record JANMZX010000530.1, on the reverse strand, counting down.
GGTGCTGCGTCGTGTACCCTTGCGCAAGTCCACACGCGCGCCGGGCGTCGCCATCGGGTTGTCCAGGCTGCCGGCGCGGCATGTGTACCGGATGCGCACCTGCCAGAACAACCCTACCGGCAGGGCGGCCGATCCCAGCAGGGCGTTCGCGCGGCTGCAGAAAGCCTGGCGCAAGCTGTCCCTATCCACCACCCTCTGACACGACAAGAATGACTTGATGACCAACCACCGCATTCTTCAGCTTCTGGCTGCCTGCCTCACCACCCTGGCGCTCTCCGGCACCGCCAAGGCCGAAGACCTGGTCATCCCCGGCAGTGGCAACCCCGAGTACGTGCTGGGCCAGCTCGCCGCCGCCTTCAATGCCCAGCAGACGCGCCACCGGGTCAGCGTGCCGCCTTCGAGCGGAACCGCAGGAGCCCTGCGCGATGTGGAATCCGGCGCCACCGCCCTGGGTCGCGTGGGCCGTACTCTCAAGGATGAAGAACGCGCGCGCGGCCTGGTATACCTGTCCCTGGGCCGCGACCCGGTGACCTTCGTGACCGGCGCCGCCGGCACCGTGCGCAACATCACGTCGGCGCAGGCCGAGGGCGTATTCCGTGGCACGGTGACAGACTGGAGCGCGTTGGGTGGCAAGCCCGGGCCGATCCGGGCCATCGGGCGCGAAACCACCGACGCCGCGCGCCAGGCGATCGGCCGCCACATCAAGAGCTTCGACAGCCTGGTGTTCGGCGACGAGGTGAAGCTGGTGCATCTCGACCCGCAGGCCATCGAACTGCTGGACCGGTACGCCACCAGCCTGGGCTTCTTGAACCGTTCGGGATTGGCGGCAGCCAAGACCCGGCTGGTGATGCTGGCGCTCGACGGTGTCGAACCGACGCCGCAAAACCTCGAAGCCGGCAAGTACCCGCTATGGCTGGAATTCGGCCTGGTCCACAAGAGCGGCAGCCTGGGCGGCGCGGCGCAGGCCTTTGTCGAATTCGTCCGGGGACCGGCCGGCCAGCAGCTGCTGCGCACACACGGCATCCTGCCGGCACCCACCGGGCGCTGAGCATGCGCCTGCGCCTGAGCACCAACCTCACGCTGGCGCTGCTGTTTGCGCTGCTGGTGGGGCTGTCCCAGTGGATGTCGTACCGCCTGTCGCACGACCTGCTGGAAGAAGCAGTGCGCGAACGCGAAATCGACAAGGTCAAGACCGTCAGCCGGGGCGTGGAAGGCCTGATCCGGCAGCAGGACCAGAACGTGCAACTGGTCGCGCGCATGCTCTCCACTCGCAGCGACCTCGCACAGGCGCTGGCCAATCCGTCGTCGGAGGGCCAGGCCGTGGTCAAGCGGGCACTGGACCAGGCGTTCGCCCTGGCGCGGGTGGACCTGATGGAGCTCGTGGACACATCCGAAGTCGTGCTGTACCGGGCCCAGGACCCCGCGCGCCGCGGCGACCGCGCCTCGGGTTGGGGGGTGGCCGAGGCGGTGCATGGGGAAAGTTCGCTGTCGGCCGACAACGGCCGCGAGGGGGTGGCGATCCGGGCCATCGAGCCGCTCCGCGACGGCACGCGGGTGGTGGGTGCGGTGGCGGTCGGCCTGCGCCTGGACCGCAAGCTGATCCATGCACTCAGCCAGGCAGTGGGCGCCGAACTCGCCTTGCTCGGGCGCAACGGGAAGTCGATCGCGTCGACGGACCGCCTGTCCGCCAACATCGACCTGAAGGCCATGGCCGAGGCCTTCGAGAAAAAGATACCCATCTACCGCGAAGACCAGGCGCGACGCCTGACCCGTGTCTACCTGCCGGTGCTGGTGGTCGACGACGGTTTCGTGATGATGGCGGAAGTCGACAGCGCGTCCGCCTACCGGCTGCTGGACCAGGCGTCGCAACGATCCGCGATGTACGCGGCGGCAATACTGGGAGCGAGCATCCTGCTCGGCATCCTGATGCTGCGCATCACGCTGCAGCCATTGCGTGCGCTGCGCGCACGTGCCGAACTTACCGCGCGGACCCTGACCGGTGAGACGGTCCAGGCGCGTGGCGGTGACGAAGTGGCAGCGGTGGTCGACGCACTCGACGCCCTGACCGAACGCATGGCCAGTGCCAAGAACGCACTCGACCAGGCGCTGGGCGCCATGGACGATGGTTTCCTACTCTGCGACGCCCAGGGCCGGATCACCAGCTGGAACCGCCGCTACCTGCAGCTGTTCCCCCATCTGGAGCCGGTGATTTCGGTGGGGCTGCCGTTCCGCGGCCTGGCCGACATCGCCGCCCGCAACGTCCTGCCCGATGCCAGTGACGCACAACGTGACGCGTGGATCGAGGCACGGATGCACAGCCATGCCAAGGGTGACAGCACCTTCGAGATGGTCACGGCTGATGGCCGCACCGTCGTCGCCAGTGAACGCCGCACACCCGATGGAGGAGTGGTCAGCGTGTACCACGACATCACCGATGTACGGCAGCATGAGACTGCGCTGACCAATGCAAAAGCCGCCGCGGACGCCGCCAACCTGGCCAAGTCGCAGTTCCTGTCGTCGATGAGCCACGAGATCCGGACACCCTTGAATGGCGTGCTGGGCATGGCCGAATTGCTGCAGCACACGCGGCTCGATGCCGACCAGGCGCGTTACGCTGCGGCCATCGCGTCGGCGGGGCGGGCGCTGCACAGCCTGCTGGGCGACATCCTCGACCTGGCCAAGATCGAGGAAGGCAAGATCGAGCTGGAACAGACCGACTTCGCGCCGCTGCAGACGCTGTCCGACATCGCCAGCGTGTACCGCGAGCTGGCATCGGCGGCCGGCACCCTGCTGGCCTGTGAATTCGACGCCGATTCGACCCTGCAGGTCTGTGGCGATCCGATGCGGTTTCGCCAGATCGTCACCAACCTGCTGGGCAATGCGCTGAAGTTCACCGAACGCGGCAGCATCACGCTCAGCTGCCAGGCCTTGCCGCCGCGCGGCGGCGACACACGCACCTGGCTGCGCGTGCGCGTGCAGGACACCGGCGTCGGCATCAGCCCGGAAAAGCTGGCGCAACTGTTCCAGCGTTTCAAGCAGGCCGACGCCTCCACCACGCGCCAGTTCGGCGGCAGCGGCCTGGGCCTGGTGATCACCAAGCACCTGCTCGAACTGATGGGCGGGGAGATCCACGCCGAGAGCCAGCCCGGGCGCGGCAGCACATTCTGGTTCGACCTGCCCTTCGATGCACCGCGTGGTCGACACGCGCCGGACCCCCTTGTGCAGCGGGTGGCGCTGCGAGGCAGCGCGCGCATCCTGGTGGCGGAGGACAACCTGATCAACCAGCAGGTGGTCCAGTCCCTGCTCGGCCATATGGGCGCCAGCGTGCGCCTGGTCGCCAACGGCGAGCAGGCGCTCGCCGCGGTGCAGCATGAGCCGTTCGACCTGGTGCTGATGGATTGCCAGATGCCGCAAATGGACGGCCTGGAGGCCACCCGACGCATCCGCGCCTGGGAGCAGGCGCGCGATGGCCCCGCGCCCCTGCGGATCGTGGCGCTCACGGCCAACGCACTGGCCGGCGACCGCGAGACCTGTCTGGCGGCTGGCATGGACGACTACCTGTCCAAGCCGGTGACCAGTGCCAAGCTGGCGGCGGTGCTGGAGCGCCATCTGGGTGTCTTCAGCCGTCCGGCTGCGCATGCACCGGCCGCCCCGCACGACGCCGCGCCGGTGCCGGCAGGCTTCGCCGGTCCCATTGCGCCGGTGTTCGACCCGTCCGTCCTGGCGGCGCTGCCGATGGTGGCCGACGGCTCCATGCCCGGGTTTGCCGACGAGATGCTGGACCTGTTCAGCAGCACCACGCGCACCGCGCTGGACAGCATCGACACCGCCCATGCCAGTGGCCGGCACGACCAGCTCGTGCGCCTGGTGCACACCCTGAAATCCAGCAGCGCGCAGGTCGGCGCACTGGCGCTGTCGGCGTTGGCAGGCCAGCTGGAGAAGGCCTTGCGAAGTGGCGCACAGACCCCTGCGGACTGGCCGCGGCAGGTGCGCGACGCGTTCGACCGCCTGCAGTTGCAATTGCAGGCCAGCCCAAGCACCACTGCCCGGCCGCGGGCGCCACCGCCATGAATCCTGCGTTGCCCCCATCCGATCTGCGCGCCGAGGTGGACGCCGCGCTGCTCAAGATGGCGTTCGCACGCTTGCGCATGAGTGTGCTGCTGACCGCAGTGGTCTGCGTGGTGTTTGTCGTGCTTTTCTGGTCCTACTTCCCGTCGGACGCCAAGCTCACCAGGGTCGTCTTCATGCTGGTGGTATCGGCCTTGCGCTACGGCTTGTGGAGCGCCTACGCAGCGGCCAGCGAGCCGGCGCGCCACGAGCGGCGCTGGAGACTGCTTTTCATCGTCTCCGCCTGGGTCGCGGGCGCGAGCTGGGCCTATGGGCCGATCATGCTCATGCCGGCAGCAGGCCATATCGAAACCATGCTGCTGGTGCTCGCGATCTTCGAGGTGTGCGCGGTATCGATGTCGGCCATGGTCGCCCAGGCGCCGGCGATGGTGGGCTTCCAGTTCACGGCAATCGTCCCGACCATCTGGGCCCTGCTGGCGACTGGCGGCGACGTCGAGCGCCTGGCGGGCGCGGTATTGTTTGCCGGCATGGTGACGCTGATGATCGTCGGGCGGACCTCCAGCGCCTCTACCCGGTCGATGGTCGAATCGCAGCTGCGGCTGACCGATGCGGCGGCGCAGACCAGTGCCGCACGCGACCGCGCCGAGGCGGCATCGCACGCCAAGACCCGCTTCCTGGCCAACATGAGCCATGAGTTGCGCACACCGCTCAACGCCGTGATCGGTGCGGCGCAGCTGATGAAGGCCGGCGAACAGGACGCGGGTCGCAAGGAACAACTGGTGGATGCCATCCAGCGCAGCGGCAACAACCTGCTGGGCCTGATCGAAAACATCCTGGACCTGTCGCGCATCGAGGCCGGCGAACTGCAACTCGCAGCGCAGGACTTCCACCTGTTCGACTGCATCGACGCGGCGCTGGCGACGGCCGGGCTGGCGGCACGCGCCAAGGGGCTGCGGCTGGCCTGCATCGTCGACCCCACGTTGCCGCCGTGGCGCCATGCCGACGCGTCCCGGCTGCGCCAGGTGATGCTCAATCTGCTCGGCAACGCGGTCAAGTTCACCGAGATGGGCGAGGTGGTGGTCCGGCTGGAGCACGGCCCGGTGGCCGGACAGGTGCGCATCACCATCAGCGACACCGGGGTGGGCATCGGCGAGTCGGCCCTGGCACATGTATTCGAGCCGTTCCGCCAGGCCGATGACAGCGCCGGCCGCCGTTTCGGCGGCAGTGGCCTGGGCCTGGCGATCGTGCGCGAACTGGCCCAGGCCATGGGCGGCGAGGTCTCGGTGCAAAGCCGGCTGGGCGCGGGATCGGTGTTCGAACTGCTGCTGCCGCTGCCGCCCGCCCACACCGTCCGGCTCGACGTCGAGCCGGCACGCGGGTGCGTGGCCTTCTTCGAACCACACGGCCCCAGCGCCGAAGCCCTGCAGGCCCTGCTGTTGCGCATGGGGTTCCGTGTGCACCGCTGCGCTGGTCCCCAGGACATCGCACCGTGGTGCCACGAGAACGCAGACACACCGGAGCCCGCCTGGCTGCTGGTCTGCACCGACTCGCCACAGTCCCCGGAGGTCCTGGAACAGGCCCGCCTCCTGGCAGACCCCACCCATGTGATCGGCATGTCGGGCCGGGAGCATGTCGATGCCGCGCTGCTGGGCGAACGCTTCCGGCTGCTGCGCAACCTGGTCAAACCGGTGTCGCGCTCGGCGCTGGCCAGCCAATTCATCGACACGTCCGCCGTGGGTGACCGGCCCGTCACCGCACCCATGGCGCTGGAGCCCGCAGGCGATGCAGGGCCCCGGCCCGCGACCCATGTGCTGGTGGTGGAGGACGACATGCTGAACCAGGTCATCGTGAGCCGTCTGCTGCAACACGCTGGTTACCGGGTCAGCGTCGTACCCGACGGCCACTCGGCGCTGGCCACGCTGCGCGAGCAGCAATTCGACCTCGTGCTGATGGACTGGCAGATGCCCGACATGGACGGCCTGGAGGTCACGCGGCGCATGCGCGCGGGTGAAGCCGGCGCGGACGCGCAGCAGGTGCCGGTGGTGGCGCTGACAGCCAACGCCTTCGCCGAAGACCGGGACGCCTGCCTGGCCGCCGGCATGAACGACTACCTCACCAAGCCGGTGCTGGCGGGCAGCCTGACCGCCGCGGTCGAGCGCTGGGTTCCGCGCACCGGGTCGGGCCACGCGTCGGACGCGTCCCGGTCCTAGGCCACCGTGATGGCCCACCGGCTGCAGCGAGGCACCGAGCGTCTGGGCCCGCACATCGCGCGGCCTGGCAACATCGGGCCATTGCAAAGGAACCGCCCATGATGCAAGAGGAAACCGCCGGCACGCGCCTTCTGATCGTGGATGACGACCCCCTGATGCGCGGCATGTCCGCCACGACGCTGAGCCACGCCGGCTTTGCGGTGGTGCAGGCCGAGGGGGGATTGCAGGCGCTGGCGCTGTTCGAGCAGGAGGCGTTCGACCTGGTGCTGCTCGATGTGATGATGCCCGACCTGGACGGCTACCAGGTCTGTGCGCGGATCCGCCAGTCGGCACATGGCGCGCGGGTACCGATCCTGATGCTGACCGGGCTCAACGACACCGGGTCGATCGAACTGGCCTACCAGGCCGGCGCCACCGATTTCATCGCCAAACCAATCAACTGGACGCTGCTGTCGCACCGGGTGCGCTACGCGCTGCGCGCCAGCTTCGCGGTGGAGTCGGCGATCCGCGGCAGCGAGCGCCTGCAGCGCGCCCAGAAGATCGCCAACATGGGCAGCTGGGGAATAGCGCACGAGGGGCGCAGGTTCACCGGCTCGCCCGAGCTCGCGCGTCTGCTGCGGGCGGCCCCGCATACGATGGGCAACGCCACCGTCGATGCCTTCCTGGAGCGGGTTTGCGAGGAAGACCGCAGCACGGTGCTGGCCGCCCGCACCGCGGCAGAGCAGCACGGCCGGTCCTACCAGCTGAGCTTCAGCATCCTGCGTTTTGACGGTGAGCGGCGCACCGTGTTCGAACAGGCGGTGGCGGTGAGCGACCGCAATGGCCGGCAAACCGGGGTGGAGGGCATCACCCAGGACATCACCGATCGCGTCGAGGCGGCGGAACGCATCAGCCGCCTGGCGCACTACGACCTGCTCACCGGGCTGCCGAACCGCCTGTTCTTCGGCGAGCTGGCCGTGCCGGCACTGGAGCGCTCGCGGCGCCTGGGCACGCGCTGTGCCCTGATGCATCTGGACATGGACCACTTCAAGAACGTCAACGATGCGCTTGGCCACGCGCAGGGTGACGCGGTGCTGGTCGAAATATCGCAGCGGCTGCAGACCGCCATCCGCGCCTCCGACCTCGGCGTGGCAAGCCGCCTGGCCAGCGAATCGGTGGTCGGGCGGGTCGGCGCCAACGCGTTCACCCTGCTGCTGGTCGACCTCGGCCAGGACCGCGATGCCGGCATGGTCGCCGAGCGCCTGCTGCAAGCCGTGGCGCAGCCGATCCGCGCACCCGGTGGCGAACTGGTGCTGAGCGCGAGCATCGGTGTGGCGCTGTACCCGCGCGACGCCGGCGACGTGCCGGGTCTGGCCCGGGCGGCTGAACAGGCGCTGTACGCTGCGAAGGCGGCCGGGCGGTCGCAATACCGGTTCTTCGACGAGGCCATGAACGAGCGTGCCAGCGTGCGCCTGGCGCGTGAGGGCGAGCTGCGCCGTGCCATCGCCGAAGGGCAGTTGCGCCTGTTCTACCAGCCCAAGGTGGACGCCTCCAGCGGCGCCATCGTCGGCGCCGAGGCTCTGGTGCGCTGGCAGCATCCGCAGCAGGGGCTGGTGCCGCCGGCCCAGTTCGTCCCGCTGGCCGAGGAGTCGGGCCAGATCCTGGCATTGACCGACTGGGTGCTCGATACCGCCTGCGCAGACATGCGCCAGCGCATGGATGCGGGTCTGCCGGCGGTCCCGGTCTCGGTCAACCTGGCGAGCCCGAGTTTTGCCCATGACGCGTTGCCGGGCCAGCTGGCCGCGCTGCTTGCGCGCCACCGGCTGGATGCCGCGCAACTCGTCCTGGAAGTCACGGAGACGCTGCTGATGGCCGATACCGACCGCGTGATCATGCGCCTGGACGCGTTACGCGCACGGGGCTTTCACATCTCGCTGGATGACCTCAGCACCGGCTACTGCTCGCTGAGCTACCTCAAGCGTTTTCCGGTCGACGAACTCAAGATCGACCGCGCCTTTGTCACCGACGCATGGCATGGCGGGCGCCACGGCGCGATCGCCGCCTCGATCATTGCGCTGGGGCGCGAGTTCGGTCTGCGTGTGGTTGCCGAAGGCGTGGAGACCGCCGATCAGGCCCGGTTCCTGCTGGAGCATGGCTGCGTGTTCCAGCAGGGCTACCTGTATGCGCGCCCCATGGCCGGCCCGCAATTCGATGCGCTGTTGCGCAGCGGGCTGGCACCCGCAGGCGGCACGCCAGGGCGGCCCTGATGCACCTGCCCGTCGTCCTGGTGCTGGCGTCGGGCCGCGGCGAGCGGTTTGCCGCATCCGGCGGAAAAACCCACAAGCTGCAGGCACCGCTGGGCGATTCCACCGTGCTGCAGCACACCCTCGATGCGGTGCGCGCCAGCGGCCTGCCGTGGCACCTGGAACAAGCGGCACACGCTGGCATGGGCGACTCGGTCGCGGCGGCGGTACGCGCCACCGCGGACGCCTCCGGCTGGCTGGTGCTGCCGGCCGACCTGCCCTTGGTGCGCGCAGACAGCCTGCGGGCGGTCGCCGAGGCACTGGCACACCATGCCGTCGTGGTGCCCGTGGTGCGCGGCCAGCGCGGGCATCCGGTCGGTTTTGCAAAGGCCTGCGGGCCGGCCCTGCGGGCGCTGGGCGGCC
>JANMZX010000508.1:0-4891 GCA_031383745.1 Rhodoferax sp. | reverse complement strand
CGCTTGCGAGCGTCGCTGCATGGCTGCGGCTGGCCGATGTGTGGCGATGAATCGCGTCAACGCGCAGCGGCCGACAGGCGGCGCCCGGCTTTTCGTGGCCGCACTACCTTACGGCATCAACGACCGTTGGTTCGACCCCCGGCACAACCTGTCTGCCCGGTCCCGGCCTGCTGGCCGGCATCCTGCCCCGCCAGGTTGGCGTTGCAACACCGGCATTCGATGGTCAACGACTCGATGGTCGGCCCCACACGGGACAGGTCCAGCTGGCACCGCTCTTGGCGAGTCCCGCATTCGATGTCTTGCGCCGGGGTGCGCCGCGATGCGGGAACCACTCCAGGCTCAGTGCACAGCGCGCACGGCACCGGCAGGGCGCCGGTTGCGCCTAACCAACCAGGCCCACGCCCTGTGCCATCCATTGCGGGATACCGCCGTGCGCGATGCGGTGCCGCCAGGCGATGCCCGTGGCAGCGCGGCAGGCTCCAAAGCGGCCTTCCTGTGCAACGCGACCACGCCCAGGATCGCGGCTTCACGCAGCGGATCATCTTCAGGCATTCGGCCAGCCTTGACTTCACGCAGGGTGATGTCGTCCAGCGACCGCACAGCACATCCTCCGCCAGCGCTGGCTTCCCGACGCAGCATCCGGTGATAGCTGTCGCGACGGTCTGACAAAAAAGCGCTCGCCATACCGGGGGTGACGTCGATCCGCTCGACCATGTCCATCAGCGTCTTGAACAGGGCCAGCAACCACTCCTGTTCGCCAGAGCCTCGTGCACCGGCATGCTCCGCGTCCAGCTGGTCGCGCAGCGCCTGCCAGTCAAATGGTTCCCCGGTGGCGATGGCCGCCTGAAACTGGTGTGCGACCTTCATGGCAGTCTGAGGAGGGATCATCGTGGCGTCCTTGCGCATGCTGGCGGCCTGCACACGCGGATGTCGTGCGCCAGGGCAGAGCTTGCACCGGGACTTTGCCGCCGGCAGCAGATGCGGTCCGTGCGGTAGCGCACACGGCGCCAACCGGCGAGGCGAAACGCCGCAGAGGGAGCGAATCCGGGGAGGCGCTGAAAGACTGGAAGATTCGATGATTCGGCGGGCCTCGTTGCAGCGTTTGCTGGCGGTCGCCAGTGCCGGGTATCGGGTAGCCCAATTGCATCGTTTGGCCTGTAGCCGGGCCTGCAAGCCTGGTCAATCCCACTGGCCATCTCAAACACGACGTCCGGTGTGTTGTGGGGTCGGAATCGGTGTCGCCTTTCAGCGCCTCAAACACGCCCTCGATTGCAGAAGCATGAAATTACACATGGGTGTTCAGACTCGATCCAAGCTGTTGGATGAAGGCGCCCGGGCCGCCGCATGGCGGCGCTTTGTTTAGCTGCGTCGCATTGGGGCAGTGCCGGCGTTGGTACTTCTCAAGGACTCGCAAGGCGGCAGTGCGGTGAACTGTTGCGTTTATGGCCGCTGGCCGCATTCGGCGCGCGGCCGCGTGAAGGGTGGCGGTGAGATGCGGGACCTGACTGCCAATTGGCCTAAGGAACTGGCTTCGCTGATCGGTGGGCCGGCCGAGCAAAGCCGGGCATTCCGTCAGCCTGTGCCGGTCGTCCATGCCTTTCTCGCCCTAGCACAAGGGACTCGAATCTGTCCGGGTTCCCGGACCTCACAGTCCCAGATCCGAAGACAGGCATCGCGGCCGTGACATCCTCGGCATCACGTGGCGAAAGCCAGCGGTTCTTTGGTTATGCTCCACGTTGCGATGCACCCGCCTTCGAACCTTTCTCCCTGCCTGAAAGACTCCATTTATGTTCCACTCACCCGCGCAGCGCTCCAACCGCAGAAAGCTGGCGGTCTTTGCGGGTGTATTTGCTGTGCTCATGGTGGGAGGTATGGTCTACAACTTCTCCCGTCCGGCCATCTATCTGGCCAGCACCCGCTTGAGAATCAACCCCGGCTCCGTGCAGGTGGAGTCGGTGGTGGCCACCGGTGGAACCCAGGGTACCAACGCGACCCGTTCGCTGCAGTCCGAACTGCAGGTGCTCACGAGCAGACCCCTGCTGGAGTCCGCCACGGCGCAGTTGTCGCCGGCACTGCAGGCCGCCGCCACCACCGGCGGTTCCGACTATGTCTCCGCTTTGCAGGCCGGGCTCGAGGTCCGTGTAGCGAACGGCACCGACGTGGTCATGCTTTCGTTCCATGGTGCCCATTCGGAGCTTGCGGCCGGTCTGGTCAACGGACTGGTACTGGCCTACATGGAGCGCTTGGAGAAGGACTACCAGGCCACCTCTGGCGACTCGATCGCCCAGAACCAGGAAGAAGTCGAACGCCTGCAGCAGCGTGTCGCGACGAAGCGTGGGCAGATTGAAGAATTCCGATTGCGCCACAACATCGTTTCGCTCGAGCGCGAGGAGAACGCCATGCTCGGGCAGATCAAAGGCCAGACAGAAGCTTTGAACCGGGCGCAGGAACGTGTGGCGGTTGCCGAAGGAAAGGTGCGTTCAGCCAAACAGACTGTAGCCATAGCAAGACCGGTCAGTCCGACCCAGGCGCCGAGAGTCAATCCAACCCTGGCCAGCATGGAGCATCGTGCGTCGGTGCTACGCGAGGAATTGATCGAGCTGAATCGGCAATTTACCAAGGCCTATCTGGACATGGACCCCAAGTCCCGGTCCATACGCGACCGCCTCGCCGAGCTTGAAAGGCAAATTGCCCAGCAGGAGAAGATTGGCTCGCAAACTGAAGCCAATGAGCAGCAGGTCGCCCGCAACACTTCGTTGACTGCGGCCGAGGAAGAACTCACGGCCGCGCGGGATGCGGTCGAGCGCCTGCAGGCGCAGGCGACATCCAACCGCGGCATGGTTCAACAATTTACCGCTCGCTTCAACGAGTACCGAAGCCTCAGCGCGGAGCTGGCGCCCATTGAAGCGCTCCTTCGGGATGCCACGCAGCGCAAGGCGCGCCTGGAAGCAGGCGAGCGGGGTCGCCGCCCCTCCGTGAAGGTGCTGGAGCCAGCCGTCGCGCCGATCGAGCCCTGGCAGCCCCAGTACACGCGAGACGCCGGGCTGGTTCTCGGTAGCTCCCTGGTGTTGGCGCTTCTGGCGATGTGGATGGTGGAACTGTTCAACAAGCAAGATGTGCAGCCGACCATGGTCGTGGCACAGAACATGCCCAGGCCGGCTTTCGAGCCAGGGCATTATCCCGATCTGGCCCTCGCGGGTCCTGGCAACGCCAGTCTGTCCATAGGGGCAAGACGAGCATTGGCCACGCCCCAGCGGCACGAGCTCCTTGCGGCACCCGCATCCTCCCCGCGCGAGTTGTCTGACCAGGAAGTGGCGGCGCTCTTGGACAATTGCGTGCCTGCTGCGCGCCTTTTTTCGCATCTGATGCTTCGTGGGCTCACCGCCGAAGAGTCCCTGGGGCTGAAAGCCGTCAACCTCGCGCCTTCCATCAAGGGCATAACGGTGGAGGGCCGAGCGGCGCGCGCGCTTTCACTAGACGCCGGATTTTTTGACTATCTGGCCGCCATTGCTGCACCTGATGGCCGCGGTTTGGTGGCTGCGCTGGGCGAGAAAAACTTGACCACAGAGGAGATGGAGGTGCAACTTCTATACGCCGCCCACGACGCCGCGCTCGACGAGCCTTCTGAAGTCACGCCAGAGGCTTTGCGGCACACATGCGCAGCGCACCTCGCGCGTCAGGGCATCCGGCTTTCCGAGTTGGCGAAACTGATGGGTCCGCTCGATGCAGCGCAAGCTCGAATTCTGTCGGCTATGGCTCCGGCGGGCAGGCGTTTGAACCTTGACGAGGTCGAACACATGGTTGCAGCGGCGGTCTGGCCTTCGTCATGACTTCGAATGCAGGGCATTAAGCGCGGTTGGCGCCGGCCAGAGCAGGTCGCCACGGTCTCGATGCGGGTGAGCATATGGGAGTCAGGTCTTGTTGGGGCAGTCTCCCATGATCGCCTCACGCTCGTTGCCCTACCTGCAGTCTACTGCAGCATTGCCGGCGTGCACCTTGCATTGCTGTACATCCTTGGTGGCACTCAGGCAGGTCACCTCGCCCCATAGTGGTGTCTGGTGTACCGGCCCACCAATGACCTGATCACGACAATACCGACCGAAGACCCGTAAGACTGAATGCCGGCTTTGGGGCAAGCAATTCCGGCAGTCGAGTGCCAGGACCCAGTCTGAAGCAGACTCCCCGCAACCGCCAGAGGCCTCCATCCCCTACAAGGCAGCCCGCCCCTCGTCCCCGATCGATCACGAACCGGTAGACACCCGAGCGCCACGCAAGCGCCCCGGCAAGCCCCCCCGCTCAAGCCCCCTTCCAGCGCGGCTCCCGCTTTTCGGCAAACGCCAGCGCCCCCTCGCGCGCGTCCGCGCTCCCGATCACCTGCTCCAGGATCTCGCGCTGGTGGCTCCACAACGCGTGTGCAGGCCAAGCGGGCGACTCGGCCATCACGCGTTTGGTCATCTGCACCGCGAGCGGCCCGTTGGCCGCGATCACGCGCGCCAGTTCGCGCGCGCCGTCCAGCGCTTGGCCGGGTTCGGTGAGCCGGTTCACCAGGCCCCACTGCCGCGCTTCCTTCGCCGGCAGCATGGCGCCGGTCAGCGCGTATTCGAGCGCGATCTGGCGCGGGATGCGCTGCGGCAGGCGGACCAGGCCGCCCGAGCCGGCGATCAGTCCGCGCTTGACTTCCGGGATGCCGAAGTTCGCGTTGTCGGCGGCCACCACCAGGTCGCAGGCGAGCACCAGTTCGCAGCCACCCGCCAGCGCATACCCCTCCACCGCGGCGATGACCGGCTTGCGCGGCGGTGTCTCGGTCATGCCGGCGAGGCCCCTCCCGTCGAGCTCGACGCGCTCGCCCTGCAAGAAGGCCTTGAGGTCCATGCCGGCGCAGAAGTGCGCG
>JANMZX010000506.1:0-3955 GCA_031383745.1 Rhodoferax sp. | reverse complement strand
CGCTCCATGTGGCGCGCCAGCGGCAGTGTGGTCGAGATGTCGCAGACCCAGGCCCAGGTGCAGAACGTGCCACCCAACCAGAACAACCCGCATGCCGTGCCTGGCCTGCTGGCAAAGGAAGAGCTGACCTACACGCCGGGCAAGGTCAAGAAGAACGAGAAGCTCTGAGCGCATCGGCGTAGTCGCCTACCATGGCGGCATGCACACTTCCGCGCTGGTTCTGTTTTCAGGAGGCCAGGACTCCACCACCTGCCTGGCCTACGCGCTGGACCGTTACGAACGGGTGGAAACCATCGGATTCGACTACGGGCAACGCCATCGGGTAGAACTAGATGTGCGGCCGGCCATCCTGGCTGCGTTGCGTGCCGGTTATCCCCGCTGGGCCGGGCGCCTGGGGCAGGACCACCTGCTCGATGTCCCGGTGCTTGGCCAGATCAGTGAGGGCTCGCTGACGCGCGAGGTCGCCTTCGAGCTGGAATCGGGTGGCCTGCCGAACAGCTTCGTCCCGGGCCGCAACCTGCTTTTCATGACCCTGGCCGCGGCAGTCGCCTACCGGCGCGGATTGCAGGTGCTGGTGACCGGCGTGTGCGAAACCGACTTCTCCGGGTACCCGGATTGCCGTGACGACACCATGAAGGCGCTGCAACTGGCGCTGTCGCTGGGCATGGACCGGCGGTTCCTGATCGAGACCCCGCTGATGTGGATCGACAAGGCGGCCACCTGGGCGCTGGCCGCGACCCTGGGTGGGGCGTCGCTGGTCGATCTGGTGGTCGAGCACACCCACACCTGCTACCTGGGCGACCGTCAGCACCGCCATGTCTGGGGTTATGGCTGTGGCGACTGCCCGGCCTGCGTGCTGCGGGCGCGCGGTTACGCGCGTTTCGTCACGTCGCCTTGAGTTCGTAACGCGCCGGCGCGCCCGCGGGCAGCGGCCGCAACTCCCACTGCCGGTCGTGAAATGCGGCGACCGACGGCCGATGTGCAATCGACACCAGGCCGCCGTGGTTCTGGTCCACCATGGCCAGCAGGCGCTGGTAGAGCGTCTTCTCGGCCTCGGCATCCAGGGCGCTGGTGGCTTCGTCTGCGAACACCCAGGCCGGCTTTTTGAGCAGGACACGGGCGATCGCCAGCCGCTGCTGCTCGCCGCCGGACAGCTTCTGGCTCCAGGCGTCCGTGCGGTCGAGTTCGGCGGCGAGTTCGGGCAGCAGGGCGTCCTGCAGCACCTGGCGCATCGCGTCGTCGGCATAACGGCTCGCCGGCTCCGGATAGGCCAGGGCCTCGCGCAGTGTCCCGTTGGGGAAATACGGGTGTTGCGGGATGAACATGGCGTCCGGGCTGCGGGCGATGTTGCCGCTGGAAAACGGCCAGATGCCGGCCAGCGTCCGGAACAGCGTCGACTTGCCGCTGCCCGAGGGGCCCCGCAGCAGGATGTGGTCGCCTCCATGTGCCCGCAGCCCGGTGTCGGCCAGCAAGACGGTGCCGTTGGGCAGCTTCACGGTCAGCCGCGCAGCATCCAGGGCTGCCGCATCGGTGGTTGCCAGCGCCGGGTTGTCCATGGCCGCGGCCGACATGGCGTCGTCGAAACTGGTCAGGCGGTCGGTGGTGGCACGCCACGCGGCCAGGCTGCTGTAGCTGTCGACAAACCAGCTCAGGGAATCCTGGACACGACCGAAAGCCGAATTGATCTGCATCAGTTCGCCCAGCTGGATCGCGCCGCTGAAATACCGCGGTGCCGCCACGATCATCGGAAAGATCACGGCGGCCTGGCCGAAGAAACTGGTGAACCAGATCAGGCTCTTCTGCGCCTTGATCAGGGCCAGGTAATTGGCCAGCACCGACACGAAACGGTTGTCAAGGTGCTGCTTCTCGACCTGCTGGCCGTGGTCCAGGGCGATCGCCTCGCTGTACTCGCGCACGCGCACCATGTGGTGGCGGAAATCGGCCTCGCGGCGTTGCTGCTCGAAATTGAGCTGGATCTGCGGGCGTCCGATGTAGTGCGTGAGCACACTGCCGGCGAGGCAGTACAACACGGCCATCCAGACCATGAAGCCGGGAATGCTGTAGCTGTCTGCGCCGATCGGGATCGAGAAGGCGCCGGACAGGCCCCACAGGATGCCCACGAAACTGACCAGCGTGACCGTGGCATTGAGCAGGCCCATGGTCAGGCCGACGGTCTGCGCCGTGAAGGAGTTGACGTCTTCCGAGATCCGCTGGTCGGGGTTGTCCGGGCTGGCCTCCGTGCGGCCGGAAAAACGCGCCAGCTCCATCCGGTAGGCCACGTTGGCACCCAGCCAGCGCTGCAGGTAGTGGGCTGTCATCCACTTGCGCCAGCGCATCTCCAGTAGCTGCGTCAGGTAGAACTTGTACACCGCGATGATGATGGCAATGAACGCCAGGTAGGTGAAGCGGCTGATCTGGGTCCAGAACACGGCCTGGTCCTTGTTCTGCAATCCGTCGTAGAAGAGCCGGTACCAGTCGTTGAACAGCACCGCCATGTACACCGAGCCGAGGTTCAGCGCCACGATCGCGGCCAGCAGGCCGCGCGCCTTCCATTTTTCTTCCGAGCGGAAATACGGCGCGGCCAGCTGTGCCACCCTTTGGACAAAGACCTGGAAGCTCTTGAACTTGTCGGCAATACGCATGGGATGCCTCGCGAAGAAAGGAGGTGGGATGCTGGCAGCGGGTCAGGGCAGCGGATTGGAGATGCCGCTGGCCACATGCCCCGACGGCACGTGCCGGGCGGCCGATTCGATATGGCCGGTCTGGTCGTCGAAGAAGAAGTCGGGCTCGAACTCGCGCAGGAACTCGCCCTTGGCCAGCCCGCCCAGAAACATCGCCTCGTCGACCTCGATGTTCCAGTTCATCAGGGTGCGGATGGCGCGTTCATGTGCCGGTGCGCTGCGGGCGGTGACCAGCGCAGTGCGGATGCGCATCGAGGCCGTGCCTTCCTGCTGCAGCCGCTGCAGCGCCTGCAGCAGCGGCTTGAACGGGCCGGCCAGCAGCGGCTGCGAGGCCTTTTCGGTTTCGTGGCGCTGGAACGCCGACAGGCCGTCGCGCTGGTACACCCGCTCGGCTTCGTCGCTGAACAGCACCGCATCGCCGTCGAAGGCGATCCGCACCTCGTTCGGATGGGCCTCGCTGGCATGCGCAGACTGCGGATAGACCTGCGCTGCGGGCACACCGGCCTCCAGTGCGGCGCGTACGTCGCTCAGATGGGCCGACAGGAACAGGTTGGCATGCAGCGGCCGCAAATAGCGCCACGGCGGCTGACCGCGCGTGAAGCTGCCGCGTTCGATCGACAGGCCGTAGTGCTTGGCCGAGCGGAACACGCGCATGCCCGACACCGGGTCGTTGCGCGACAGGATGACGACCTCGACCGGTTGCGACCCCGCCGCTGCGTCATCGGCGCGCGGCTGGTTGAACGCCAGCAGCTTGCGCACCAGCGAAAACGCCACGCCCGGCTTGGCCGGCTGGTCCAGCCGCTCCAACTGCAAGGCCATGTAGGCCCGGTCACGGTGCTGGCCCTCGCCCTGCTCGAAAACCGTGTTTTCCTCCTCGAAATCGAACAGCGCACGCGAGGAGATCGCCACCACCAGCTTGCCTTCCAGGGATGCGCTCATCTCAGGTGCTCCGGGCGATCGGGATCTGACCGTGAAGAACGAATCTTGCTGCTCTGCCCGGCGTCTGCTGTCGGCCCAAACCGGACGTTCGCTGCGTTGGAAAAGCCGCTTGCGCCATGCTGCATCCCTTGCGTTGGCGGTGGCGCGCGTCGCGGCAGGCGCAGCCCGACGGGGGCTCATGCTGGAGCGGTCGGGCGCTGAACGCGCCGACTGCCCTGTGGTGTTGGCTCCGGCATAACAAGCGCTTCGCGCAATTGTGAGCCTCGCCGCAACGTTCGTTGTCCCGCACGGGTCGGGCCGCAGAACTCACTACGCGCCCTGCGGGCGCTGCGTTC
>JANMZX010000496.1:0-2465 GCA_031383745.1 Rhodoferax sp. | reverse complement strand
CCACCACCTGCGCCTTCGGACCGCGCAGCGACATGGCCGTGGCGGTGGCGGGTGTCAGCAGGTCGGACCCGGCGCCGCGCGTCAGCAGCGTGCGCGCCTGGATGTTGTCGTAGAGCTGCCACAACATGGCTTCGCCCTGTGCCGACGACTGCTGCGTGGCGCCACGCACCGGCACCGCGATCGCCGGGTCGTAGTGCAGGGTCAGCGCGCCGCCCCCGGCCTCCAGCGGCCGCACCATGTGGCGCGAGAGCTCCAGCCATTGCGCCGGCGCGATCGGCCCGAATCCGGCCGAGATCGCCAGCATCGCGGCAGCGGCCTGCTCCAGCGAATCGAAGCGTCCGGTCTGGCCCAGGTAGGTCTTGATGCGCTCGATGGCGGACCAGTCCACGGCCGGCCCGACGTCGTTGAGCACCAGCCGGCGCACCGGCACAGGGAGCGGCAAACCGGGCTGGCCGCCCACCACCATGCCGATCAGGCCGCCCATGCTGGTGCCGACCCAGTCCAGCACCTCGGGCTTGAGATGCGCCAGCAGCGCGAGCATGTCGCCTGCGTACGCGGGAATCTGGTAACCCATCGGGTCCTTGAGCCAGTCGCTGCGGCCCCGGCCGACCACATCCGGGCAGACCACCCGCAGCGGATGGGTGGCCCGGCGGCACAAGGCCTGCGCGAGTACGTCGAAATCACGCCCCTGCCGCGACAGGCCGTGCACACACACCACCACATGCCCGGCTGCGGCGTCGCCCCATTGCCAATAGGCCATGCGGTGACCGCCGTCGGCGTCGGGGCACTGGACGAAATGCAGTTCGGGTTCGGTCATCGGGTGGGCTGTGAAGTGGTGCGGGAGCGCGGGACGGGATAATCCCGTCAGCAGATCGTAATTCAATTGGAGGTTCCCCCATGCTCAAAGGCAAGACAGCGCTCGTCACCGGCTCGACCAGCGGAATCGGGTTGGGCATCGCCCACGCACTGGCGCAACAGGGCGCCAACATCGTCCTCAACGGCTTCGGCGACGTCGACGGCCCGAAGGCCGCGATCGCCGCGCATGGAGTGCAGGTGGCCTACCACGGTGCCGACATGAGCAAGCCGGCCGAGATCGAGGACATGATGCGTTTTGCGGCGGCGCAGTTCGGCCGGGTCGACATCCTGGTGAACAACGCCGGCATCCAGCATGTATCGCGCATCGAGAGCTTCCCGACCGAGCGCTGGGACGCCATCATCGCCATCAACCTGAGCAGCGCCTTCCATGCCACGCGGCTCGCACTGCCGGCGATGCAGGCAGCCAACTGGGGCCGCATCATCAACGTGGCGTCGGTCCACGGGCTGGTGGCTTCCGCCGAAAAATCCGCCTATGTGGCCGCCAAACATGCGATCGTCGGACTGACCAAGGTCACGGCGCTCGAAAACGCCACCAGCGGCATCACCTGCAACGCGATCTGCCCGGGCTGGGTGCTCACCCCGCTGGTGCAGAAGCAGGTCGATGCACGCGCGGCATCGGCCAAGGTGTCGGAGGAGGAAGCCAAGCGGCAATTGCTGGGCGAGAAGGAGCCCTCGATGCAGTTCACCACGCCAGAGGAACTCGGCGCGCTGGCAGTCTTCTTCTGCTCGCCGGCCGGCAACAATGTGCGCGGCGTGGCCTGGAACATGGACGGAGGCTGGGTCGCCCAGTAACGCCGGGCGCTGCGCCCGTGCGGCGCGCGGGCCGGCGCGGCCTCGGTACCGGATGCGCGTCGTCAGTCCAGCTTGATGCCCAGGTCGACCGCCAGCTTGATCCACACCGGCACGTCGCGCTCCCAGTCGCGGCGGGTCTCCACGAGGTTCTTGGGCTGGTTCGGGATCGCGAACGACTCGCGCAGCTTCGCTGCCTTGTCGGATTTCGCACCCTCGACCACCACACGGGACAGCGCCTGCAGGACGGCTTCGGGCGTGCCGGCTGGCGCCATCAGCGGCAGGCCTCCCTCCAGCCCCACCAAGCGCCCGGAAACGCCCTGCTCCACCAGGGTCGGCACGTTGGGCAGTTTGGGGCTTCGGTAGGAACCCGTCACACCGATGGGACGGATGCCCCGCGTCTGCACGGTGGCAAACGCCTGGTAGCTGCCGATTGCGATCTGGGTCTGCCCCGAGGCGAGGTCGATCCACATCGGCGACTCGCCGCGGTAGTGCACCGACTGGATCTTGGTGCCGTCGGTGCGGTTGGTCTGGTCCGCGACCATGTGCGGGTACGAGCCCGGCGCGTAGGTGCCCATGGATGTCGGGTTGCGCTTGGCGTATTCGACGAACTCACGCATATTGGTGGCCGGCACCTTGTCCGACACCGCCACCACCAGCGGGCCGGAGGGGAACAGGGCGATCGGCGTGAGGTCCCGGTCCAGGTTGTAGGGCAGCTTGGAATACAGCACCCGGTTCTGCCAGACCGTGCCGGACGTGGTCATGAGCAGCGTGTAGCCGTCGGGCGGCGACTTCGCCAC
>JANMZX010000490.1:0-2137 GCA_031383745.1 Rhodoferax sp. | reverse complement strand
GGGTCGACATGGCGCCGGTGTTGCGCGAGTTGCCGGTGCGGCTGACGCCGATCGACGCATGGGCGCGGCGCCAGACCTTGCCCGTCGCGGCTGCTTGAGGCAGCATGGCAGTCATGTGCACACTCAGCGAGGCTCCCCATGCCCTTTGAAGGCCCGGGCGAGGACCGCCTCGCCATCCGCGAACTGGTGGACGCGTATGGCGACGCGGTGTGCCAGCGCGATGCCGATGCCTGGGTCGGCACCTGGGCGCCCGACGGTGTCTGGCTGCTCCGCGGCAAGACCATCACCGGCCACGCGGCCTTGCGCGCCGCCTGGCTGACCGCCATGGCCGCCTACCGGTACGTCAGTTTTGCCGGGCGCCCCGGTGCCATCCAGGTCGACGGCGACGCCGCGAGCTTGCGGGTCCAGACCACTGAATGGCTGGTACCGGTCGCGGGCCGCCCTCGGCTCCAGCTGGGCACCTACGAAGACCGCCTGGTCAGAGTCCGCGGCGACTGGCGATTCGCCCAGCGCAGCTTCAGCGTCAACCTGTTGCATGTGCCGTGAGCCGCACCAGGCTGTTCCCACGGGCGCATTCCGCTGTGCGCAGCACGGCGCTTGCCTGATCGGCGCCACCGGCCGGTCGCTGCGCCAAATCTACCAGCCATTTCCCAGGAAAGTCCACCATGACCATGACCATCACCATTTTCAGCGCCCGCAAGATCATCACCATGAACCCGTCGCAACCACAGGCCACCCACGTGGCGGTGCGCGACGGGCGTATCCTGGGCGCCGGTTCGCTCGACGAGCTGCGTGGCTGGGGGCCACACGACCTGGACACGCGTTTTGTCGACAAGGTGCTGATGCCCGGTTTCGTGGAAGGCCATGCGCACCTGATGGCAGGGGCTTTGTGGCGCTACACCTACTGCGGCTATTTCGACGTGACCGACCCGGACGGTCGCACCTGGCCGGGGGCACGCGCGCTGGATGCGGTGGTGCAGCGGCTGTCCGGGGCGTCGGCAGCCAAGGCCGAAGGGCCGGTCGTCGGATGGGGGCTGGACCCGATCTACTACGGCGCCGAGCGGCTCACGCGCAGCCACCTGGACCAGGTCAGCAGCACCCGCATGGTGGGCGTGATGCATGCCAGCGGGCATATCCTGGCAGTCAACTCCGCCGTGCTGGAGCGCATTGGCTACCTGCGCCAGGGCATCGACCACCCCGGCGTACCGCTGGGCGCGGACGGCATGCCCACGGGCGAGCTCAAGGGCCCAGAAGCCATGGGCGCTGCGTTCGCGCATGTCGGCCTGGACCGATCCTTTCTCTCCGGCGATGAAGCTGGCATCCGCGCCTATGCCAGGCTCGCGGTGCGCGCCGGTGTCACCACCTCAACCGACCTGGCCGCCAACCTGACCGATCCGGAACTCGACACGCTGCTGCGCGTGACCGGCGAGGAAAGTTACCCGCTGCGCCTGGTTCCTTTTCTTCGCTTCATGGGCGCCACGGCGCATGACACGGTGGAGCGGGCCCACGCCTTGGTATCGCGCAGCACCGAGCGGATGCGCCTGGGCCGCATCAAGATCGTGGCCGACGGATCCATCCAGGGTTTTTCGGCGCGCCTGCGCTGGCCGGGCTACTACAACGGCGCGCCCCAGGGCCTGTGGTACACCGCCCCCGAGGCGCTGCGCGAGTGCTACACACTGGCGCTCAGGCGCGGCTTGCAGGTGCACACGCACACCAATGGCGACGAGGCCACCGAGCTGGTGCTGGACTGCGTTGCGCATGCCCTGTCGGCCGTGCCCACGCGCGACCACCGCTTCACGCTGCAGCATTGCCAGCTGGCCGATGCGGCCCAGTTCCGGCGCATGGCGGCACAGGGCATGTGCGTCAACCTGTTTGCCAACCACCACCACTACTGGGGTGACCAGCACTACAGCACCACGGTCGGCCCCGAGCGCGCACAGCGCATGAACGCCTGTGCCACGGCGCTGCGCAGCGGTGTGCCGTTCAGCATCCACAGCGACGCGCCGGTCACACCGCTAGGCCCGCTGTTCACCGCGTGGTGTGCCGTGCACCGGCTCGCGGCGTCTGGGCGTGTGCTGGGTGCGCACGAGCGCATCAGCGTGGCAGAGGCACTGCATGCGGTGACCCTGGGCGCCGC
>JANMZX010000470.1:0-7997 GCA_031383745.1 Rhodoferax sp. | reverse complement strand
TTGCCGATTTCGGTGCCCAGGCACCCTCCCCTGATACACGGCACCTGGCCGACTGGGTCGCTGCATCGCACGACCACGGTGGGCTGGCTTTCGTGATCATCGACAAGAAGAAGGCGACCGCCTACGTGTTCGACGGCCGTGTGAGGCTGCAGGCGACGTCCGCGGTGTTGCTCGGCTCCGCGCTCGGTGACGACTCGGCACCCGGCATAGGCGACAAGCCCATCGCCGCGATACGGCCCGAGGAACGCACCACGCCCGCCGGGCGCTTTCTCGCCGAGCGTGGCCGCAACCTGCGCGAGGACGTCGTCTGGGTCGACTACGACGCGGCCGTGTCCATGCACCGCGTGCTCACCAGCAACCCGGCTGAACGGCGGCTGGAACGCCTGACCACACCGTCGATCGACGACAACCGCATCTCCTCCGGCTGCATCAACCTGCCGGTGTCGTTCTATGAAACCCATGTACGCCCGATTTTTGCGTCGGGCAAGGCCATGGTGTATGTACTGCCCGACACCAAGAGCCTGCAGCAGGTGTTCGGCGTCTATGGCTATAGCGTCGGGTCGCAAGGGTTGCATACCAGGCGCTGACCCGGTGCGGCCGCCAGCGCTGCCGGGCGTGCACTCACGCGCCAGATGACGTTGCCCACGTCGTCGGCGACCAGCAAGGCGCCCTGCCGGTCGACAACCACCCCCACCGGCCGGCCCAGCGCCTCCCCCGACTCGCTGAGGAAGCCGCCCAGCACATCCAGGGGCAACCCGGACGGCCTGCCGTCGCGAAAGGGAACGAAGACGACCTTGTAGCCGCTGTGCGGTTGGCGGTTCCACGACCCGTGCTGGCCCACGAACATGCCCTCGTTGAACCGCGCCGGCAGGTGGCTGCCCACCGACGAGGCCAGACCCAGGGACGCGGTATGGGGACCCAGGGCGTAGTCGGGCACCACCGCCGTAGCCACGAGTGCCGGCTGTGCGGGCTCGACCCGGTTGTCCACATGCTGGCCAAAGTAGCTATAGGGCCAGCCATAGAACGCGCCCGTCCGGACTGATGTCAGGTAGTCGGGCACCAGGTCGCTGCCGATCTCGTCGCGCTCGTTCACCACCGTCCAGAGCGTCCTGCCTGAGTCGCCCCACGCCATCCCCACCGGGTTGCGCAAGCCGCTGGCGAAAATGCGGTGGGCGCCGGTTATCACATCGACCTCCCAGATAGCTGCGCGACCGTTTTCCACTGCCATGCCCTTTTCCCCGACGTTGCTGTTCGACCCCACGCTCACATACAGCTTGCTGCCGTCCGGGCTCGCCAGCAGGTTCTTCGTCCAGTGGTGATTGATCGGCCCGCCGGGCAGGTCCAGCAGCTTTTTTGCAGGTGCAGTGATGACCGTATCGCCCGTGCGGTACGGAAAACTCAGCACCGCGTCGGTGTTGGCCACAAACAGCCGGTCGCCGATCAGCGCCATGCCGAAGGGCGAATGCAGCCCTGACAGCAGTACCGAGCGCGTGTCGGCCACGCCGTCCCCATCGCTGTCGCGCAACAGGGTGATGCGGTTTGCGCTCGGCACGCCGGCTCCGGCGCGCGCCATCACCAGCCCAATCACCCAGTCCTTGAGCGTCTTCGTGCCTGGCGGCTTGGGTGGTGCATTGGTCTCGGCCACCAACACATCGCCATTGGGCAGTACCAGCATCCAGCGGGGATGGTCCAGGCCGGTCGCGAAGGCGGCAACGCGGGTGCCCGCTGCCGCCAGTGGCGTCGCCCCGGCGGGCCAGCCTTTTGCCGGCGCGATATTCACCGTGGGCAGCAGCGTCTTGACGGGCATTGGCAGAACGGGGTGTGCGCCGGTTCCCTGCGCAACTGAGACCGTGGCCATCTCCCCGCAACCGGCCGCTGCCAGGGCGGCTGCGAAGGAGCCCATTGCCAGCGCAGTCCGCCAACGGCAGACAGGTCGCCGGGCCCCCGGATTCCGGAACGGTTGCGGAAGCAGCGCTTTGGCAGTGAAGCGCAAGCGCAGTGTGCGCGATGCGTCCATCGTCATGGCGACAGCACGGTACGCAGCGGGTGATTGGTTCATTGGAAAAGTCTTTCTGCTCCGTGGGTCAGTCAATCGCGAAGGTAGTGCAGCACCGCGTCCTGGTCTGTTCGAAACCGCACTCGTCGGGTTGAACGGAGTCCCCCAACCCTGCCAAGCAGTTGACGCGGTTCCTCGACGAGACCACGCCCCGCGTCATCGACGCCGCCTCGCATGCTTGAAGTCGATTGCTGCCATCGATACGCACGTCGCTACGTTGTCCTACGCACTTTCGGCTGGCGGGATGGCGCAGCCGGTGCGGGCCGCGCCATATAAGAGATTGCGTCCCGGCCCTCCCGCTCGGAGCACCACCCACTTTCCAAGGAGCGCATATGCAAACATCCTCCAACCTGCCGTCGACCAACCCGCCCGACGCAGACCTGGCCGAGCAAGCCAGGCCCGGCCACGGCATACCGTCGCAGGACCCCAGCCCTGCCGCGCAGACGCTGTTGGAACCCGCGGAAGCAGAGCGCGAGGCCGGGTCGGTGCTGACGGCTGGCGGCGCAATGGCCGGCGCGGCCACCGGGGCCGCCATCGGGGTTGTAGTCGCCGGGCCTGTCGGTGTAGTGGTCGGTGGCACAGTGGGTGCTGTCGTCGGCGCACTGGGTGGCGGCGCCGCTGGCACCCTGTTGGACCCGAAGGATGCACCGCATGCCGACTCCGTGGCCGCCGGGTAGCGCGCGCAGGCACCTGCCCGGCAGCAGCCGCGGCGGTACGGGGTACGAGGAACGCGCCGCGGTGCCAAACGGATGATGCGCTGGTAATCCATGCCGAGTGCAGCGCCGTCGCCCGAACACAGCACGCCCAGCGCGCTGCCGCCCAGCTTGTATGCGTACATCAAGAGCGCCAGCGCGCGGCACCAGATACCGTTGGTGCTGTTGTCGATCACGGTGTTTCTGCTCAGCGTGGTACCACTCGAGATTCAACGACGGATCATCAACGATGCGATCAAGACGCAATCGGTCAGCGCCGTCGTCTGGTTGTCGCTGGCGTATTTCGGCGTGGCAGTTCTGGAGGGTGCATTCAAACTGGGCCTCAACATCTACCGCGCATGGGTGAGCGAGAAGGTCGTGCTCGACCTGCGACGCCGCGTGGCAGCATTGCCACAGGACGGGTCGACCAACCATGAAGCGGGCGACACCGCGGACACCGAAGGCACGGCGGCATCGATGGTGCTGTCCGAGGTGGAGCCGATCGGGGGTTTCGCCGGTATCAGCATCTCCGAGCCTTTGCTGCAAACCGGGGTCCTTGTCAGTGTGTTCGCCTATCTGGTCTTTCTGGAGCCTGGCATGGCACTGTTGTGCGGGGCCGCGTTTTCGCCGCAGCTGGTGTTTGTGCCATGGATGCAACGCGCGATCAACCGCAAGTCCGGTGAGCGTATCGAGACCCTGCGCAACATCGGCGGCGGCGTCGTGGGCGCGACCGGTGCCGACCCCCAAGGCGCTGCCACGCTGGACGGGCGCATCGAGCATGTCTTCGAGCTGAGCACAGGGGTCTTCAGGATCAAGTTCTCGATGTACTTTCTGATGAACCTGACCCATCACCTGGGTGTGGCTACCGCCTTGGGTGTCGGTGGATATTACGTGCTGCAGGGCCGCGTCGACATTGGTACGGTGGTGGCCTTTGTATCGGGGTTGGGCAAGGTCAACGACCCTTGGGGCGACCTGGTCGACTGGTTTCGTGAAATGACCTTGGCGGTGACGCGTTACCGCCTGTTCGCCAGCGCCATGAACTCGCGTGCCCGCCCACGTGCAGACGGTGGCTGAACTCGCTCAGGTCAGGCACAGGCTGCCCATCGAAGCGCGCCCGTACGAATTGCGGAAGCACAAGCACAGCAAAAAATACACTGTTTGTATGTGCGATGGCGTACGGACGCGGCTGCCAACGCGGCGACAGAATGGAACCATCATTCGTCTGTCGCCACGACCAGCCATTCCATACCATCATGCAGCCCGCAGAATACCGCATCGAGTGCGCCAACAGCATCGCAGGACCACTGCTACCGGAATCTGGCCAATCTGAGTATCTTGTCCGCAATAGTGCGACGGCGGTGGTGATGGCGGCGAAAAGCGTCACCATTCCAGCCGGCCAGGAAATCCGGGTGGTGCACGTGCCCACGGGAGAAGTCATCTTTCGAAAGACAGCGCCCCTCGCTACCGCACCAACGGAAGACGATTAGCGCAGCATGCAGACCGGCCGTCTATAGCCACGATTGCGCCTCCTCGCCGCTGTCCAAGCATGCATACCAACCCATACCCATATCCATGGACGACTTCCTGCTATTGCTTCACGCCATTTTTGACAGAAGCCCGGACATGCAGCCGTTCGTATGTGATGGCAATCCGCTCACCTGCACCACCGCGATCATCGACGTCGCCCCTATAGCGGCCATCTCCTCCGGGCGCCATTGGAGCGATCAAACCGGCATGGACCGGGTGGCCTGGCGGAGCGAATACCATTCGCGTGGCGCACCGACCTTGGATCCTTCGCAAGCCACAATGGCACGCTTTCTGCCGCTGGTTGCAAGCCGCGTCATCGCACTCAGCGCCCATGGCATGCACGGCATTGGGCCGGCGGAGCCGGGTGAATACTGTCGAACGGCGGATGTGCTGCATTTCATGCTTGGCGCGGTGAAGCCGGCCGTGGTCTTGTGTGTAGGCTCAACTGCCGTTCAAGTCGTTCGTGGCATCGCAATGCCGTGGAACCCGGTAGTCATCGAAGCGCGTGAGTTCGTCGATTGGGACGCCGCCTACGAACTTGGTCTGGCACGGCGCGTCAACGCCGTGCAATCTGCGTCTGATGTTGCTTCGACACCGTCGGCTCAGGTTTAGCCGGTGAACGCACCCAAAATTGTCTCCAGGCCAGGCTACTTCTCCTGCAGTCAATTTGCGCCTCGCGCCCCGCAATGTCGCAATGGCTTCTCGGGCAGAAACTCCCCGCTCAACCAGAAACGTCCGCCGTCCGCGAAGACAGACCAACCCAGCGGGGGGCGCGGCATTGTGCGCGCGCGAACACCGGGGCAAATCCACGGCGCAAAAATCCTGCAGGCTGGTCTCAGGCATATCGGGTGAGGTTGTTTGACTGCATCACTGCGGGGCTGGCCAGCCGCGCTCGCATCTGGGTTCGCTTGCGCACAGACGGCCCGCAGCCGCCCTCCTAAAGTCCATTGGCGCTTGCGGGGCTTGACAGCCCCCGGCCATCACGCCGGAACTCGAAGCTACCCGTGCCTTGTCGCACGGAGGCGCCACGGTTCCGCACTATGCCTCACATCCAAGGATCAACCATGAACACCAACTACGTCACACGCGACAATTTCGGCATGTATGCCAGCACCACATCCGGCCCCGGCCCCAAGCTGATGGGCGCCGACACCCTCCTGGGCAACGACGTCTACAACAAGAACGGCGACGATCTGGGCGACATCAAGGAGTTCATGATCGACATGGCCTCCGGCAAGATCGCGTACGCCGTCCTGTCATTCGGCGGCTTGCTGGGCATGGGCGACAAGCTCTTCGCCGTGCCCTGGGCGGCACTGACCCTGGACACGGCAAACAAGCGTTTCACGCTCAATGTCGCGAAGGATGCCTTGAAAGACGCACCGGGCTTCAACAAGGATCGCTGGCCCACCATGTCGGACAAGACCTGGGCCAGCGGCGTGCACAAGTTCTACGGGACGACCTACTCGGCCGAGTAAACGGCTATTGCCACGGCAGGGCTGTGGCGGTTGGCGTGGCACACGCTCAGAGTCGATCAAAGCCGCTCAGAGTTGTGTGCCGATCAAGGATGCCACCCATTCGCCAAACTTCTCGCTTGCCGGGCGGGCCAGCCACTCGGCGTGACTCACCCGGTGCGCAAGCGCGAGATCGGCTTCAAAGGCGCTGGTCTGGGCGTTCGCAAATGCCTTGTCGACAACATTCAACGTCGCTTCGTCGTTGAGGCGGAACGACCGGTTGTCGAAATTGGTCGAGCCCACCGAGGTGAGCAGCCCATCGACGATCATGACCTTGCAGTGGTACATCGTGGGCGCGTACTCGGCGATGATCGCGCCGCCGCCGAGCAGCGGCCCCCAGGTGGCCCGGGACGCGCCGCGCACTGTGTCGCTGTCGATATGTTTTCCGGGTACCACGATGCGCAGCGTGACACCGCGCTTGAGCGCGTCCACCAAGGCTTGCAGGGTCAGCGCATCCGGAACGAAGTAGGCGGCTGACAGGTCGATCGACCTCGATGCCGCCGTGATGGCGAGCAGATACATCAATTGCATGCTCTCGCTGCCGCCGCTGGGTGAACTGCTGAACATCTGCGCCGAAGCCAGGCCCGAGGACACCAGCGCGGGAAAGTACGCCGGGCCATGCAGCACATCGCCCGTGACCTTGATCCAGTTGTCGATGAAGACCGACTGCATCTGCGCGACGACGGGGCCCTGCACTTCGAAGTGCGTGTCTCGCCAATGCTCGGGATCCTGCGCGTGGCCCGTCCATTGCGGCGCTACACCCACGCCACCGGTGAACCCTATGCGGCCATCGACGACCAGCAGCTTTCGGTGCGTGCGATTGTTCAGGCGCCCCAACTTCGACCAGTGCGGAGGGTGAAAACGCTTGACCTGGACACCGGCCTGCGCCATCACAGCCACCAGGCTGTCGTCCATCTTTGCGCTGCCGACCCAGTCCAGCAGCACATGGACCTTCACGCCCTGGCGCGCCCGCTCGGCCAGGGCGTCGGCGAACGCGCGGCCGATGTCGCCCGACCAGTAAATGTAGGTCTCGAAGGTGATCGACGACTTGGCGGCGCGGATCGCCGCCAGCATCGGCGGAAAGATCTCGTCGCCATTGAGCAGCGCACGCGCCTGCGTGCCCTGCAGGAACGGCGGTCCGAGCAGCACCCCGAGTTCATGCGTGAAGCGCGGGTCATCCAATGTGTACAGACGCTCGATGCGGCGCTCGATCTTGGACTCGCCGCCAATGAAGTTCGATACCAGCAGCCCGGCAACCAGGCTGACGGTCGCCACGACAACCACTGCAACGGGCCAACGCGCCATGGGTGAGACGGGTCAGTTCGCAGCCGGGCTGCGCGTCGGCCCCTGCGCGGGGGCCGGGGCATGTGGCATGGGCGCTGGGAGCACGATGGGTCTCCCAGTCGCCGGTTCAGGCCGCAAGGGCCATCAGCTCATCCTTGCGGGCGGCCATGCGTGCGCCGAGCTCAGCCATATCGAGCGACGAGGTCTTGGCGTGGACGAACATCTCGTTCTGTTCTGCCTTGACGCGCCCCAGCGCGTCGATGCTGTTCGCAGCAGGTGCTGCCGCGTCAGTGGTCGCGGTGGCAGATGCACCGCGGCGGAACAACGAGTCGACGAAGTACCCCATCGGCCCGCCATAGGCAGCAGCGGTCGCGCCGGCCGACGCGGCGGCGCTGCCGGCGGCAGCGGTGCCTGCAGTTCCGGCAACCCCGCCAACGAGCGAGGCGCCAGCCTGCACGCCGCTGCCGAGGATCGATCCGATGCCAGACGTCAACAGCGCGGCAGTGGCCAGCGACGCCACGGCCCACGCCAGGAAGCCGTGGGCGGTGTCGCGAAAGTACACCTCGTCGGTGTGGACGTCGGTCGATTTGGTGCGCAGGCGGCCGGCGAGGTAGCCGCCCATCGCCGAAGCGAGCAACTGGGTGAGTGTCACCCACACGATGGTCGACACACCGAAGGTCGTCGCGCTGACTCCCTCCCTGGCCCAGGGCGAAACGGAAGACAAACCGAGCCCGACACCGAGGATCAGCAGAATCAGCGACAGGGCTGCGGCCGCCGCGGCACCGGCCGCAACGGCACCCCATGACACGGCACTGTCGAGTGATCTCGCGTTGTCGCCGAGGCGGGCCGGGAGGCCACCGCTACGGTCAAGAATTTCAGCATTTGCTGCTGGGGAAAAAGCCATCGGGCCTCCGGTTGGTGGCTTGC
>JANMZX010000443.1:0-2447 GCA_031383745.1 Rhodoferax sp. | reverse complement strand
ACGCGGATGATGTCGCCGGCCTGCACGCCGCGGTCCATGCCCGGGATCTTGCCGCCGGCCTTGTGGTGGGCGATCACCTTGGCACCAGTGGCCGCCACGATGGCCGCGTTGCCGCCGGTGTGGTCATGGTGCTCGTGGGTGTTGAGCAGTTGCGTGATCTGCCAGCCGCGCACCTTGGCGGCGTGCAGGCATTTCTCGTGGTCCAGCGGGTCGATGGCCAGCGCTTCGCCGGTTTCGGGGCAGGCGATCAGGTAGTTGAAGTTGCGGTAGTTGTTACCGGTCCAGATACGTTCGACAAGCATGGGGCGCTCCAGGGGTGGGAAGACAGACGGTGGTTGCGGCATTGTAGGAAGCTGGCCCGCAGGGCGTGACCCGAGGGGCGGGTCTTCACACGGGCACAGATCGCAGCAGAGCCGGGTAGTACCACGACAGGGTCGCCGCGCGTGCCAGGTAGTGCACGTACAGGGCGGCCCACAACCCGTGGTTGCCCCAGGGCTGCAGCAGCCACCACGCCACCAGGAAGATCGCCAGCGACACCAGCATGGCGCGGCGCATGTCGGCGGTGCGGGTGGCGCCGATGAAGATGCCGTCGAGCTGGAACGCCCAGACACCGAGCAGCGGCGCGCCGGCGGCCCAGGGCAGGTACTCGCGCGCGGCCGCTCGCACGCCGGGATCGACGGTGAGCAGGTCGATACACAGGCCGCCCAGCAGCGCCAGCAGCAGTGACATCACAGCGGCCATGGCGACCGCCCACGCTGTCGTCAGACGCGCTGCCACCGAGAACATCGCACGGCGACCGGCGCCGATCGCCTGCCCGACCAGCGCCTCGGCCGCGAAGGCCAGGCCGTCCAGGAAATAGGCGCTCACCGAGATGAATTGCATCAGCACCGCGTTGGCGGCCAGCCGCACATCGCCCTGGCGCGCACCCTGCGCCATGAACCAGACGAAAACGAAGATCAGCGCCAGCGAGCGCACCATGATGTCGGCGTTCACGACCAGCGTGCGTCTGAGCGCGGCACCCTGCAACAGACCCGGCCAGGACCACCGGGCGCCCAGGCCGAGGCTGCGCAGGTGGCGCGCTGCCAGCACAAGCCCCACGCCCGCAGCCGTGATTTCGGCCAGCACGGTGCCCAGCGCCACACCCTGCACGTCCCAGCCCAGGCCCAGCACGAACAGCACATCCAGCGCCATGTTGGCCAAATTGAGCACCAGTTGCAGCACTAGGCCGATGTCGGTGCGCCCCAGGCCGATGAACCAGCCCAGCAGGGCGTAGTTGGCAAATGTCGCCGGTGCGGCCCAGATGCGGATGTCCACATAGGAGCGGGCCAGTGCCTCGACACGCGGGCTGCCATCGATCAGTGCAAACGCGATCTCGCGCACCGGCCATTGCAAGGCGACCAGCGCCAGGCCGGCTGCCAGCGCGATCAGCAACGCGCGGCCCAGGCCTGCCGCCAGCTCGGCGGTGTCGCCGGCGCCCCGGGCCTGCGCGGTGAGCCCGGTGGTGCCCATGCGCAGGAAGCCGAAGGCCCAGAACACGAAGGTGAACACCAGCGAACCGAGCGCCACCGCGCCGATGTAGGCCGGGTCGGGGAGCTGGCCCACCACGGCGGTGTCCACCACACCCAGCAGCGGCGTGGACACGTTGGACAGCATGATCGGCAACGCGATCGCCAGCACCGCGTGGTGGGTGACCGGGCCGGGGGGAGCAAGCGGGGAGGGGTTCACGGTGGAGCGGCTACCATGGCGGCGTGGCCGCAATGCCGGCCCGACCAAGGAGGATTATCCCCACATGCATCTGCCCGACACCACACCCGTGCCATTCGCCGGCGCGCGTTTCAACAGCCTGCAGGGCTGCGGCGTGATCATCACCGGTGGCGCCAGTGGTATCGGCGCGGACATGGTGCGCGCATTTGCCCGCCAGGGCTGCCATGTGGGCTTCCTGGACCGTGACGCGGTCGCCGGAGCGGCGCTCGCGGCGAGCCTGCCAGGGGTGGTGTTTCGCGCCTGCGACGTGACCGAGGTGCCCGCCTTGCAGGCCACGATGGCGGCGTTGCAGGAGGCCATCGGCGGCGTGGACGTGCTGGTCAACAACGTGGCCAATGACGAGCGCCACACCATCGACAGCGTCACCGCGGCGTATTTCGACGACCGCGTGGCGATCAACCTGCGGCCGCATTTTTTCGCCACACAGGCCGTGCTCGGCAGCATGCGCTCACGCGGCGGCGGCTCGATCATCAACATGGGCTCGGGCAGCTGGAAGATCAAGGGTGCGGGGTACTCGGTGTACGCCACCTGCAAGTCCGCCATGCTCGGCTTCACGCGGGTGCTGGCGCGCGAGCTGGGGCCCGACAACATCCGCGTCAACTGCGTGGTGCCGGGCTGGGTGATGACCGCTCGCCAGGTGGCGTTGTGGCTCGACGAGGCGGGCGAACGCGCGATGGACCAGA
>JANMZX010000353.1:0-4207 GCA_031383745.1 Rhodoferax sp. | reverse complement strand
AGCGCCTGGATCTCGGAGTTCGAGGCTTCCACATACCCGTGCACGCAGGTGGTCAGCACCGCCTTGATCGCCGCCACATCACTGTGGTCGACGGCGTCGCGCAAGGCCTCCAGCTGCACCAGCAGGTCGGGCCAGGCCAGGTACTCCTCATGGGCCTTCATGATGCGCGGGTGCGTGGTGGGCGACGGGTCGTTGCCGATCAGCAACTCCTCGTACAGCTTTTCGCCAGGCCGCAGTCCGGTGATGGTGATTTCGATGTCGCCGTCCGGCGCTGCGTCGTCGCGTACCCTCAGGCCCGACAACGCCACCATGCGCCGGGCCAGTTCGATGATGCGCACCGGCTGCCCCATGTCCAGCACGAACACCTCGCCGCCCTCGGACATGGCGCCGGCATGCAGCACCAGCTGGGCCGCCTCGGGAATCGTCATGAAGTAGCGTGTCACCTCCGGATGGGTCACCGTCAGCGGCCCGCCGGTCGCCAGCTGCGACCGGAACAGCGGTACCACGCTGCCGCTGGAGCCCAGCACGTTGCCGAACCGCACCATCGTGAACCGCGTGCCGACGCCGCCCTGGAACGCCGACAACGCCTGCAGCACGAGTTCGGCCATGCGTTTGCTCGCCCCCATCACATTGGTCGGCCGCACCGCCTTGTCGGTGGAGACCAGCACGAAGCGCCCGACGCCGGCCTCGATGGCCGCGCGCGCCATGTTGAGCGTGCCGAACACGTTGTTGGCCACGCCCTCGGCCGGGTTGCTCTCGACGATGGGCACGTGCTTGTAGGCAGCAGCGTGGTAGACCCAGTCCGGACGGTACTGGTTGCAGACCTCGCCCAGGCGGCGCGGGTTGGCCACGCTGCCCAGCAGGGGCACCAGGTCGACCGCCAGCCCGTGCATGCTGCACAAGGCCTTCAACTCCTGGTGGATGCTGTAGAGCCCGAACTCGCTGTGGTCCAGCAGCAGCATCTGGCGCGGACCGTCCATGGCGATCTGGCGGCACAGCTCGCTGCCGATGCTGCCCCCCGCACCGGTCACCAGCACCACCTGTGCGGCCGTCGTGTGCGCCAGCAACTGTGGGTTGGACGGCACCGGGTCGCGTCCCAGCAGGTCCTCCACGTCGAGTTCGTTGAAGTTGCGCACCGTGACCCTGCCGCTGGCCAGGTCGGACATGCCGGGCAAGGTACGCACGTGGACCGGGACCGAGCGCAGGCTGTTGATGATCTCGTTGCGCCGCGCCCGCGACGCGCTGGGCAGCGCCAGCAGGATGTCGGTGACGCCCTGGCGCTCCACCAGCTCCGCGATGCGGTGGGTGGCGAATACCGTCACGCCGTTGATGCTGCGCCCGACCTTGGCCGCGTCGTCGTCCACAAAACCGACCAGCACGAACTGGCGCGCATTGGCGATGGCGCCGGCCGTCTGCACGCCGGCTTCGCCGGCGCCATAGATCAGCAGCCGGCCTTCGGACGCCACCCGCCGGCTGCCGACACCGGCGAGCCAGAACCGCGCCAGGGCCCGGCTGCCGCCGATGAGCAGCAGGAACAGGATCGGCTGCAGCAGCCCGATCGATCGCGGCACACCCAGCCAGTGCTGCCATAACAGGATGCCGAACAGCAGCACCGCGTAGATCGACACGGCCTTGGCAATCGCCACCAGTGCGGCCAGGCCGGTGTAGCGGAATATCGCGCGGTACAGCCCCAGCCGGATGAAGATCGGAACCGCGAGCAACGGCGCCAGGGCATACACCCACCACTGGGCGCCCGTGGGCCGGTGCACCGTGTCCAGGCGCAGGCTGAAGGCCAGCCAGGTGGCGATCAGCGCCAGCGCCACGTCCAGCGCGATCACCGACAGCTGCTTGCGCAGCCGCGGCCAGGCCAGCAGGCCTTCATGCATGCCGCGGACTCCCCTGCGCCGCGAGTGCAGCCCCGAGCAGCCACAGCAGTGTCATGCCCAGCGCCGCGTCGCGCAGCGGTGCGTTCACCAGACAGGTGGCAAACAGCGACACCCCCATCAGCACGGTCAACCCTCCTGGAACCGAGTTCTGCTGCCAGCCGAGCCGTATGAACCGGGCCAGCACCCAGGCCAGCAGCAACAGGCCCGGCACGCCGGTCTCCATGCCGGCCAGCAGGAAATCGTTGTGGGGGTTGTTGATCTCGGCAAACTGCAGCTTGGTCGCCGGCGCCAGGTCGACGTCCATGCCCAGCCACACCGAGCGCCAGTGCGGCAGCCAGCTGCCGACACCGGTGCCCAGCACCGGATGCTCCAGCATGCCCTGCACCGCTTCCTGGTACATGCGCCAGCGCACCCCGCCGCTGGTGGCGTAGTTGGCGCCGCTGGTGGCGCCCTGCAGGTTGCCGGCCAACTCCAGGAAACGGCTCCTGGTGGTGGGGGAGTATTGCCACATGGCCGCTGCCAGGGCCACCACCACCAGCGCGCCGGCCAGTGCCATGCGCCAGGAACGGAAACGGCACACCACGGCAGCCAGCAGCAGCAGCGCCAGCAGCAACTGGGAATTGCGCGACACCGCGTGAAAGGCCACCGTCAAGGCCAGGGCCAGTGCCGCTGCCAGTGCCAGCCAGCGGTCCGCCGGCGCACGCCGCGCGCTCAGGCCCAGGTACAGGCTGACACCAGCGGCAGTAGCCATCGTGATCATGTTGCCACTGCTGAAATTGTTTCGCGATGACAACAGGCTGCTCCAGATCGCCCACGCGGGCAGGCCCCAGACATGGTGCACCGCCACCACCAGCGCCGCCAGCACCGCAGCCACCAGAAACCCTGCCAACGCCGCGCGCGCCTCAGGCGGCTCGAGCGCCATGCCCATGGCCAGCAACAAGGCCACCCGTGCCAGGTGAAACAGCCGCGTCGGCGTGTCGGGCAACCACTCGCCCGCCCCCGCCGCCAGTGCCGACCACACCAGCATCAGCGCGAGGGGCCAGAACAGCGGCCCCTGGCGCAGCGCGGCCAGCCGCGCCCCGATACCCGGGCTGCACACCAGGGCCACCAGCAGGGCCAGCAGGTTCAGGTACATCACGCCCACCGGCATGAAGGCGCAAAAACCCCAGCAAAAGGCCACCACGCGCACGGCCGCGCGACCCGACACCCGATAACCATCCATTGCCGTCGGTGGCGGCATCACACCTTCAAGGCTGGATGGCAAACGCTTCTTTCTTCTGGCCATCGGCGATCAGGGCGGCCAGCCACCGGGGCGTCAGGCCCCTGCCGCTCCAGGTTTCTCCGTTGGGCCCGCGGTATTTCGCCGCGACGGTGGACCCGGCGCCGGCCTTGGCGGCCTTCTCGCGCGGCGCCTTGGCGCCAGGCTTGCCCTTGGCCTTCGCGCCCTTGGTGCCACGGGAACTGGCCACCTGCAGGTCTTTCAGGGTAATGCCGAAAGCCTGCATCTTGGCCACGATGTCCTGCACCGTCTTGTCGAACTCGCGGCTGCGAATATCGCTGGCCTGCTTCTGGAGTTTCTCGATCTGGCTCTGGATATCCATCAAATTGCTCATGGCAGCTTCCTAGAAAAATGAATGCTGGCACCGGGGGAAATACCGGCAGCAGGTGCGCCAGCCCGATGGGTCAGTGGGTGACATTATCTCGCCGGACGACCTTCATGGCTGTCAGAAATATGATGCGAATATCGAACCACAGGGATTGCCGGCGCAAATACTGGGCATCCAGCGCCACCTTGTCCGGTATCGGCAATTCGTCGCGGCCATTGACCTGCGCCCAGCCGGTCAGCCCCGGAACCAGGGTATGCACCCCCGCCGCCGTGCGCTGCGCCACCAGATCGTGCTGGTTGAAGAGCGCCGGCCGCGGACCGACAAAACTCATGTCCCCCCGCAAAATACTCCATAACTGCGGCAATTCATCCAGGCTGCTCTTGCGCAGGAAACTGCCAACCGGCGTGAGATAACTCTCCGGGTTTTCCAATAAATGGGTCGCTACTGCCGGGGTGCCGATCCGCATACTGCGGAACTTGGGCATCCTGAATATCCGGTTGAATTTTCCAACCCGGTCGGACCAATATAGGGCCGGCCCCGGCGAGGTAATGCGCACCAGTGCGGCAACCAGCAGGATCGGCAGCATCAGGCAGGCCGACGCACACACCGCCAGCAGCACGTCGAACAGCCGCTTCGACACCGGCCTCACACGCTTCCCCGCGCAACAGCGTCGCCGACGGCCAGGCGACGCATGGCCTCTTCCACCGCGACCGG
>JANMZX010000320.1:0-12333 GCA_031383745.1 Rhodoferax sp. | reverse complement strand
GTGGCTGCCGTCCGTTCGAGGTTCGACCTCGTCGATGACGCGCCGGCCCTGGTGCGCCGCACGCCGTTCGGCGTCCACATACGGGCACGACGACAGCACCAGCGCGGCCACCCGGTCCGGACGGCTGGCCGCCATCTCCATGGCGATCACCGCGCCGGTGTGGTGGCCCACCACCGCGACGCGTTCGTGGCCGAGTGCGTCGAGCAGGTCGAACGCGGCCACGGCCCAGCGCTCGATGCGGTTGTCGGCCGACGGCAGCGGCTGCGAGTCGCCGAACCCGACGGTGTCCATCGCGATGGCGCGGTACGAGCGGGCCAGCAGGGGCAACACGTCGCGGTACTCGTCCCAGGAACGCGGCGTCTGGTGCAACAGCAACACCGGGAAGCCCTGGCCGGCGCTGGCCGCGTGGATGCGGCCGGAACGGGTGGCGACGAACGCGCGCTCTACGGCGGCGGGCGACAAGCTGGTGGATGATGGAATCATGGTGGCATGTGCCTTCTGGCAAAGATCGGGGTTTTCGTGCCCCGTGCGGTCACCGGAGTGCGCTCGCCGCACACGCTGCGTTGTGGGCCCGTCCGGGCCACCGGCCGGCCCTCATGCACTGCCAGTCTCCGGCGCGATGTCGAACACCACGCGGCCCCGGGTAATGCGGCCGCGTTCGAGCTCCGCGTGGGCGAGGCCGGCGTCAGCCAAGGGATACACGCGGGCCACAACTGGCCGCAAGACGCCCTGCGCCGCGAGTTCTGCGACAGCGGCCAGCGCGGCCGGGCGGTCGGCAATCGCCGCACGCGTCACCCGTACGCCGGCATCGGCACTGCGGTCGACGATGGGCGCCGCCGTCAGGTACACCAGGTGGCCGCCCGGGCGCAGCACCGGGTAGGAGCGTGCGTGCGTCTCGCCGCCGATCAGGTCGAACACCACGTCCTGGTCGCGCAGCAGCCGCCCGAAGTCCTCGGTGTCGTAGGCGATGGCCCGCGCGGCGCCGAGGTCGAGCAGGTAGTCCCGGTTCTCCGCGCGGCAGGTGGCCGACACCTCGGCGCCCAGATGGCGGCACAGCTGCAGCATCAGGCTGCCGACGGCGCCGGCGCCGCCGTGCACCAGCACCCGCATGCCGGGCCGAACCTGCGCGGTCTCCGTCACGGCGATCCAGGCGCTGATGCCGGGCTGCATCAGTGCTGCCGCCTGGTGGGTGGACAGGCCGGGCGGGCGGGCCACGAGCCGCTGTGCGTCGCAGACCACGAACTGCGCACAGGTGCCCTGGGCCAGTTGGTCCGCCACCACACACACTGCGTCGCCGGTGGCGAAGCCGGCTGCACCGGCGCCGAGTCGGTCGACCACGCCGACCCCGTCACGGCCCGGTATCTTGGGCAGCGCGAGCTTGAAAAACGCCTGCAACATGCCGGCGCGCAGCTTGGTATCCACGGGCGCGAGGCCGGCGGCGAACAGGCGCACCCGCACTTCGCCCGGCCCCGGTTCGGGATCCGGCAGGTCGACCTGGCGCAACACCTCGGGGCCGCCGTAGCGCTCGTACTGGATGGCCTGCATCAGCGTCGCCCTGGCTTGGCCCGGCCGGGGGCGGCCGCGCTGTCAGCCGACGGCATGGTAGTTGCCGTCGGTGTAGACCAGCGACTGCGTCTTGGTGTGCGAAAAATGCACGTCCAGCACGGTGCCGATCACGATGTGGTGCGTGGCCCAGTCGTGCACATGGGATACCTCGCATTCGAAGGTGACGCGCGAGCCGGTCAGCAGGGGCACCTCGGTGTCGTCCACGCGGCGCCAGTTGCCGTAGATGAAGCGCCCGGTGCCGCGCACATCGAGCTGCCCGCCGAACGCCTTGGCCACGTCGATCTGGTCGGCGGCCAGCACGTTGACCGAGAAGCGCGTCTTGATCTTCAGCGAGCTCGCAATCGACGCGCTGCGGTTGACACATACCAGCAGCGAAGGCGGATCGGCGCTGAGCGAGGTCACCGCCGTGGCGGTCATCGCGACGGGCCCGCCGTCCGGCCCGTAAGCCCCGATGATCGTGACGCCGCCGGTCAGCGCACGCATGCCTTGCTTGAAGCGGGCGCTGCCCGAATTGACTGCCTTGGAGGTCTTGGGGGTCGTGGTCAATGAAGTTCCTTTGTGCTGCGCACTGCGGCGCGAGCTAGTCTGGGGCAGCCCGGCGCGGCGCTCATCAGGCAACCTCTATGCTGCGCATTGCGGTATTCGCCCTTGGGGCGGCCCTGCGGGCTCATGAGCCGGTGCCGTCAGACCACGCGCAGGCCGGCCTGTTTCATGAGCGGCAACACGCGGTCGCAGAAGAAGGGCAGCTCGTAGTTGTAGTTGACAAACGTCAGCGCCGCGCCGGCGTAACCTTCGTTCGAGATCTTGATCAGGTCGTCGACGATCTTTTCCGGTGTGCCCACCAGCGGGTAGGTACCCGCGCCGCCGGCGAAGCGCTTGCGGTACAGGTCGAACGCGTCCTTGTCGTGCGAGTTGGCGAACTCCTTCTTCTGGGCCATGTGGTTGTCCACGGCCTCGTCGTCGGCCTGCGTCACTGCGTAGCGTTCGTAATAGTCTTCGGCCTCGCGCTGGGTCTCGCGCGCCACCACATGGCATACGGTGTAGATGCCGACCTCGCGCCCCTGCAGGCGCGCGCGTTCGCGGATGTCGGCGATGTGTTTGCGCCCGTCCTCGATGTTCGAGAACGGCGAGAACAGGAAGTCGCAGTTCTTGGCGGCAAAGTCGCGCCCTGGCGCGCCGAAGGCCGCGTTCATGGTCAGTGGGCGGGGCACCTGGATGCTGGCCGGGCGACTGACCACGCCTTTGAGCTGGTAGTGCTGGCCCTCGAAGTCGAACGGCTGGCTGCCACCGTAACAGCGTTCGATCACCTCCACCCATTCCGCCGCCTGGCCGTAGGCGTCGCCGCTGAGCTTGGCGCCGAACATCGCGAATTCGTCCGGGTTCCAGCCGCAGACGATGTTCAGGCCGGCGCGTCCGCCGCTGATGTGGTCCACCGTGGCCAGCGCCTTGGCGGCGTAGACCGGGTGCACGATCGGCACATGCACCGTCATGAACAGCCCGATGTGTTTGGTGACGGCGGCCAGGCCGGCGGCCCAGGTGAAGGTCTCGAAGGACCATTCACGCACGTGGTTCTTGCCCCCGAAACCGCGCCAGCGCGCGATCGGCAGGAAGAACTCCAGCCCGGCGCGGTCGGCGATGCCCACCGCGGTGAGGTTGTCGTCCCAGCGCGCGCGCCAGCGCTCGGGCACGTCGGTGATGGCCAGGCCGCCATCGGCGTTGGACGAAAAG
Organism: Rhodoferax sp.; assembly: GCA_031383745.1. Lineage (GTDB taxonomy): Bacteria > Pseudomonadota > Gammaproteobacteria > Burkholderiales > Burkholderiaceae_C > CAISIP01. The sequence continues at coordinate 9,039 of JANMZX010000320.1, read as the reverse complement.
ACACCCAGCTTGAACTGGTTCGGTCCCTTCAAGGGGTGCAATTGACTCATTGATGCGTTCCTTGGGTAGCAAACACGTGGGGCCGGATGGGCACGACGTGTGTGTGGCATGAGGCCGATTCTCGCGCAGGCCGGAGAAGTCCTGCCCCGCGGCGGTGAAGCACTTGCAAATTTGTGCGCCGTCACGCAAACGGCATGACCGTCCCTGGGCGCATTGCTGTTCAGACAGGGCCACTCGCCCTGAGCTTGTCGAAGGGTCGACCGGTCGAAGGGTCAGCCCGAACGGTGCCTGCCAAACTGAACAGCAGTGTCCCTGGACACGAGGACACCAGCTGATCCATCAATCGGTAGAACAGACTGGGATGCGCACCCGCCCAAAGCGCGCGTTCGCGGGCCGCGACCTGATCGAGTGCGTCGCCGCCCTGGTGGTTTGCGGCCAGCAGGTTCAGGGAAGCTGGAACTTCGACTCCTTCATCACCGCCTCGACCTGCATCGGCAGGGGAAGGCTGTCATCCAGGCCTCGGCTGCCAAGCTGTGCGTACAAGGGCTCGACCTGGTAGAACGCGGTGGCGAACGCCGGCTCGCGACGAAGCCTGTGCATCGCCATGAACATTGCCGCAAACATCTTCGGCTGGGCGTCGCGCACATAGGCGAACGCATACGCGTCGGCGTAGGCCTCTTCAATCGAGATGACTTTTTCGAAGGCTTGGCGCTCGGGCGAACCGACCGCTGTCGCCAGGCCACCCTGCCACAACGCAACGGACAGGTTTCCGCTTCGAATGCGAAAGCAATGCCCGAATTCATGGGCGGCGATGGTCATCAGGAACGCACGCGCGGCCTCTGGCGATGACGTCAGCGCCATCATTTGCGACAACTTGGTGGTGTCACCCACCGATATCAGGACAACACAGTCCACCCCGTCGCGTGGCATGACACCCACGGGTGAATCCCCCACGTTGGCGACCGGCGCCATGGCATAGGCGACTTTCAGGTCCTTGAACAGGGCATGCTGCTGGACTTCCTTGAACAGGCCGATCCACTGGTTGGCCGTCGGAACGTCCTGCGCCCAGGACAGCACCGACCACAGAAGTGCCGCCAAAACCATCGAAACCTTCGCCATCTGCTACTCCCGGGGCGTGCTGGACTGATCTGTATGGGAACCGACTGGAGCGCTTGGAACGTGCGCATGGCTGGCAGCGGGAAAAACACGAGTGGCCATGCTTTTGCAAGGCAACAAACGAACGTGCGTCAATTGGTGTCGATGGGCCGTCAGCGTTTGCTGACAGTTGTATCGACTGAACCGGTACAAACTACAGGCATCTTTTTGGCATTTTTTCAGCGCAATCGGAATGGGGGCTGCGCGAGAGCACCGTTCGCCCACGAGTGGCTGCTGCGAGCTGGACTACCACTGCCCCAAACCGCAGGGCGGCGATAGGCGGGCCGACCTGGTGCACACCCCACTCGCGTTGATCGAGCGCATTGCCACCCCGGTCACACCACCCGTCGGCTCCTGAATAAAATCGCGTCGCAGAACACCGGAAACAATGCACCGCTCCGATTTTTCAACCTTGTTCAAGTTGCTGCCTATCGGGGCCTACCGATCCAGCGCCGAGGGCAGGCAATTGCGCGCCAACCCGGCACTGGTCCGGCTCAATGGCTACACCAGCGAAGCCGAAATGCTGGCGGGGGTGAACGACATCGGCCAGGAGTGGTACGTCGACCCGGATCAGCGGCGCAGGTTCCGCGATTTGATCCAGCGCGATGGGCAAGTGCTCAACTTCCGATCCGAGGTATTCAGGCACAAGACCCGCGAGCGCATATGGATCCTGGAAAACGCCCACGCGGTGCGTGGCCCCGACGGGGAGGTGCTGTACTACGAAGGCACGGTCGAAGACGTGACCGAGGCGCATTGTGCGCAAATCGCGCTGGAAGCGAGCGAGCGGCGCTTTCGCGCCCTGACCGAGAAGGCGCAGGCGCTCAGCGTGTTGTGCGACGCGCTCGGCGACGTGCTTTACGCCAGCCCGGCGGCCCGTGTCATGCTTGGCCGCGAACCCGATGCATTGCTCGGCAGCAACGTATTTGAATGGCTCCATCCCGACGATGTGGCAAGCGCCCGCCGTGAAATGGTCGAAGTGCTGACGTTTGAAAACTCCGGCGTGGAGTCTACCTACCGTTGCCGCCACGCAGACGGGAGCTGGCGCTACCTGGCCACGCTCGCGAACAATTGCCTGGCCGACAGTGCGGTGCAAGGCATCGTATTGAATTTTCGGGACGCAACCGATCTCCGGCTCAATCAGCGCCGCTTGCTGGAGGTGGAGCGCGAGCGCGCCCTGTTGCTGGAGCGCGAACGCCTGACGCGGGACATGCACGACGGCCTTGGTTCGTCGCTGGTGGGCTCCCTGGTGGAGGTCGAGCGCGGCGAAGTCGACCCGGGACGTCTGACGGTGATATTGCGCGAATGTGTGGACGAACTGCGCTCGGTGATCGATTCGCTGGAGCCTATCGGCCACGACTTGGTGGCGCTGCTGTCCAACCTGCGTCAGCGCTTCGAACTCCGCCTGCAAACCGCCGGGTTGGTGCTGGAATGGCAGATGGACGACCTCCCCGAACTGGCCTGGATGGGCCCGCCTGAGGCCTTGCACGTCATGCGCATCGTGCAGGAGGTGCTGACCAATGCCATCAGACACTCGGCGGCAAAGCGTGTTCGCGTCGCGACCCATTTGGTGGGTGACGCGGTGCAGCTCAACATCGCGGACAACGGAAACGGCTTCGATACCGCCACCACGCCAAGCGGCCGCGGCATGCACTCCCTGCGGCAACGCATGGCGCTGTTAGGCGGCTCCCTTCACATCGAGTCTGCACCCGGCAGCGGCACGCACGTGCGCTTGAACCTGCCCGTGGCGCGAATCACAAGCGCCTGAAACCGGCGATTTCCTGGCAGCCACGCCCGGCGGACTTGCCGGCTGCATCGATCGCGACGCGTTCCTGCGGACTCGCACACGATTTCGCGGCGCGCGCGTGCCGATCAGTCATCCACCAGCCCGCGATTGCGCGCTTCATAGACGGCTTCGGTCTTTGAATGCACCTGGAGCTTGCGGTATATGCGCTTGACGTAGGTCTCGACGGTGTGGCGCGACAGGTGCATCAGCCCGGCGATCTCCTCGTAGTTGTAGCCCTTGCCGCTCAGCCGCAGCACCGAACACTCCTGCACCGACAGACCGGCCGGCGCCGGGTCCAGTTTCTGGTCCGGCCCGGAAGGCCCGCCCACCCACCTCAGCAGGCGGCGCGCGATGGCCGGGCTGATGGGGCTACCGCCGGCGCACAGCAGGTTGATCTGCTGCACGATGTCCACGTCGCGCGCGTCTTTCAGCAGATATCCGGTCGCCCCGGCCTGGATGCAGCGCAGCACCGACTCGTCGTCGCCAAATACCGTGACCACCATCGAATGGCATTGCGGCAGGTGCCTATTGGCGTAGCGGATCAGCTCGATGCCGTTGCCACTGGGCAGGGCCAGGTCGACAAGCAACACGTCCGGTTCCAGTGTCTGAAGCAGCCGCAGGGCCTCGGGCAGATCGGCGGCAGCGCCCGCCAGGAGCAGGTTGGGGGCGCTGCCCACCGCCTTGGCGAACGCGTCGCGGAAGCGCGGATCATCGTCAACGACAAGCACCGAGTGGCCCATGCGTCAGTGTAAGCGCGCGGGTTTCATGCCACCTGGGGATGTACACAAGGTTGGGGATGTGCCGGCCGCCGTGTCCCGCGAACACGGTACAGCGCCATGCTGACAAGGTGTGCGCTTGCTGCCACAGTAGGACAACAACAGGAGCAAGAGATGAAAACCATACCGATTTGGGGGGGTGGGATTGCGAGAACGGTGAAGTTGGCATGCCTGGGCATGGCAATGTCTTGTGCCTTCCCGGCCTGGGCAAATCTGATCCAGAACGGGTCGTTCGAGACCCCACTGGTCCCGATTGCCGGCGCCTCGACCTTTGCGGGCGGCTCGTCCGCAATAACAGGCTGGACCGTCGTAGGCTTCGATGTAGCGATCATCAGCAGCACATTCGCGCAGAGCGGGATCGTTTTCCAGGCAAAGGAGGGAGTTCAGTGGGCCGACCTGTCCGGCGCCTCGTCCAACTCGATGACCAACGGGCTGAGGCAGCAAGTTGCGACGCCCGGCGCTCTTTATGAGCTCGCCTTTAACGTAGGTTCGGCCACTGGCGGTCAGTTCTTTTTCCCGACCACGATCGACCTAAGCATCAACGGGGGCCCTCGCACCTCCTACAACAACCCTACCGCGCCGACCACTATGCTCGACTGGAAGTTGTTCACGGTGCAGTTCACGGCGACCAGCCCCACCACAAGCATCACGTTTTTCAATGGCTCCGCGGGAAACAACTTTACCGCCGCGCTCGATGACGTATCGCTTACCCAGCTTACCGCTGCGGTTCCCGAGCCGGAAAGCTACGCAATGATCGGAGCGGGGCTCGCCCTGATCGGGTGGGTGGCGCGTCGAAGAAAGAAGTAGGAAAACAACTCGGCTGGTCTTGAGTGGGTGAATTTCAATATCCGAATGGAGAACAACGATGAACATACGCAAGCTTCAGAGCATCGTCACGGTCCTGGCGGCCTTGGCGGCGGTACCGGCCTTGGCGAACCAAACCGTGGACCCCACCCAGACCGTGGCAGGAACCAGTCAGTTGGAACTGTCTCAGCAATGGTGGCAATGGGCGCTGGGCATACCGGCCGCCTCCAACCCACTGCTCGACGGCACCGGCGCATCCGCGCATACCAACAACGACGGGCCGGTCTTCTTCGTGGCCGGAAATACTGGGGGTTCCACCACGCGCAGCTTCAATGTGCCCACGGGCAAGCCGATTTTCTTCCCCCTGGTCAACTCTTTCGATCTCGAGGTGCCCACGGACGGGTGCAATGTGCAATGCGCATTCAGTTTCATACCAGGCGTGGGCGGGGCCACCAATCTGCATGCGACGCTGGATGGCCAGGACCTCCTCACCTTCCCGAGCTTCCGGCAAACGAGTACGGCGTTTTTCACGGTCAACCTCCCCGCCAGTCTGCGCGACGCATTTGGTTTTCCCTCGCAGTATGTCGGTGCACTGGATGCCGTGTCCGATGGTTACTGGGTTGCCATTGATGGTCTTTCCGCCGGGCAGCACACGCTCGTTTTCGGCGGCACGATACCCGAACTGGCACCTGGCGCCAGTCCGTTCACGGTGAGCGTTACGGCCAACATTGCGGCAGTGCCGGAGCCCGAAACCTATGCGCTCCTGCTCGCCGGCCTGGGGTTTGTGGCTTGGGCAGCGCGCAGCAGAAGCAAGCGCACCGCCGCACATCCTTTCGGCTGACATCCAGCTGAAGTCAGGGCGTAATCGGGACCCGGCCGTGCCGGGGGCCGTCCACGCCACCTCAAGGACAACCCACCATGACGCTGTTGTTATTCGCGTGCCTGATATCCCTGCATCTCAGCTTTCTGTGGGCTCGCTTCGCGTTCTTCCGCATCGACGGCCCAACCCACGTTGGCGTACGCGTCATCGAGGTGGCTGGCACGGCCAGTGTGGTGGCAGGGGCGACACTGACTCTCACCAAGCGATAAAAACCCTTCGCGCTGCAGGCGCGAGTGCACGGGCGTCACCCCCGGCGCGGCGCCCACCCAGGACTCGTAACCGCCCAAAGCCACCAGCGCGAACAGTAGTCGCCATATCCAGCAAGGCGACTCCAAGCATGACTGGCCATGCCGCAGAATCGATTGTGGATGCCCGGTCGGCGACCTGTAAGGCGAGCACCACGGGGCCGAGTGTGAACGCCATGCCAGCGCAGGGCCCAAAAATCCGCGACCGGGTGTATACCCTGATGCCAAGATCCCTGCAATCACCGAAGCTGCGCGGTGGCGCCGCTGGCATGGCCCAGTCGCCGTCACGAAGCCAACCAGCAGGAGATGACCATGGCCAGTTCACGACAAAGCGAAGGCGAGACGTCGGATGATGTTCGCGTCCTCCACAGCATGGGTTACGCGCAGGAACTGGCGCGCAACATGGGAGGTTTTTCCAATTTCGCGATTTCGTTCTCGATCATCTGCATCCTGTCGGGCGGCATCAATTCGCTGGCGCAGGCGACCTCGGGCGCTGGCGGCGCGGCCATCGGCATTGGCTGGCCACTGGGCTGCCTGGTCTCCGGGGTGTTCGCGATTGCCATGGCACAAATCGCGTCGGCCTACCCCACTGCGGGCGGCCTGTACCACTGGGGCTCCATCCTCGGCAACCGCTTCACCGGCTGGTTGACCGCCTGGTTCAACCTGCTCGGGCTGGTGACGGTGCTCGGCGCCATCAACGTCGGCACCTACTACTTCTTCATCGGCGCCTTTGGCACGCAACTCGGCATCACCGATTCGATCACCGTGCTGGTCATTTTTCTGGTCATCACCACCGGACTGCAGGCGGTGCTGAACCATTTCGGCATCCGCCTGACGGCCATGCTGACCGACTTCTCCGGTTACCTGATCTTCGCCGCTGCGCTTGGCCTCACGCTGGCCTGCCTGGTCTATGCCCCGGGGTACGACCTGCGGCGGCTGTTCACCTTTGCCAACTACTCCGGCGAGACCGGTGCCAACGTGTGGCCGGCGGTGTCGGGCGCGTGGGTGTTCGCGCTCGGCCTGCTGTTGCCGATCTACACCATCACCGGTTACGACGCATCGGCCCACACCGCTGAAGAAACCGTCCAGGCATCACACTCGGTACCGCGCGGTATCGTGATGTCGGTGCTGTGGTCGGCGCTGTTCGGCTACATCATGCTGTGTTCCTTCGTGCTGATGCTTCCCAACATGGACGAGGCCGCCAAGCAGGGGTGGAACGTGTTTTTCTGGGCCATGGACAAGCAGGTCAACCCGGGTGTCAAGCTGGTGTTGTACGTTGCCATCTTCATGTCGCAGCTCCTGTGCGGGCTGGCGAAGGTGACTTCGGTTTCGCGCATGATGTTCGCGTTTGCCCGAGACGGCGGGCTGCCTTTCTCGAGATCGCTCAGCGCCGTGTCTCCCACATACCGCACGCCGGTGCACGCGATCTGGGCCGGGTCGGCGTTGTCGGTGCTGTTTGTATGGGGCGCCAAGCTGATCGAGGCCGGCGGTGTAACGCCGGTCTACACGATCGTGGTGTCGTGCACCGTCATCTTCCTGTTTTTCTCTTTTGCCATTCCGATCGCGCTGGGGCTGTTCGCCTTCGGCACCGCCAAGTGGCCCAGGATGGGGCCGTGGGACCTGGGCCGCGGCGTGTTCTCGCTATTTGCCGTGTTGTCGATCCTTGCGATGGTGCTGATCTTCGTGATCGGCGTGCAGCCGCCCAACCAGATGGCGCTCAACATCACGATCGGATTCCTGGTCGTGACCGCGATCGTCTGGCTGGCCTTCGAGCGGCGGCGCTTCCAGGGCCCGCCGATCGGCGACGCGATCACCAGGCGCCAGGCCGAGATCGCTGCCGCGGAAGCAGCGTTGGGCGCAGCTGCTCGCGGCTGAGGCCCACCGGTCTGGAGGGCATCTCTGCACGCCCGGGCGATAGGCCGGCCGGGTATTGACTTGTGCCTGGTGTTTTTTGCGCGGCGACACCAGGTCGCCGAGCCAGTCGGTCGGGCCTGTCTGTGGACAAAGGCGCGGTCGGTGCCGAATAGCGAGGCAATGTGCTTGACAGCCACACTTGGCGCGGCGTACCGTGCAAGATGTTCGACCTACATCGAGGGGTGTCCCATGCGATCAAACGTATTCGGCTTGCTTGGACTTGCATTGTCGTTTGGGGTGGCGAGCCCGGTGTCAGCGCAGCCTGCGCTGACGTCCTCGGTCTCCGACTGGGGCCGTATTTCGGTGTTTGGGCCGCAGCTGACGCGATCCGGTGGCGCAAGGACGGAAATCGTCAACCAGCGAACAGAGTGGGACCACGATGGCGACAATGCGTTCAACGCTCTGGTGGACGGTTATCTGGTCCAGAACGTCTGGACCGAAGCCAGTACCATCGGCGGCGCTCCGGTTTTTCGCAGCTACCACGACCTGAAAGGGTCTGCGATCCCACTCAACAACGGGGTCGGCTGGACCGGTTTTCGTACCGAGGCCGGCTACAAGGACAAGTGGACGATCACCGTTGGGGGCTTGCCCATCGGTAGTTCCCTGTCACCGGTGTTCTCCTTCGGGATCAATAGCCGGCTGGGCGACCTGTTCGGACCTGGCGGAAGTGTTGCGCTCCCGGCTGACTATTACCCCTACAACCCCCTGTGGGGCAGCGCGGGCGGCGGAGTGGTGATCGGCCCGTTGCCCACTGCGCCGAATATCGATCTGCTCATGTCGGTCGACAACTTTCGGTGGTATGACGCCAAGAACACACTGAGCAACATCATGGCGCTGGTGCCGATGGGTGCGACATCGTTGTCCGCAGGCTCGTTGACCGTGCAAAACGGTGTGCCCTTTGATGTCGAGATCAATTTCACCGCCGGTTGGCGCATGGAGCACAGTGAGATTGCAGCGCTACTCGGACCGACGTTCGAGCGCTTCTCGACCAACCGCGTTTTGGATGCGTCCCATACTGGCGCACTTTCTGCCGTGGCGGTCTACGATGGGTTGGGCGCTCTCCAGCAAACCTGGTCGCTGACGGACGCGCAGGGGGTCGCCATCACGCCGCTCGCGTTGGCGGTGCCCGAGCCTGAGCCATTCGTGCTTTTCGCCATCGGCGCGCTGGTCGTATGGTCGAGATCGTACCGGCGCGGCGCCAGCCTTGGCAGCGGCACCTAGACGGGTCTGCGGCCGATCGCCTGTGCTCGGCGGCTAGCTGAAGCCGCGGTTCGGCCTTACCACGGGTGTGATACTGCAGCGCCCGGGCAGCCTTGGATGGCACCAGTCGAATCTCCATCTTCCCGCACGCTGAAAGGACTCACGCGATGCGCTTTGCATCAATCACCGACAGGCTGGCGGGCCTCGGTTCCGGCAAGTGGGCGCTGCATCTGAAGGCCCGCGCCATGGTGGCCGCTGGCGACAACGTCATCCAACTGACCA
>JANMZX010000304.1:0-15000 GCA_031383745.1 Rhodoferax sp. | reverse complement strand
TGCAAAGAACACGATGGCGGAGAACACCATCAGGAACATGCTGACCGCAAAAATGTCGTGCACCGTGTAGTACGGATGAAACGGAATGCCGTCCAGCGGGCGCCCGTCCTTGCCCTTGGTGGCCTTGATCTCGATGCCGTCGGGGTTGTTGGAGCCCACCTCATGCAGCGCGATGATGTGGGCCGCCACCAGGCCCAGCAGCACCAGCGGCACAGCGATCACGTGGAAGGCAAAGAAGCGGTTCAGGGTGGCGTCGCCCACCACGTAGTCGCCCCGGATCAGCAGCGCCAGGTCGGGACCGATGAAAGGCACGGCGGCGAACAGGTTGACGATCACCTGGGCGCCCCAGTAGCTCATCTGGCCCCAGGGAAGGAGGTAGCCCATGAAAGCCTCGGCCATCAGACACAGGAAGATCGCGCAGCCGAAGACCCAGATCAGCTCGCGCGGCTTGCGGTAGCTGCCGTACATCAGGCCGCGGAACATGTGCAGGTAGATCACCACGAAGAACGCGGAGGCACCGGTCGAATGCATGTAGCGCACCAGCCAGCCCCAGGGCACGTCGCGCATGATGTACTCGACCGAACCGAAGGCCAGCGCGGCGTCCGGCTTGTAGTGCATGACCAGGAAGATGCCGGTGACGATCTGGATCACCAGCACCAGCATGGCCAGCGAACCGAAGATGTACCAGAAGTTGAAGTTCTTGGGCGCGTAGTACTCGCCCATGTGCTCGTTGTAGAGCTTGCTCAGCGGGAAGCGGTTGTCGACCCAGTTCAGCAGCTTTTCCCCCGCGGGGGCGTTGGGGGAAATTTCCTTCATCTCAGCCATGATGTGCTCCGGTGCTACGTGTCGTCATGGTTCAGGCTTTCTTGTCTTCGCCAATCAGCAAGCGGCTGTCGGACAGGTACATGTGGGGCGGAACTTCGAGGTTGTCGGGTGCAGGCTTGTTCTTGTACACACGGCCGGCCAGATCGAAGGTCGAACCGTGGCAGGGGCAGAAAAAGCCGCCTTGCCAGTCGTCCGGCAGCGAGGGCTGCGGACCAGCCTGGAACTTGTCGGAGGGTGAGCAGCCCAGGTGGGTGCAGATGCCCACCACCACCAGGTACTCCGGCTTGATGGAGCGGCCTTCATTGAGTGCGTATTCGGGCGTCAATTCGCCAGGTTTGCGTTGTGATTTCGGGTCTGCGAGCTGCGGATCGAGCGCCTTGAGCGCTGCCAGCTGCTCGGGGGTGCGGCGCACGATCCAGACCGGCTTGCCACGCCACTCGACGGTGATTTTCTCGCCCGGCTTGATGGTGGAGATATCGGCTTCGACTGCCGCGCCGGCCGCCTTGGCTTTTTCGGAGGGCTGGAAACTGCTGACAAAAGGAACGGCTGTGAACGCGCCGCCCACCACGCCAGCACAACTCGACGCGATCAGCCACGTCCGTTTACTGCTGTCGACTTGGGTGTCACTCATGGGAATCCTCAATGAAAACATCACTATCTGGCTCAGCCACGGATTGTAGCTGACGGCCTTTGGCCGATGGCGTCAGGGGAGACCTGCGGATTCTTTACGATCGCACGCGCCGAAGTTCCGGATAATGCGCGCTGGCCTCCGAACCCGGGGGTCGAAACACCCAATAAAGATGGAGAAACGGTCATGAGCATGATGTCGGAATTCAAGGAGTTTGCCGTCAAAGGCAATGTGATGGACCTGGCGGTCGGTGTGATCATCGGCGGGGCGTTCGGCAAGATCGTCGACTCCGCTGTCAATGACCTCATCATGCCTATTGTGGGCGCCATCTTTGGCAGCCTGGACTTCTCCAACCTGTTCGTGGTGCTGGCCAAGGTGCCCGCCGGCACGGCAATGACCCTGGCCGAACTCAAGAAGGCCGGCGTACCGGTGTTTGCCTACGGCAACTTCATCACCATCGCGGTCAACTTCATCATCCTGGCGTTCATCATCTTCATGATGATCAAGCAGATGAACCGCCTCAAGCGCGAAGCCCCCGCGCCGGCCCCCGCGCCTGCTGCAACGCCGGAAGACGTGCTGCTGCTGCGCCAGATCCGCGACAGCCTGCGCAAGTAATCCGCAGGCACCCCCGGCCTGGGCCACCCGAGCGGGCGGTCAGGCCGGGGGGGTTGCGTCGGGCGACACGCCCGCCAATTGCCTGGCCATGCGGATGGCCGCGAGAAGGCTGGTGGCATCGGCGGTTCCGCTGCCTGCAATGTCGAATGCGGTGCCGTGGTCCGGGCTGGTCCGCACGAACGGCAGGCCGAGCGTCACGTTGACCCCCTGGTCCAGGCCCAGGTACTTCACCGGGATCAATCCCTGGTCGTGGTACATCGCCACCACTACATCGAACCCATCCCCCGCCTCCCGGGACGCACGGGCCCGCATGAACACGGTGTCCGGCGCGATCGGCCCCTGCACACGCATGCCGGAGGCGCGCGCCGCCTCCACCGCCGGGCCGATCACGTCGATTTCCTCCCGGCCGAACCGGCCACCCTCACCCGCATGGGGGTTGAGCCCTGCCACGGCGATCGAGGGTGCACGCCCCAGAAGCGCCCGCAGGGCCCGGTCCGTGACCTGCAGGGTCTGGAGCAGGTTGTCGAAATTGACCGCCTCGATGGCTTCGCGCAGGGACACATGGATGCTGACCAGCACGGTACGCAACTCGTCGTTGGCCAGCATCATGCGCACCGGCAGGTCGGCCACAGGCAGGCCGGCGAATTCCGCCGCGAGCGCCTGCAGCAGTTCGGTGTGGCCGGGGTAGGCCGCGTAGGGCGCGCCGGCGGCGGACAAGGCGAGCTTGTTCAAGGGCGCTGTCACCACGGCGGCGATCTCGCCGCGCAATGCGGCATGCGCCGCCCAGACCACGCAGCCCCCGGCAAGAGCGCCAGCCGTCGCAGACACCGCACCGAATTCGACCAGCGGTTGCGGTGCACCCACCTGCAGCACCGGGATGCAACGCGGTGGAACGCCCAGCGCCTCGCGGGGGTGTGCCAGTACGGCGACCGGCACGGGCCACTCCCCGGTACGCACAATACAGGCGCTGGCCCGGCGCATGGCGGCCACATCGCCGGCCACGAAACAACCCCGTGCCAGCGCCGGCGCGTCCCGGAACACCTTGGCGATGATTTCAGGGCCGATACCGGCCGGATCCCCGAGCGTGATGGCTATCGGTTTTTCCACGCTGCCTAGGCCGGGTTGTCGATATCGATGAAGGTGTGCGCCAGCGACAGCTGTGCGGCCACATGGCCACCCAGCGCCCCCACCCCATACCGCTCGCTGGCATGGTGGCCACATGCCACGAAGGCCACGCCGCATTCGCGCGCGTAATGTGCCTGCGGCTCGGAGATTTCTCCCGTGATGAACACGTCGGCCCCGGCCTGGATGGCGGCTTCGAAGTACGACTGCGCGCCACCGGTGCACCAGGCGATGCGTCGCAGCCGCTTGGGCTCGGCCTGCACCACCGTGACCGGCCGCGCCAGCGCGCCGGAGATCACAGCCCCGAGCGCCTGCGCATCGTCGAACACGCCGCCGTCCGCGCGGGCGCCCAGAAACCCGAGGTCCTGCTCGCCGAACCGGGCATCGGACACCAGGCCCAGCACCTTGCCCAACTGCGCGTTGTTGCCCCATTGTGGATGGGCGTCGAGCGGCAGGTGGTAGGCCAGCAGGTTGATGTTGTGCGCCAGCAGCAGCGCGAGCCGCTGGCGCATCCAGCCGGTCACACGCCCGTCCTGCCCGCGCCAGAACAGTCCGTGGTGCACCAGCACGGTATCGGCACGCGCCTGCACTGCCGCCTCGATCAGCGCCAGGCTGGCGGTCACGCCGGTGACGACGTGGCGCACCTCCAATGCCCCTTCGACCTGCAGCCCGTTGGGACCGTAGTCGCGAAAACGGTCGGGCTGCAGCAGTTCGTCGAGTGTTGCCAGGAGTTGGTGTCGGTCGGCCATGGTGGGTGCAGGAAAAGTCGGCAGATCGCGCCTCTCAGGGCGCCGCATCGGAGGGGCCGATTGTCGACCCATCGGGCTGCAGGCTGCTGTCGCACCCTTTTCCGGCGGCGATCCAGCGGGGCGCCAGCGCGCGCAGCGCCTTCGGCAGCCACGGCAGGCACACCAGCACCAGGGCAGGCAAGGCTGCCGCAAGCACCTTATCGGGTTGCACCAGCGCCCCACACTGGTAGGCGGCTGCCTCGGCGTCCCAGCGCAGCGCGCTGCAGGCGCCGCGCCGGCGGCGCGACAACACCACGCCGAGCGGGCAAGGCTCGACCAGGCAGCACACGCCGCAACCATTGCATTGCGCACCCCAGGCGGGTTTGGTGGGTGCCCGAGGTTCGACAAAAATCGTCCACTGCTTGTGGTGCATCAGCTTCTCTCCAGCCCGACTGTAGCGCGGGGCCGGGTTTGCGCTGTGGTCGCGCAGTGCCGGCGGCAACGCAGACGCACGCGCGGCCTACAATTTGCCCGATGAAACGTCTCTGGCTGCTCTTTTCGCAAACGGTCACCCTGCTGCTGGCGGCCTATTTCGTGGTCGGCACACTCAAACCCGAGTGGCTGGGCAAAGGCCCGACGGCTGCACGCAGCCTGGCGGTCATCGAGGCGCCCGCGCTCCCGCCGGGCGCAGTTCCCCCCGGAAGCTTCCGGCTGGCGGCCCAGAAGGCCTCGTCAGCGGTGGTCAGCATCAACATCAGCAAGGCCGCCAAACCTTCGCCGCACGGCAGTGACCCGTGGTTCCGGTTCTTCTTTGGCGAACAGGGCACCGAACCCCAGGCCGGCCTGGGCAGTGGCGTGATCGTCAGCGCCAGTGGCTACATCCTCACCAACAACCATGTGATCGAGGGCGCTGACGAGATCGAGGTCATCCTCAACGACAGCCGCCGGGCGGTCGCCAAGGTCATCGGCACCGACCCCGATACCGACCTGGCGGTGCTGAAGGTCGAACTCGACAAACTGCCTGTCATCGTGATGGGCAACTCGGACGCTCTGCAGGTCGGCGACCAGGTACTCGCCATCGGCAACCCGTTTGGTGTCGGCCAGACCGTCACGAGCGGCATAGTCAGCGCCCTGGGGCGCAACCAGCTCGGCATCAACACCTTCGAGAACTTCATCCAGACCGACGCCGCGATCAACCCCGGCAATTCGGGCGGTGCGCTGGTCGACACCATGGGCAACCTGCTGGGCATCAACACCGCCATCTATTCGCGCTCCGGCGGCAGCATGGGCATCGGGTTCGCGATTCCGGTATCCACCACGCGCCTCGTCATGGAAGGCCTGGTGAAGGACGGCCAGGTCACCCGGGGCTGGATCGGCGTCGAACCCAACGAGTTGTCGCCTGAACTGGCCGAGACCTTCGGCGTGAAGGCCCGTCAGGGCGTGATCATCACCGGCGTGCTGCAAAACGGGCCCGCGGCCCTGGCCGGGGTGCGGCCCGGGGACGTGGTCACCGCGGTTGCCGACCGGGAGGTCGCCAATGTATCGGAGTTGTTGTCCGCGGTCGCGGCACTCAGGCCCGGTACACCGGCGAAATTCCGCCTGCAACGCCGCGATGACCAGGTGCAGCTCGAGGTGACGCCCGGCGTGCGGCCCAAACCCCGGCGTCCGGCCAGGTAGCCGGCACTGGCCAGGGCGCCACCGCCCTCAGGGCTTGGCTTCCCCGGTGCTCTCGTCCGGCTTGGCTTCCGGGTTGTCGTCCGGCGCCCGGGTGTGCTTGATGAACAGCCGCGCCGCCCAGATGCCCGCCTCGTACAACAGGCACATCGGGATCGCCAGCGCCAGTTGCGACACCACGTCGGGCGGCGTCAGCACAGCGGCGATGACGAACGACAGCACGATGAAGTAGCCGCGGAACTCCTTGAGCTTCTCGATGGTCACGATGTTCATGCGGGCCAGCAACACCACCACGATCGGCACCTGGAACGCCACGCCAAAAGCCAGGTACAGGCCCAGGATTGCCTCGACATAGGACGCGATATCGGGTGTTGCCGCGACGCTTTCCGGCGTGACGGCCTGGATGAAGGTGAACATCTTGTCCAGCACGAAGAACTGCACGAACGCGATGCCGATGTAGGCCAGCGCACTGCCGAAAAAGATCAGCGGCAGGGCCAGGCGTTTTTCATGGCCGTACAGGCCCGGGGCCACGAAGGCCCAGGCCTGGTACATCAACCACGGCAGGGCCAGCAGCACACCAGCCATCATCAGCACCTTGAGCGGGACGAAGAAGGGGGAAAACACACCCACCGCGATCAGTTTGGCGCCGGGCGGCATGTGCGCGCGTATCGGGGCTGCAATCAGGTCGATCAAGCCGCTGGGGGACGGCCAGATCGCGAGCAGCGCCATGCAGATCACCAGACCGATCAGGCTGTAGACCAGGCGGTCGCGCAGCTCCATGAGGTGCTGCACGAACGGCTGCTCGGTACCCGCGAGTTCGTCTTCTTTGGATTTGGGATCTGTCATCTTGTTGCTGTGGCGGACTGACTGCCGGGGTCACCCCGCCGGCGCATGCTGCAAGGCCGATTGTCAGCCGATCTTTTGTGGCCGGAACCGGGCCACCCGGGCGGCGCCGGACAAGGCACGGGTCCGCGTTCCGGTGCGGGCCTTGTACCAGTTGGGCGTCGCCCCCTGCTTGACACGCCAGCGCTTGCGCGGATGGCGGTACACCGGGTAGCTCTCCAGCACGGGCGGGGCGTCCGTGTGCATGCTGGTCGCGTCGGCCCAGGACTTCTCGAAGTCGGTGGCGCCACTCTGGATCGTGTTTTCTATGTCCTTGGCCGCGCCGGTGACCGAGTCCTTCATCTTCTTGAGCTCGTCGAGCTCCATCGACCGGCTGACCTCGGCCTTGACATCGGACACATAGCGCTGCGCCTTGCCCAGCAACATGCCCACGGTGCGCGCAACGCGCGGCAGCTTCTCGGGGCCGATCACGATCAGCGCGACAGCGCCGATCAGCGCCATCTTGGAAATGCCAAGGTCGATCACGCGCGTGCTGCGTCAGGCATCAGGATTTCTGCCGCGCCTCGACGTCGATCGTCGCCTTGTCGGACGCCGCCGCTGCATTGGCTACTTGCGCCGAGGCGGCAGCAGGCTTGTCGTCGCCGCTGGCAGCGCCATCCTTCATGCCGTCCTTGAAGCCCTTGACTGCGCCGCCGAGGTCGCCGCCCATGTTCTTGAGCTTCTTGGTTCCGAACACCATCACCACGATCAGCAGCACGATGAGCCAGTGCCAGATTGAAAATGAACCCATGAGTTTCTCCTAAGCAATTCGCCAATTTTAGTCTTGCCCCACCCCGACCCGAATAACCCTTCTTCAACCGCGCAACCAGGGGCGCGGCCCGCCCATCACATGCACGTGCAGATGGTGCACTTCCTGCCCCCCTTCCGCACCGGTGTTGCTCACGATCCTGAAGCCGCCCTGTGGATACGGCCGGCAGCCCTCCTGCAGTGCCAGGCGCGGCGCCAGGGTCATCATGTGTCCCATGAGGGCCGCATGTTCGGGCTCCAGCTGTGCAAACGACGGGATGTGCTGCTTGGGGATCAACAGGAAATGCACCGGAGCCCACGGATGGATGTCGTGGAACGCAAAGACAAGTTCGTCTTCATGCACCTTGCGCGACGGTATCTTGCCCTGGGCGATCTTGCAAAACAGGCAGTCGGGATCATGCGCCATGCTGCCGCTCCTTGGTCCTGGCCATGGCCCTACCCGCCGACCGGCTGGTTGTTGTTCATGGCCACCATGCCGCGCACGATGCGGTACAGGAACCAGATAGAGATCACGAACCAGGCGATCGCGCCCGGCAGGTACAACAACAGGAACAGGGGCGCCGTCACGACATACAGCAGCCCGGCAACCAGCACCGACCGGATGCGCCAGGAGAAGTGGCTGGCCTGCCAGCTGCCGGTGGCTTCGTCCTTCTTGACCATGTCGACGACAAGTGCCACGATCAGCAAGACGGCGCCGGCCTGCGCGCCCGGCACGAGCGCGCCCACCGCGACGATCAGATGCAGCAGGTAGCTTACCCAGCCAACTGTCTTGAGCGCCCGCGCCTTCTCCTTCTGGCTGTCGCCGTCCTTGGCGACC
Organism: Rhodoferax sp.; assembly: GCA_031383745.1. Classification (GTDB taxonomy): domain Bacteria; phylum Pseudomonadota; class Gammaproteobacteria; order Burkholderiales; family Burkholderiaceae_C; genus CAISIP01. The sequence goes on along the minus strand of JANMZX010000304.1, from coordinate 6,941 downwards.
ACATCTACGACTTCATCCATGCGAATTCTCCCCGGTGGGTGGTTGTTGCGCGCCCTGCTCGCGCGAGACCGCCTGGCGCAGGGACTTTTCCTCGATGCCGCTGGTGCCGGCGCGGCGCTGGAGCTCGCGCAGCACGTCGCCCGGTGTCAAATCGTGGTGCGCCAGCGCGATCAGGCAATGGAACCACAGGTCGGCGACCTCCCCCACCAGCAATGCGCGGCGTTCCGGCGCCTCGGCGCCACGGGACACGGCATGCTCCAGATCCTTCGAGGCCATCACCACCTCGGTAGCCTCTTCGCCGATCTTCTTGAGAAACGCATCCGGCCCGCGCGCCAGCAGACGGGCCACGTAACTTGTGTCCGGGTCGCCACCGTGCGCGGACTTGCGGCTTTCGATGACGGCAGCCAAGTCTTCGAGCACGGTGGCAGATGGGATAGCGGGGGCCATGAGCGACTACTTGTAGATCGATCCCGGGTGTTTCAAGACCGGGTCGGTGATTTTCCATTCGCCGGCCACCACGCCACCCTGCTGCAGTCTGAAAAAGCAGCTGTGGCGCCCGGTGTGGCAGGCAATGCCAGGCGTGTGACCCTGCTGGGTCACCCGCAGCAGCAGCACGTCGTTGTCGCAGTCCATGCGCACTTCGTGCACCAGCTGCACATGGCCGGACTCCTCGCCCTTGAACCACAACTTTGCCCGCGAGCGGCTGAAATACACGGCGCGCCCCAGCTCCACGGTTTTAGCGAGTGCCTCCCGGTTCATCCAGGCAAACATCAACACGTCACCGCTGGCCTGCTCCTGGGCGATCACGGGCACCAGGCCGGCATCGTCCCACTTGACTTCATTCAACCAGTTCATGCCCGTATTGTCGGCGATGGGGTTGATCCCGCACGCCATGGCGGCATTCAGATCCGTACCGGAATTCCGCGCGCCGCCAGGTGCTGCTTGGCCTGCAGGACAGTGAACTCTCCGTAGTGGAAGATGCTCGCCGCCAGCACGGCGTCGGCCCCACCGCGCTGTATGCCGTCGGCCAGGTGGTCCAGCGTGCCGACGCCGCCCGAGGCGATCACGGGCACGTCGACCGCATCACTCACGGCACGCGTCAGGGCCAGATCGAAGCCGGCCTTGGTGCCGTCCCGGTCCATGCTGGTGAGCAGGATCTCACCCGCACCACGAGCCGCCATCTGGCGCGCCCAGCCCACGGCATCGATGCCGGTATTGCGGCGTCCGCCGTGGCTGTAGACATCCCACCCGGCGCCGGGCGGGCTGCCATCGGCCCGCAGGGCCTGCTCCTCGGCGGGCGTACGGCGCTTGGCGTCGATCGCCACCACGATGCACTGGGCCCCGTAGCGGGAGGACGCATCTTCGATCACCTGCGGATTGGCCAGGGCCGCGGAATTGAAACTGGTCTTGTCGGCGCCGGCGTTGAGCAGGCGGCGCACATCGTCGACCGTCCGCACGCCACCGCCTACCGTCAGGGGAATGAACACCTGACTCGCCACCGCCTCGATGATGTGCAGCAGCAGGTCGCGGTCGTCGCTGGTGGCGGTGATGTCGAGAAAGGTCAGTTCGTCCGCGCCCTGCTCGTTGTAGCGGGCGGCGATCTCGACCGGGTCACCGGCATCGCGCAGATCGACGAAATTGACGCCCTTGACGACCCGCCCGCCGGTGACGTCCATGCACGGAATGATGCGCTTGGCCAGCATGGGGGCGCGGACGAACGGCTCAGCCGTTCAGTTCGTCGGCACGGGCCTGGGCAGCGGCAAAGTCGAGATCACCGGAGTAGATGGCCCGGCCGCAGATCACACCTTCGACACCCTCGCTCTCGACGTCGCACAGCGCGTCGATGTCGGCCATCGAGCTCAAGCCCCCGGAGGCGATCACGGGGATGGTCAGCGCCTGCGCCAGCTTGACGGTGGCTTCGATGTTGATGCCCGACAACATGCCATCGCGCCCGATGTCGGTGTAGATGATGGACTCGACGCCGTAGTCCTCGAATTTCTTGCCCAGGTCCACCACGTCGTGCCGGGTGAGCTTGCTCCAGCCGTCGGTGGCGATCTTGCCGTCCCGGGCGTCGAGGCCCACGATGATGTGGCCGCCGAACGCGGTGCAGGCATCCTGCAGGAATCCGGGGTTCTTGACGGCCGCGGTGCCGATGATCACGTAGCGCAAGCCGGCATCGAGGTATCGCTCGATGGTGTCGAGGTCGCGGATACCGCCGCCCAGCTGCACATCGACCTCGCTGCCCACGCTCTTGAGGATCTTGCGGATGGCCATCTCGTTCTTGGGATGGCCGGCAAATGCGCCATTCAGATCGACCAGATGCAGGCGACGCGCTCCCTGGGTCACCCAGCCACGGGCCACCACGGACGGGTCTTCGCCAAAGGTGGTCGACTGTGCCATGTCGCCCTGTTTGAGGCGGACACAATGACCGTCTTTCAGGTCAATAGCGGGAATGAGCAGCATGGTGCGGGAAAGGCGCGAGCGGGTCAGGGGTTCCAGCGAAGGAAGTTGCGATAGAGCGCGAGGCCGTGGGCAGCACTTTTTTCCGGATGAAATTGGGTGGCAAAAATATTATCGCGCGCAATCGCGGCGGTAAAGCGGCCGCCGTAGTCCGCTTCGCCGGCGCTGTGGTGCGCAACAGACGGTCTGGCGAAGAAACTGTGGACGAAATAGAAATAACTGCCATCCGGCACGTCGGACCACAAGGCGTGGGCCGCGCCTGGCGCCTGGCTGCGCCAGACCTGGTTCCAGCCCATCTGGGGCACCTTGTAGCGGCTGCCATCCGCCTGCCGCCGGCCAGCAAGATCGAAGCGCGCCACATCACCGGGGAACAGGCCCAGGCCAGCCGTGCCCTGACCGTCGTCGCCCTTGCGGCCTTCCTGGCTGTGTTCGAGCAGCATCTGCATGCCCACACAGACACCGAACAGGGGTTTTGCCGAGGCCGCCTCGAGCACGGACTCCAGCAGGCCGGATTCGCGCAACTCGCGCATGCAGTCTGGCATCGCCCCCTGGCCCGGCAACACGATGCGCCCGGCGGCCCGGACCTGCTCCGGATCCGAGGTGACGATCACCTGGAATCCGCTGTCGGCCGCCACCGCATGCACCGCCTGCGAAACCGAACGCAGGTTCCCCATGCCGTAGTCGACCACGGCCACCGTCTTGCCCGACACGGCCAGGGGCGTCACAGGGACCCTTTGGTCGAAGGAATGCTCCCGGCCGCCCGGGGGTCGATTTCCACGGCGGCACGCAGTGCGCGCGCAAACGCCTTGAACACCGATTCGGCCTGGTGGTGGGCGTTTTCGCCACGCAGGTTGTCGATGTGCAGCGTCACCAGCGCGTGGTTCGCGAAACCCTGGAAGAACTCATGTGCCAGCTGGGTGTCGAAGCCGCCGATCATGCCGCTCTTGAACGGCACGTTCATCACCAGGCCCGGTCGGCCCGAGAAATCGACCACCACCCGGCTCAGGGCTTCGTCCAATGGCACGTAGGCATGGCCAAAACGCCGGATTCCCTTCCTGTCGCCAAGCGCGCGCAGCACCGCCTGTCCGAACGTGATGCCGACGTCTTCGACGGTATGGTGCCCGTCGATGTGCAGGTCCCCCTGCGCCCGGATGTCGAGGTCGAGCAGGCCATGGCGCGCGATCTGGTCCAGCATGTGGTCGAAAAAACCGATTCCGGTCTGCAACCGGGCCTGGCCGGTTCCATCGAGGTTCACGCGCACCGTGATCTGGGTCTCGGCGGTGTTGCGGGTGACTTCGGCGCTACGGGGCGCCTCGGCAGCTACTGGGGTGCTTGGCATAGGGAGTCCTTCAGCGCGTTGAGCATGGCATGGTTCTCGGTGGCCGTGCCCACCGTCAGGCGCAGGCAGTTGGCCAGCAGCGGATGAAAACCGGCCATGTTCTTGACCAGGACACCGCGCGCCTTCATGCGCTGGAACACGGTGCTGGCGACGTCTTCGCCCGAACCCGCAAAAGGCGCCAGCCGCACCAGCACCATGTTGGCATCGCTGCGGAAGCTCTGGACCCCGGGCAGCGTGGCCAACGCCGCCTGGAGCAGCTCCCGTTGCGCCACCACATCGCGTGCCTGGGCCGCAAAGACCTCGCTGTGCTCGAGCGCGAATAGGGCGCATTCGGCGTTCAGGACGCTGATGTTGTAGGGCGGGCGGACCTTGTCGATCTCGCGCATCAGGGCCACGGGGCCAGCCAGGTAGCCGATGCGCACACCAGCCAGACCGAACTTGCTCATCGTTCGCATCAGCAGCACATGCTCATGGCGCGCCAGGCGGCCCATATAACTCTTGCCGGCAAAAGGCTGGTAGGCCTCGTCGAGCACCACGAAACCCGGCGCGGCGGCGATGATGCGGTCGATGACGGCGTCGTCCCACAGGTTGGCGGTGGGGTTGTTCGGGTAGGCGAGGTAGATCAAGGCCGGCTGATGCTGCGCGATCGCCGCCAGCATGGCTGGCTCGTCGAGTTCGAACCGCTCGTCCAGCGGTACACCGACGAACTGCAGGCCCTGCAACTGCGCGCTGACGCCGTACATCACGAATCCCGGCACTGGCGCCAGCACGCAGGCCCCGGGCCGGTCGAATGCCATCGAGAGCAGGGAAATCAGTTCGTCCGACCCGTTGCCCAGCACCAGCTCGAAACCCGCGGGGACGCCAGCATGGGCCGCCAGCGCGGCACGCAGCGTGCCGAGGCGCTGGCCGGGGTACCGGTTGAGTTCGACCGCCCCGAGCCGGGCGCCAAGTTGTTGCTGCAATTCGCGCGACAACACATGGGGGTTCTCCATGGCGTCCATCTTGAGCATGCCCTGCGACGGCTGGACCAGGTAACGGTGCATCGCCAGCACATCCGGGCGCAATCGGTCGACCATCCGGCTGGTCAGGGGGGCATGGTCTCGGTGCATGGCGCGGTGGAGATCCAGGGGCATCGGCAGCGGCGGCCACTCAGCAGGTGTAGGCACTGGCCAGCGCGTTGGTCATGACGAGCTGCACCGGCATGTCAGCCTCGTACAGCCCCTTGTTGCGTTGCAGTTCGGCATCGAACAGCGGTTTGGCCATGCGCGGCTCCAGGCGCCGGCCGTTGACGCAGAACAGTGGTTTGGCGCCGGCACGCGCCGCTTGTGCGTTCGCCTCCTGGACGCCTTCGAGCACACCCACCAGGTAGTACTGGACATAGGCCGGCCCCTGCTTCTTGTCCGACAACTCCAGGGCCCGCAGCTCCCGCAGGCTCATGGCCTGCGCGCTGGCCAGCAGCAGGCCACAGCCGACCACGCAGCCGGCGGCAACCCTGATCAACAGCGCCGAAGTGGATCGACACCAGCCATTCGATTGCAGCATGTTCATTCCGACCTCATTTCCGCCGCCCGGGCATGGGCGTCCAGCCCCTCGCCATGGGCCAGTTCCGCCGCCACCCGACCAAGTATGCGGGCACCAGCGGCGCTGACCTCGATCAGGCTGCTGCGCTTCTGGAAATCGTAGACCCCCAGCGGGCTCGAAAAGCGTGCGGTTGCACCGGTGGGCAGCACATGGTTGGGCCCGGCGCAGTAGTCGCCGAGGCTCTCGCTGGTGTAGGCACCCAGGAAAATCGCGCCCGCGTGGCGCAGCAGCGGCTCCCAGCGGTGCGGCTCGGCGCTGCTCACCTCCAGGTGCTCCGGGGCGACCCGGTTGCTGATCGTGCACGCCTCTTCCATGCTGCGGGTGTGAACCAGCGCGCCGCGCCCGTTGAGCGAGGCCGCGATGATCGCGCGCCGCGCCATGCCGGGCAACAGGCGGTGGATCGACGCCTGCACCGCGTCGATATAAGCCGCGTCCGGGCACAGAAGGATGCTCTGGGCCAGTTCGTCGTGTTCTGCCTGGCTGAAGAGGTCCATCGCCACCCAGTCCGGTGGTGTCGAACCATCGGCCAGCACCAGGATTTCGCTGGGCCCGGCGATCATGTCGATGCCCACCGCGCCAAACACCCGCCGCTTGGCCGCTGCCACATACGCGTTGCCCGGGCCGGTGATCTTGTCGACCTTGGGCACCGTCTGTGTGCCGTAGGCCAGCGCGGCCACCGCCTGCGCGCCGCCGAGCGTGAACACCCGCGTGACGCCGGCCAGGTGAGCGGCTGCAAGCACCAGCGGGTTGCGCTCCCCGGTGGCCGACTCGCCGCCGGCGGGCGCGGGGGTCGGCACGACCATGATGATCTCGCCGACCCCGGCGACCTGCGCCGGGATCGCATTCATCAGCACCGACGAGGGATACGCCGCCTTGCCACCCGGCACGTAGATGCCGACGCGGTCAAGCGGCGTCACCTTCTGGCCGAGCAGGCTGCCGTGTTCGTCACGGTAGCTCCAGCTTTCGCCGCAGGCCTTCTTCTGCGCTGCATGGTAGCTGCGCACCCGCTGCGCCGCCACCACCAGGGCATCCCTGCGCGCCGGGGCCAGCCCGTGAAAAGCCGCCTCGAGCTCGGCCTGGCCGATCTCCAGTGCCGCCACCGATGGCGCATGGACCCGGTCGAAACGGCGCGTGTAGTCGAGCACCGCCGCGTCACCGCGCGCCTGCACATCGGCCAGGATGTCCGCTACGCGCTGCTCGATCGCGGCGTCGGCCGCACTCGACCAGAACAGGCGTTGTGCGAAATCGACCTCGAAGCTGGCGCTGGTGGTCGACAGCCGGAGCGGGGCGGCCAGGAGTTCGGGCATGGTCTCAGGCGGCGGGCGGGGCCAGCGCCGCCGCAAACGCATCGATGATGCGCCGGATCGGCGCCTGCTTGAGCTTGAGCGCGGCCTGGTTCACCACCAGACGCGAACTGATCTCCATGATGTGCTCGACCTCGACCAGCTGGTTGGCCTTGAGCGTGCCGCCGGTCGACACCAGATCGACGATGGCATCGGCCATGCCGGTCAGGGGCGCGAGTTCCATGCTTCCGTACAGCTTGATCAGGTCGACATGCACG
>JANMZX010000277.1:0-34104 GCA_031383745.1 Rhodoferax sp. | reverse complement strand
CACGCGCCGCCAAAACGAACGTCCTCGCAGACCTGCCAGCGCTCCCAGCTTTCGCCAGCGACGATCACCGACGAGGCGCGGTCGTTGAAACCGAAGCGGTTGAAGTCGGCGATCTGGCGCCGGGTGGTGAAGGACTCGCCCTGGAAGCCTTCGCGTTCGTAGAAGGTGACCTGGGCGGAGGCCTGGGCGACGACTGCCATGGCGGCCAGCGCGAGTGCGGTTCGGTAAGCGGTTTTCATGAGGATTCCCTTCAATAGCGGGTGGACGCCACGCTCCGGACGATCCGGATGCGCAGCTGGGTTCTGCCGAGCCAGTATCCGGGGCGGGGCGCCTTGCCGTCAGCAGACTGCGCCGCTTGTGGGGGTAGTAGATGTCCTACGCGGGATGCACGACCGGCGGCGCCGGCTGGCTCGCCAGGAACTCGAGCAACAACGACACGGTGGCTGGCGCCTGCTCCTGCTGGACCCAGTGGCCGGCACCCGGCACCAGGTGCACGCCGCGCATCTGCGTACAGGCGCTGGATTGCATGCGCTCGAATGCGCCGGGTGTCTGCCACACCCCCCAATCGCTCGCGCCCGCGATGAAGACGGCTGGCACATCGATGCTGCGGCCGGCGTACAGCCGCAGGGCCGCGTCGATGCGCGGGTCGGTGCTGCAGCGGTACCACTGCAGGCCGCCCTGGAATCCGGTGCGGCTGAATTCGCTGGCGTAGACCTGCAACTCGGCGTTGCCAAGCCAGTGGCCGGGACCCACCAGGTCGGGGTCCGGCAGGTGCGGGCGCACGGTCTGCGCCATGTCCTGGTCAAGGTCCATGATGTAGTAGGTGGGCATGCGTGCCAGCTCGCCCGCGGTCCAGGATTGCAGCCGCTGTGGCTGGTTGGCGGGCCAGTCGGCGCTTTTCATGTGGAAGTACGCGCGCAGAAAGTCGTGCACACCCTGCTCGCAGTGCCACATGTCGGCGTTGGCCTCGGGAGTGGCGTAGTACCACTTGTAATGCTTGCGCGGCCGCCCCAGCGCTGCCAGCGCGTAGTGGATATCGATGGCCGGTGCTGCGGGCGGCTGGTCGGCGGTGTCGAAGGGAAGCGCCGGCGGGCCGCCGAACGGCGAACTCATCATCGCCACGGACCGGAACACATCGGGCCGCGTCAATGCGCACCAGGCTGCGACGGTCGAGCCGAAGTCATGTCCGAACACGGCGGCCACCGTGCGCCGGCCCAGGGCATGCAGCAGGCCCAGCACATCCAGCACCAGGTTGGGCATGGCCGAGGCGGCGACGTCGCCATCGAAGCGGGCGTCCCAGCCGGTGGTGCGGCCGTAACCGCGCTGGTCCGGCGCGATGACGTGGTAACCGGCGTGCGCCAAAGGCAGCATCAGCTTGCGCCAGCTGTACGCCAGCTCGGGAAACCCGTGCAGCAGGACGATGCAGGGCCGCCCCGGCTGCTCGAAGCCGGCTTCGACCAGGTGCATCACCAGACCATTGTGGTTGTCGACGAAACGGCTGCGGATTCCGCCTGGCAGCGGCAGCGGCAGCAGGCTCGGGTCGGGCGGCGGCAGGGACATGTGGGTCGTTCGGGCAGGGTCGCAAGCAGGGGAGTTCCCGCCATGGTACGCCCGGCTGCACGGTCGGCGGCGGCCAGCGCGCAGTGGCTGCGTGCAGCACCGCGGTCCAGGCCATGCATGCGCGGGCCCGGGCTGGTATTCCCGGCCTGGCAGCACAAGCCGCGGTTCGACCGCACAATGGAGCCCGGTGCGCTCCGCGGCCGGGGCGATGATGCCGGCTGGCGCGCTGCGACCAGGTAGGAAACCCATCCCGAGGGAAACATGAACCTTCCGATGACCTTTCTGTGGCCACAGTACCTGTGGTTGCTGTTTGCCGTTCCCCTGCTGGTGCTGGTCTACGTCTGGTTGCTGCGCCGCCGAAAGAAGCTGGCCTTGCGTTACGCCAGCCTGGCCCTCGTCAAGCAGGCGATGGGCCCGGGCATGGGTTGGCGGCGCCACCTGCCACCGGCGCTTTTCCTGCTCGCCCTGGCCCTGTTGCTGCTGGCCGCCTCGCGCCCTCTGGCGGTGGTGACGCTGCCGTCCGACCATGCCACGATCGTGCTGGCCATGGACGTGTCGCTGAGCATGCGCGCCACCGACGTCAAACCGAACCGCCTGGTCGCTGCGCAGGAAGCCGCCAAGACATTCCTCCAGGAACTGCCCAAGGGCATCCGGGTTGCGATCGTCACATTCGCCGGTACCGCGCAGCTGGTGCAGCCCGCCACGCTGAACCGCGAAGACCTGGTGGCGGCGATCGACAAGTTCCAGATGCAGCGCGGTACGGCGGTGGGCAGCGGCATCGTGGTGTCGCTGCAGGAGATTTTTCCGGACGAAGGCATCGATCTCAGCGACATGATCTACGGCGGGGGCCAGAAGCGCGGCAAGAGCCTGGACGAGCCTGCCGCTGGCAAGAAACCGAAGAAGGAGTTCGTCCCGGTGCCGCCAGGCTCGTTCGAGTCGGCCGTCATCGTGTTGCTGACCGACGGGCGGCGCACCACCGGTGTCGACACCCAGGAAGCAGCCAAGATGGCCGCCGACCATGGTGTGCGCGTCTATTCCGTCGGCATGGGCACAGTGAACGGTGAAGTGCCCGGCTTCGACGGCTGGTCGTCGATCTACATGAAGCTCGACGAACCCAGCCTCAAGGCGGTGGCTTTCACCACGCAGGGCGAGTACTACTACGCCGGCAATGCGGAAGACCTCAAGAAGGTATACGCGAAACTCGGCACCCGGCTGCAGGTGGACAAGAAGGAAACCGAGATATCCAGCCTGCTGTCACTGCTGGCGGCGGCGCTGGCCATCACGGCCGCCGCACTGTCGCTGCTCTGGTTTAACCGGATACTCTGAACGGCGGCCCGCCAGCGTCCGTCAGGCGGGCGGCGGCGACAGCAGCGCCTTGCCCAGGCGGTCGACCACGTCGGCCCAGTCGGAGTCGTGCTGCAGCGATTCGCGCAGGAAAGCTGCCTGGGACGCTGACCAGAAGGGCGCATCGTGCAGCCGCACACCGTCCACCAGTGGTGCGTGCTGTTCGATGAACAGCGCAATGCCCGCGGGGTCGTCGGGCAGCCCGAGTTGCGCGAACAACTCGGAAAATGGGTGAATTGTTTTTTCCATGGCGCAGATGGTGCATTGTGGGCCGTGCCGAGTCCGTGCGTCGGCGAACATTGCGCGATGTCCCTGGTGCCGTCGCGGTCACCTTCCGACGCGCGCCAGCGTCAGGCTGCGGCGATGCGCGGCGCCGGCGTGTGCTGGGCAAACCACTGGGCGAAAGCCGCCGCGTCGAGTGGCCGGCTCAGCAGATAACCCTGGAGCTCATCGCAGCCTTGTGAGCGCAAGAAGTCCAGCTGGTCGTCCTGTTCGACACCTTCGGCCACCACCTTGAGCTTCAGTCCGTGGCCGAGTGCGATGACAGCGGTGGCGATGGCGCAGTCCTCCGGGTTTTCGGGCGTGCCCATCACGAAGGAGCGGTCGATCTTGAGCGTGTCGACGTTGAAGCGCTTGAGGTAGCTCAGCGACGAGTGCCCGGTCCCGAAGTCATCGATCGCGATGCGGACCCGCATCGCGTCGAGCCGCGTCATGATGCCAAGCACCGATTCCGAGTTGTCGATGAGCATGCTTTCGGTCAGCTCGAGCTCCAGCCGGGCCGGGTCGAAGCCGGTCTCCGCCAGTATGCCGGACACCTGGCCGACCAGGCCCTCATGGCGGAACTGGCGCGCCGAGAGGTTCACCGCGAGGTTGATCGGCCGCATGCCCTGGCGCTCCCAATGCACCATTTGGGCGCAGGCCTCGCGCAGCGCCCAGGCGCCAACCGCCACGATCAGGCCAGTTTCTTCCAGCACTGCGATGAATTCGTTGGGGCCGACCAGGCCCGCGCCCGCGGGTTGCCAGCGCAGCAGCGCCTCCACGCCGGTAATCTGGCCGGTGGACAGGTCGGCCTTGGGCTGGTAGTGCAGCTGGAACTCGTCGCGCTCGAGCGCGTGCCGCAGCTTGCCCTCGAGCTGGTGGCGGTGGCTGGCATCCTTGTGCAGCTCCTGGTCGTAGAAGGAATAGGTGTCGCGGCCGAGGTCCTTGGCCCGGTACATCGCCATGTCGGCCTGCTTGATCAGGCCGTCCTCGTCGGTACCGTCATTGGTGTAGAGCGTGATGCCGATGCTCACGGAGATGAACAGCTCGTGTTCGTCGACCATGAACGGACGGCACAGCGCGTCCAGGATGCGCTGGGCGACGGCCTGTGCGGCGTCCGGCCCGGACAATTCCTCGGTGAGGATGGTGAATTCGTCGCCGCCGAGCCGGAAGATGCCTTCGCGGCTCGATGCCTCGCGGTAACGCCCCACGGCATCGGTATCCCGCACGCAGTCGGCGATCACCCGCGACACCGCCACCAACAGCCGGTCGCCGATGTCGTGGCCCAGGTTGTCGTTGATGTTCTTGAAGCGGTCCAGATCCAGGAACATCAACGCGAACGGGTGCCCCGAGCGGCGCGCGCGTGCGATGGCGTGGCGAAGCTGTTCCTGGAACAGGTGCCGGTTGGGCAGGCTCGTCAGGCTGTCGAAATTGGCCATCCGCGACAGCCGCGCCTCGTTGTGCGCGCGTTCGGTGATCTCCCGGTGGTGGGCCTTGCTCAGGCGTTCGCCGAGCTGGTCGATCGCCTCGCGCTGTTGCTGCAGGGAATTCGCGGTGGTGTTGAGCAGAGCCATCAGGCCGCCGAGTTCGCCGCGCGGATGGGGCAGGGCGATGCGGCTGCCCAGGTTGCCGTTGCCGAGTTCTCCGACCATGCGGGTGATACGTGCCACCTGGCGCCGGATGCCCCATTCGGCCAGCGACCAGACGCCGGCGATGAGCAGTAGGGCAGCGGCTCCCAACACCACCAGGCCCTGGCGCAGGCGCGTTTCAGAGTTCGCCAGCAGGGCCTGGCGGGGCAGCCCCACCAGCACGCTCAGGCCAGCGGCGCGCGCCGCCGGCGAACCGGCCACGGCCCATACCTGGGCCTGCCCGCCCTTGCCGGCCAGTTCGCCGGTCGTCCCAGCCTGGCGCGCCAGTGCGAACAGCGCGCTGTTGCTGATCGACGCTCCGGGCGCCGGTGGGCCGTCCAGGCTGCCGGCCCATGCCATCACGGTGCCCCGGGCATCGAGCAGCAGCACGTCGGGCGGTGCCGCCAGCAGCGATTGCCTTTGTGCTTCGGACGCAAACTTTTGAAGGTTCAGCGACGCCACCAGCATGAACCGCAGGGCGCCGGCCTCGGTGCGCACGGGCGCCACCACCTGCAACACCGAGTTGCCGGTCAGGCGGCCGAACAGCGGCTCCAGCACCAGGGATTTGCCGCCCTGCGACGCCGTCTTGAAATAGGCGCGGTCGGCCAGGTTGAGATCGCGTCCGCTTTGCAGCGAGTCGCAATGCAGCCGCCCGTCGGGCAGCACCGTGATGATGCCGGTGTATTGCGGGTAGGCCTCGCGCACCTCGGAGAGATAGGCGGAACACGCGCGCCGGTCGGTGGTGTCTAGCAGCCGGGAATGCGCCAGGCCGAAGTGCAGTTGCGCGGTGCCCTGCACCCGGTGTTCGAGGTCGGTGGCGATGTTGTCGGCGGCAATCGCCAGCGTCTTGACCGCGGCGGCGACCGCTGCGTCGCGTTCGGTGAAGAAGCGCCACCCCAACGCCAGTGCCGGCAGCAAGCTGGCCAGCAGTACCAGACCGAGCAGTCGGGCGCGAAGGCTCATGGTGACGATCCCTGGTTTGGAAGAAGACCCCCCAGGAGGAGAAGCCGCGGCAGTCACGCATTTTATCGGTGGCCGGGCAGCCGGGTTAAGGCTCCCGGCGCCTGCCCGGCGATCAGAACCGGAACAAAGTCACGGCGCCGGGTGCCGGATGCGCTGGCCGGTCAGCCGGACTGGCTGTCGGCCGCAAACACCATGCTGGTGAGCAGCCCGACGGCGGCACCGATCGCGACTGTCAGCCCGATCATCGCCAGCACAGGCGTGGATGAGAAGGCCAGGGTGAAGAACGCGATGAAGGTGGAGGCTGCCGCCAGCAGCACCGACAGGCTGGCGCGCTGGCGCAGCTCGGGCTGCGCCGACAGTGTCGAAAAGAACAGGGTGTAGTTCGAGGCGACCCCCACCACGAGCAGCAGCGACACCAGGTGGAATACCGTCAAGCGGTCGGCGACCAGCACCAGCAGCCCGCAGGTGATGGCGACCGTGGACACGATGGTGGCCGCCATCGACAACACGGCGCGCGCCCGCCGCAGTTGCCATGCCAGCACGAGGAAGATGACTGCGGTGCCGACCAGCGCCGCAACCATCGCCCGCTGGCGGTACTGCGCCACCAGCACCTCGACGTCACCCTTCAGGTCGACCACCGTCGCACCGGGCAACCGGGCCTGGAGCAGCCGTGCGCGCAGCTGCGCCACGGGTGGCGCACCACGCAGCAGCACCAGCACCGTCACGCCGTCGGCGGAACGCACGATCTGGGCGTCGAGCCAGCGTCCCAGGATGGTGCCGGAGTAATACGCCAGGTCGACCGGCGGCATGCTGCGTGCAGCGGCGACATCGGCGACAAAGGGTTCGAATGCGTCGGCGCGCAGCGGGCCGCCGCGGGCTGCCTCCAGCACCCGCGCGCGCAGCATGTCGGGGGGCGGCAATGCCGCCTGGCGCCGGATCTGCAATGCCCGGCTCGCGAGCAGATCGGTCGGGCTGTCGTACCCGGCCAGCAGCTTGTCGGCCACCAGGCCGTCCAGCACCCGGGTGGTGACCTCGGCGCGTTGCAGGGCATCTTCCAGGTCGATCCCCCGCACCGCGACCATCGTGCGCAGGTCGGGCAAGCCCACCTCCTCGCGCAGGCGGGCGTCGCGCCGGGTGTCCTGGATGGAGCCGGCAGACAGGGTGTCGAGGTTGTCCAGCCACAGACTGCCCTTGCGCTGCGCCAGCATGGCCATGCAGACCAGCGCCAGCAGCAGCACCGGCCAGCGCAGCGCGCGCATGCGCAGACACAGCGCCGGCAGCCAGGAAAACCGGTCTGCCTCGGCAGCCGGTGTCAACCTCGGAAGCAGTCCGGGCAGCAGCCAGCGTGTGCAGGCCACCGCGGCCACCAGACCGACGATGGAGAACAGGCCCAGTTGCTGCAGACCGGCAAAGCCGGAGAAATACATGGCGCCGAAACCAACCAGCGACGTCACGGCCGCCAGGTAGACCTGGCGCCAGAACATGGCGCTCTGGCGGCCGTGTGCATCCGACTGCACGAAGGTATAGATGGCGTAGTCGACCGCCTCGCCGATCAGTGTCACGCCAAAGGCCAGCGTGATGCCGTGGATCGTGTTGGCGCTCCATCCCACCGCGGCGAACCCGGCCAGCGCGCCAGTGGCCACGGGGACCACCGCGAGGGCCAGGAAACGGGGGCTGCGCAGCGCCCACAGCAGCACGATGGCCACCAGGGCTGCCGCAAGCAGCGCGAGCTGCTCCGCGTCGTGGCCAATGGCATCGTGCGACTGCACGTTGAAGTAGGCCGCACCACCGAGTCCGACCGACGGGCGGGCCTCGGCCGCCGGCCACGGTTGCAGCGCATCCCGGGCATGGTGCCGCACGGTGGCGATGGTGGCGCGCAGCCGGTCGATGTCGTGGCCTCGGGCGGTGGTCTCCAGCAACAGGATCGCCACGCGGCCGTCCGCCCCCAGCCAGACGCCGTCCCCCGTCTGCGGTGCGACTTGCCGGGATGCCTTGTCCAGCAGCTGCAAGGCGCTCAGGGTCGGGTCCGCGCTGGCGATCGGGCGGATCGCCGCGCCACGCGCGGACGCCAGCGCCTGCGTGAGCCGCGCAAAGGACTGATTCAAGGATGCGGATGAAAAATGCGCCGCGTCGATGGCGGGGCTCAGCAGGTAGCGCGCTGCGAACAGCCGCTCGCGTTCGGTGTCGAGGGTGTCGAGGTCGCCGTTGCTGACCCAGGCGACGGCGGGATCGCCCGCCAGCGAGCTGCGCAAGGCGCGGCTGGCGGCCACCAGGCTACGGGTCTGCAGCGGTGACGGTGGCGCCCCGGAAGGCGGCCCGTCGAGCTGCAGCCCCACCAGCAGGATGCGGGTCGACAAGCCGTCGCGCAGCTGGTCGATCATCAGGCGTTGTGCAGCGTCGGCCGGGCCGGGCAGGAAGGACGACACGTCGGTCACGACCGTGCTGCGCTGCACCTGCAGCGCGCAGGCCACGACCAGCACCAGCCAGCAGCACCAGGCCCAGCGCTTCATCGTGCGCTGATCGTCATGTCGAACACGTCGCCATTGATCTCCGTGGTTTCTATCTGCCGCAGGTGGGCTCCGGCACCACTGAGCACGATCTTGCGGATGCCGCGGCGCGGCGCCGGGCCCTTGGGCAGCAACTGCAGCGTCCAGCCGTCGAAGCTGCCGGTCATGCGGGTATCGAACACCTGCTGAAGCAGCTTGTCGTCCCCCGACAGGACGGCACGCAGGCCGGTGACGTACGCCGCCAGTGTCGGCTGGGTGTCGATCTTGAGCACGGTCGGCGGCGCCCCGCCGCCGGGTTCGATCGTCAGCGTGTCCGCGGTCATGGTCACGGTTTCGCGGATCGGGCTGGTGGTGCGTTTCTCTATCGTTCCCGGTGGCTTGTAGGTCAGGGTGCCGCGCGACTCCTGCGGCGTGGCGAACAGGGCCGACACACGCCGCTCCTGGAACGGTGCCGCCGCCAGCGGCTGGCCTGCGACCGCCAGCAGCACACGGCGCAGCCGTTCATCCGCGGCTTCGTCGGCGGCGCCGGCGCGGGTCTGGGCGGCAACGGGGAGGGCGCTGAGCACGCCCAGCGCGATCGCGCCAGCGGCGACCATGGATCGACAAATCTTCATTGGCTGGCCTGTGCGCCCCAGGGGGCATGGTTGCAGCGGTGGAGTCTAATGCAGGCGCGCCGCGGGCCGGCGCGGCCCTCAGCGCAGTTGCTTCAGGATGCCTTCCAGCACGTCTTCCACCACTTCCAGCACCGGTTTGTCCGGCTGCTGCCCGGAGGGATCCTGCGGCAAGGCCGGCGCCTGGGGACGCGAGCGCGGCACGCCGAACTCCGCTTTCGGGTCGATCCAGCGGCCCTTGAACGCCTGCTGGAACACCTCACCGACCATCGGCAGCGCGCTGCGGGCTCCCTGGCCCCAGTTGCCCATGGTGACACTGTTGTCATTGAAGCCGACCCGTGCACCGGCGACCAGTTGCGGGCTCATCATGATGAACCAGCCGTCGGTGTTGTCCTGGGTGGTGCCGGTCTTGCCGGCCACATCGGCGCTGATGCCGTAGCGCGACCGGATGGCCGTACCGGTGCCTCCGTCGATGACGCCGCGCATGGTGTTGACCAGGGTCAACGCGTGTTGCCGCGGCATCGCCGGGGCCGTCTCCGTGCCGCGGGCCGGCGCGAATTCCTCCAGCAGCTTGCCGTGGCGGTCTTCGACCCGCTGCACCAGCACCGGCGCCCGGTAGCTTCCGCCGTTGGCGATGCTGCCGTAGGCGGTCACCATTTCGATCAGCGTGACCGAACTGGTGCCCAGGGCCAGCGAGAGCACGGGTTCGAGCTTGCTCTGGCGCACGCCCAGCGCCTCGGCCAGCTGCACCACCCGCGGCGGGCCGACCTTCTGCATGAGTTGCGCCGTGATGGTGTTCTTGGACTGCGCCAGGCCGTCATGCAGGGTGGTGGGCAGGCCGGTGGGCGGTGTGCTGTCGGTCGGGCTCCAGACGTCGCCGCCGCCCATCCGGATGGCCACCGCCTCGTCCATGAAGGTGTCGGAGGGCTTGAGCCCGAGCATGAACGCTGCGCCGTAGACGAAGGGCTTGAAGGTCGAACCAGGCTGGCGCCGCGCCTGGCCCACATGGTCGAATTGCTCCTGGGCGAAGTCGCGGCTGCCGACCCAGGCGCGCACTGCGCCGTCGCGCGGGTCCAGCGCCACGAAACCGGCCTGCAACGCGGCGCGCTCCTGGCCGGGCTTGAAACGGGCGTTGGCCAGCGGCTGCAACTGCGTCAGCTGGCGCGTCATGGCCTGGTTGGCCGCCTTCTGCATCCGGCCGTCGAGCGTGGTGATCACGCGCAGGCCGTCGGTCTGGATGTCGTAGCCCTTGTCGTCGGCCCAGCCGATCAGCCACTTGCGCAACTGCTGGGCGACATGGGGCGCCTCGCCCAGTGGCACCAGCTGGCGCTCGAAATCCAGCTTCAGCGGCTGGCGCACCAGGGCCTGCAGCCGGGCGGGTTCCAGGTCGCCCTGCCTGGCCATCAGGGCCAGCACCAGGTTGCGGCGTTGCATCGCGCGCTCCGGGTTCTGCACCGGGTTGTAGTAACTCGTGCCCTTGAGCATGCCGATCAGCGTGGCGCTTTCGCTCACCTCCAGCGCATCCGCCGACTTGTCGAAATAGGTGCGCGCCGCCATCTCGATGCCGAACGCGTTGTAGAGGAAGGGCACGGTGTTGAGATAGGTCTCGAGGATCTCGCGCTTGGAATACACGGCCTCGATCTTGAGTGCAGTGATCGCCTCCTTGAGCTTGCGGGTGAGGCTGGCGGCGCGCCCGATTTCGTCCGGAAACAGGTTGCGTGCAAGCTGCTGCGTGATGGTGGAGCCACCCTGCAGATCGCCCTGCAGGCTGTTGAAGGCCGCACCGGCGGTACGCATCAGGTCGATGCCGTGGTGCTCGTAAAAGCGCCGGTCTTCGGTGGCGATCAATGCCTTGACCACGCTCGGCGCAATCTTGTCCAGCGCCACCCACTCCCGGTTGATGCGCCGGTATTCGGCCAGCACCATGCCGTCGGTGGACAGCAATACCGAGGGCGACTCGATCCGGGCCTTGCGCAGTTCGCTGATTCCAGGTGTGAAAGGCACCAGCACCAGCGCGTACAACGGCAGCAGCAGGGGCAGCAGCAGGCCTGCGCGCACCGGATGGCGGCGCGCCAGGGCCATCGCCCGGTGCAACGACGCCGACGAAGCATCAAGGGCGCGGCGAACGGCGGGGTGCATGCCCCGAGTTTACGCAGTGCCGGCCCGGGCAAACTCCAGCACGCCGTCGTCGATCCTGCCGCGGCGCAGCAGCAGGATGTCCTTGGGGTAGTTCTGGTACAGCCGCCACGGCGGGCGCGAGCCCTGTTTGGGGAGCATGTGCATGGCGCGCTGGAAGTACCCGGACGAAAAATCGACCCACGGCTCCTCGGTGATGGTGGGGTCGGTATTGCGCGGGGTGCAGTAGGCGATGCCGTGGCGCTGCATGTGCTTGAGCAGGCGGCAGACGTACTCGCAGGTCAGGTCGCACTTCAGCGTCCAGGACGCATTGGTGTAGCCGAAGCTCGACGCCAGGTTGGGTACGCCGCTGTACATCAAGCCCTTGTAGTTCATCGTGCGCGACATGTCCACCGGCTTGCCGTCCACCGTCAGCTGCAGCCCGCCGAGCACCTGCAGTTCCAGCCCGGTGGCGGTGACCACCAGGTCGGCATCCAGGTGCTGGCCGGATTCGAGCCGGATGCCGGTTTCGTCGAACTCGGCGATCCGGTCGGTGACCACCTCGGCGCGGCCCGACCTGATCGCCTTGAACAGGTCGCCGTCGGGCACCAGGCACAGGCGCTGCTCCCACGGGTTGTAGCGCGGCGTGAAGTGTTTCGCCACATCGTAGTCCGGCCCCAGCGCCTGGCGCACGCCACCGAGCAGCAGGCGCTTCATCTTGGCCGGGTCGCGCCGGCACAGGCGAAATACGTACATCCCCAGCAATACCCGCTTCCAGCGCGTGATGCCATACGCCCACATGGCCGGCAGGTGGCGGCGCAGCCACAGCGCCATCGCGTCCTCGGACGGTCGCGCCACCACGTAGGTGGGGGAGCGCTGCAGCATCGTCACATGCGCCGCCGTCCTGGCAAGCTCGGGCAGCAGCGTGACCGCGGTCGCGCCGCTGCCGATCACCACCACGCGTTTCCCGGCGTGGTCGATGTCGGGCGTCCAGTGCTGCGGGTGCACGACCTGCCCCTTGAAGCGGGCCAGGCCTGGAAACTCCGGCGTGTAGCCGTGGTCGTAGCGGTAGTACCCGGAACACATGAACAGGAAGTTGCAGCTGATGCGCACGACCTGCCCGTCCGCCGTTCGCACCGCTTCCACCGTCCAGCGGGCGTCCGGTGTCGACCACGACGCACTGCGGACCTGGTGGCCAAATCGGATCTTGCTGTCGATGCCAGCTTCGCGCGCGGTGTCCTTGACGTACTGGAGGATGGACGGTCCGTCCGCGATCGCCTTGGGCTGCTCCCAGGGGCGGAACGAATAACCCAGCGTGTACATGTCGGAGTCCGAGCGTATGCCGGGGTAGCGAAACAGGTCCCAGGTGCCGCCGATGCTGGCCCGTCCTTCGAGGATCGCGTAGCGCTTGTCGGGGCAGTGGGTCTGCAGGTGGTGCGCGGCACCAATGCCGGAGAGGCCGGCGCCGATGATGAGGACGTCGACGTGTTCGATGGTCATGCTGGAGGACGCTGTTGGCTTGTTGGATCCAGAATACCACCGCCACGCACGCCCGATGTCGCGCAGGTGCGCCTGCGCTAAAGTACCCGCATGGTCACTGACTTCACCCCCCCGCAAACGCGCTACACCGAATCCGAGGGCTTGAGCATCGCCTACCAGGTGTTCGGCGCTGGTGCGCAGGATCTCGTGGTGGTGCCGGGCATCGTGTCGCACCTGGAGGAAAACTGGCGCGACGATGGATACCTGGCAGTCATGCGGCGCCTGGGACAGAATTTTCGGGTGATCCTGTTCGACAAACTCGGCCAGGGCATGTCGGACAATTTTGACGGTGTGCCGACCCTCGAGCGGCGCATGGACGACGTGCGCGCAGTGATGCTGGCGGTCGGCTCGGCGAGGGCCGTCCTGTTCGCGCAATCCGAAGGTGGTTCGATGGCCGCAATGTTCACCGCAACCTACCCGGCCATGGTGGAGCGCCTGGTCCTGTACGGCACGATGGCGCGGTTCACACAGGCGCCGGACTACCCGTTCATGCCGCCTCTTGCCTACATGCTCGGAGCGATCGGCATGAGCTGGGGCACACCCCTGACGCTGCGAGGATTTGCGCCCAGCCGGGCGGACGACCCGGCGTACTGCGAACAGGCTGCCCGCTTCCAGCGCCTCTCCGCCTCGCCCAGCGCGATGCGCAAGTTGATCACGGCCAATGACCAGATCGATGTGCGTTCCGTGCTGCCGCAGATCCGCCGGCCGACCCTCGTCATCCAGCGGCGCGGCGATCTTGTCGTCACGGTCGGCAATGGCCGATACCTTGCCGACCATGTGCCGGACGCGGTGTATCTCGAAGTGCCGGGCGTCGACCACTTCCTTTACGCGAGTCCGGCCGATGACGTGGTGGACGCCTTGTGCCGTTTTGCCGTCGACGGCTGGGTGCGGGAGCCGTCCGATGTGCATGCCGGTCGCTGGCTGGCCACAGTGCTGTTCACCGACATCGTGGGGTCGACCGACATGGCGGCGAGACTTGGTGACAAGGCGTGGAGCGAGACACTGCGACAGTTCCATGCGATTGGCCGTTCGTTGCTGGCGGAGCACCGCGGCGTGCTGGTGGACACTGCGGGCGACGGCCTCTTTGCCACCTTCGACGGCCCGGCGCGGGCGATCCGTTGCGCGATGGCCATGGGTGCCGCGCTCCAGGAAATCGGCATCGCGATCCGGGCCGGGTTGCACACCGGCGAGGTCGAAGCCAGCGGCGACAAGGTCAGTGGCATGGCAGTGCATATCGGTGCGCGGGTCATGTCGCATGCGGGTTCCGGGGAGGTCCTGGTGTCGGGCACCACGAAAGACCTGGTCGCCGGCTCCGGCATCGGGTTCGAGGAGCGCGGCCGCCACGCGCTCAAGGGCGTTCCCGGTGACTGGAACCTCTACCGGGCGTCGGTCGGTTGAGCGGTCCGCTGCCGGGCCGCCGGCTTAGCGCGCTGGCTGCTGGCGCTCCCGTTGCTGGCGCCTCGCGTCCAGGTGCCAGGCCAGGAAGGGCAGCAGCAGCACCGAGCCGGGCAGCAGCCAGATCAGCAGGTAGGGGCTGACCGACGACAGGCGGCGCAGGATGTCCTTGAGGTCGCGACGGTCCTGGTCCGTCCACTTGCCACCGTTGCGCTGCTTCATCAACAGGCCGATGCCGCCCTTGATCTGCAGGATCTCCGAGCGCAGGCGTTCCTTCTCGCGGCTGTTGCCTGCAAGCATGGACGACATCCACGCCGGCGCAGCAGGCATCCGCACGCCGCGGCGGCGCTGCGCCTGCGCAGCGGTGGCGTCTGCCGGGGGCGGTGGTCGGGAGCCTTCGGTGTCGGGCTGCATGCGTCAACCCGCTTTGGGAAGCAGGCGACCCAGCACCTGCGATTCAAATTGCTGCGCTGCCATCGGTCGCGCGAACAGGTAGCCCTGTCCCTGCGTGCAACCGAGCCGGGCCAGCTGGTCGCGGGTCGCCTGGTCCTCGATGCCTTCGGCCGTGGTGCTCAGTTGCAGGCTGCGGGCGATCTGGATGATGGCCGACACGATGGCGAGTTCCTGCGGGCCGTCCAGCAGGCGGCGAACGAAGGACTGGTCGATCTTGAGCTTGTCGATTGAAAAGCGCTGCAGGTAGGACAGGTTGGAGTATCCGGTGCCGAAGTCGTCGATCGAGATGCGGATCCCCAGGCTCTTTAGTTTTTGCAGCGACACGATGAAACGCTCTGAATCCTGGATCAGCGTGGACTCGGTGACCTCCAGCTCCAGCCACTGCGGGGCCAGGCCCGAGTCGGCCAGGGCCCGGGCGATCACCGCCTCCATGGTGCCGCGGCGAAACTGCACCGGCGATAGGTTGACAGCCATCACAAACGGCGCGTGGCCTGCCGCCTGCCACGCCACCGACTGGCGGCAGGCCTCCTGCAGCACCCATTCTCCGATTTCCACGATCAGGCCCGACTTCTCGGCCGCGGGGATGAACAGGCCGGGGGCGACCAGCCCGCCGTCGGCTCCTCGCCACCGGATCAGCGCCTCCGCCCCGACCATGCGTCCGCTGCCGATATCCACCACGGGCTGGTAGTGCAGCACGAATTCCTTGCGCGCCAGCGCATTGCGCAGGCCGGCGACCAGCTGCAGGTTTTCCTGCAGGCGGGTGTTCATCGAGGGGTCGTAGAACCGGAACAGGTTGCGCCCCGCGTCCTTGGCGTGGTAGACGCTGATGTCCGCGTGGCGCAGCAGGGTTTCGAAGTCGCTGCCGTTGTCGGGGAACAGTGCGATGCCGATCGAGCAGGAGCTCGATATCTCCGTGCCGACCACCACGAACTGTTCGGCCAGCGTGGCCAGCACCTTGCCGGCGACGGTGGTCACCGCGTCCTCCTGCGCCACGTCGGTGATGCCGATCAGGAACTCGTCGCCGCCGTGCCGGCACACGACGTCGGTCTGGCGCACCGCCCCCATCAGCCGCCGCGCCACCTGCCGCAGGAAGTCGTCGCCAGCGGTGTGTCCGAGCGAGTCGTTGATGGCCTTGAAATTGTCCAGGTCGACGAACAGCAGGGCGATACGCCCGCCATTGCGCTGCGCGTTGGCGATCGCCTGCTCCATGCGGCTGCGGCCCAGGAGGCGATTGGGCAGCTGGGTCAACGCGTCGTGCTGCGACAGGTAGGTGAGCTCCTGCTGCGACCGCGCGTACTGCGCGATCTGGACGTTGAGCCGCCCCAATGCCTTGTGCAGGTCGCCCACCATCACCCACACCGCAAAGCCGCTGATCACCAGGATGATGGTCACGTCCACCGTGCGGTCGACCAGGCGGTCGGGGCTGCTGTCCACGCGCAGGCCAAGCAGGCTTGCGCCGAGCAGCAACGCGACCACCAGGACCATGGCGAGCAGCAGGCGCGGCACATGGGCCGGCCGGATCAGCAGCCCGGCCGAGATCAGCACGGCGGGGAAGGCCAGCAGCGCGGAGTCGCGCAAGCCTTCGCCGCGCCACATCAGCACGCTGACCATCGCCGTGAGCGCCAGCACCAGCAGCAGGTTGGCGGTGTCCGTCCCGCCGCGCCGGTTCAACGCCTGGCACAACAGCATCATCGCGATGCCGGCCCCCATGACGCATGCCTCGGTCCAGCGCCCGGTCAGCAAGGCGCGGGACGCGAGGATCGCCAGACCGAGCATCGTCAGGCTGGAGATCTGGACCAGCCGCTTGCCGCGCAGCGCCTGTTCCGTCGCGTCCAGCGCGCTGGGAGAGCCGGTCATGTCAGGTGCTGGCGACTAGGCGCTCGGCCGGGAAGGGCAGCAGGAACTCCCGGCTCCGTGCCGGGGTGGCGACCAGCCAGTCGCGGTAGGCTCCCTGCGGCAGGATCACCACCATGCGTTTTTCGTCCTCGGGCTTGTGGAAGCAGCGCATCAGTGCGTGGTCGTGCGCGGCGATGGTGAGCATCGTGAAGCTGTGCACACGTTCGCCCGCGGGAGATTTCCAGCACGCCCACAGGCCGGCGATGCCCATCGGTTCGCCGTCGGCGCGCGCAATGCGCGTCGGCACCGCGCGACCGGATCGCCAATCGGGCTCGAAGATCGCGTCGGCGGCGATGATGCAGTGCTGGGCCTGGCGCCATGCGTCACGAAAGCTGGGCTTTTCATGCACCGTCTCGCTGCGCGCGTTGTAGGTGTTGCGCGCCAGCTTGGCATCCCTGGCCCAGTGCGGCAGAAGGCCGAACAGGCCTGTCAGGGCCTCGACGGCAGGAACGGCGTCGTCACCCGAACCGGCTGCTGCCGGTTCGCGCAGCATCAGGCCCGCATAACCGGGCCAGACGTCGTACTTGCCAGTGTCGTCGGGCGGGTAGACACCGAATTGCCGGAAAAAGCGCTCACGCTCCTTGACTGCCTGGTAGTGGCTGCACATGCGTGGTCGGGCGCAGCGGGTCGCCGGGACTCCGCCGGTTATTGCTTGCGCATCATGATGGACTTGACCCAGGCAGTGCCGCTGGCGGTCTCGACCTTGAGGAAACCGTCCTTCTCCTCGCCACCGAAGATGACTTCATCCGACTTGCCCAGGGTGGCCACCACCGCGCCTTCGGCAGCCGTACGGTAGGCCTTCACCCCGGAGATCTTGGGCACGTAGACGTCGCCCGCCTGGCCGGCGCCGGCCTTGACGCTACCCGCTGCGTTGGCCTGGCTGGCCGCGCCGGCCCTGGCCTGGACCAGCGACGGGTTGTCGCGGATCGCCAGCACGATCTTGTTCCAGTTGTCCAGGAACGAGGCCGAGACGATCTTGCCCTCGGCGGTGTTGGAGTAGCCCCCCAGGGCACCGCCGCCGCCGGCGCCGAACAACACCGCACCGATGTTGAAGTCGGTCTTCTGCGCGCTGCCCTCGGCCACTGCCACCTGCAGCCCGGAGCGGGTGTCGGCCATGGTCATCGAGGTTTGCGCCTCCTTGAATTTCAGGCCACCGGCGATGGCGCCGAACAGGCCCAGCGCGCCACCGAACCCGGCCAGCCCGCCGCCTACACCGCCGGCATTCGGGTTGGAAAACACCACGCTCGGCGTGACCACGAAATCGGCGGCGACCATCTGGCCCTGGCCGACGTTCTGGCCGGCCTGCAACTGGCCGCCGGTGGCCAGGGCGCGCTCCTGCATCAGGTTCTGGAATGCTGCGCCGCGTTCGACGATCTGGAAGCAGTTGGACTGCTGCACGATCAGCCGGATCATGCCGGAGGGGGATTGCAGGCCGATCTTCAGCAGGGCCTGCAGCACCGCGTCCTGTGGTTCGACCACCGCCAGCGTGCCTTTCGGCGTGTCGCATTTTTCGACCTTGGTGGCGTCGCCGGCGGGGCCGCTGGCGCCACCGAGCGTCTGGGCCAGCGCCGCCGGCGCACCGGCCATCAGGCCGATGGCCACGCACGCAGCAGGCAACAGCGTCGACACAACAGGGCGGCGGGAATCGATGGGCATGGTTTTCTCCATAGGTGCGGTTTGGTTTGGTTACAAAGTATAGGCACTCCGGGGCGGACGCCCGCGCCGGCGCAGCCACCATGCCGCGGCGGTCGCCGGGATGAGCAGCAGGCCTTCACGGCCCCAGGCGCCGCCGCCCGACCCGCCTGCGGGTGCCGGCGCGACCTGCAGCGCGAGTGTGCTGCTGCTGCTGGCGCCCAGGCTGTCGGTAACCAGCAACTCGACTTCGACCGCACCGGCGGCGGTGGCGAGGAGCGTTGCGGTGGGCCCGTTCGTCGGCCCGTTGAAGCGCGCATTCTGGCCACCGGAGCGCACGCTCCAGGCGTAGCCGACGACCGTCCGGCCCAGGCTGGCGCCGGATGTGCTGGCGTCGAGCAGGGTGGTCGACCCGACGGCTGGCGCCAGCGCGCCACTCTGGATGTGGACGGCAGGCGCCAGCGCCTGAGTGACGGCCCCCTGTGCGCTCAACATGCCGGCCCCGCAGGTGCTGGTGGTGCAATAACACTCCAGCTGGTCCACGCCAGTGGCGGCGTGGCAGGCCACCACATCCGGCGCTGCACCGGCGTCCGGGAACGGCCGTGCGGTGGCCTGCAGGGCCGCCTTGAGCTGGGCCGGCGACAGCGCCGGGTTGACCGACAGCATCAGGCCGATCGTGCCCGCGACCAGCGGCGCCGAGAAACTGGTGCCCAGCGATGCATTGCTGCCATCGCTGTAGATGTGGGCGCCGGTGCCGGTCGTGCCGGCATTGGTGGTGGTCACCAGCGGATAGAGGCAGGTGCCCACCAGATTGACGCAATTGCCGGCTGGCGCCGCAACCGCCACCTCCGGCCCGAGGCTGGAATAACCGACCTTGGTGCCGGTGTGGCGCAGGCCCGCTACCGCGATGACCCCGGGGCAATTGGCGGGCGTGTTGACCGCCAGGCCGTTCTGGTTGCCCGCGGCCACGACGACGGCCACGTTGGCCGCCTGCAGTTCGGCGATGGCATCACGGTAGGACGCGGCGCAGCTGTCCATCGAGCCCAGGCTCATGTTGATCACCCGTGCCGGGTGCGCGTTGACCACGGTCACGGACATGCCGACACCGACCTCGGCCGTCAGGCCGGCCGACCAGCGCATCGCGGCGATGATGTCCGAATCGAATCCGCCGCACAGGCCAAGCACGCGTACCGGCAGCACCATCACCCGGCGCCCGACACCGGCCATGCCCAGGCCGTTGTCTGTTGCCGCGCCGATCAGGCCCGCCACCTGGGTGCCGTGCCAGCTGCTGGTCTGCGCAACGCGGCCGACCCCGCATTCGCCGGCGCTGGTGTGGTCGCCGGGATCGGTCGGGTCGGCATCCCGCCCGGAGCCGTCGATGGCAGTGGCGGTGTTCTGCACGAAATCGTAGCCCGGGTGCAGTTTGCCGGCCAGGTCCGGATGGTCGAACAGCACCCCGGTGTCCAGCGTTGCCACGGTGATGGTCGCCGAGCCTTCCGTGGTGTCCCAGGCGCCGGTCGCATTGATCGCGGAGACCACGGTGCTGGTGGGCGCACGCAGGTACCACTGGCCCACCGCCGGGGTCACCGTCGCCTGGGCATCGGCCAGCAGGGGGTCGTTGGGCAGTGCGCTGAGGGTGCGGCGCTGGTCTGGCACCGCCCACTCCACATCGGCCATGGCGGACAGCTTCGCTGCAAGTCTGGCAGAAGACAGGCCGGTGCCACGCAGGCCTTGCGTGCGCGGCCCGAGGACCCGGCCATCGGCCAGCGCCAGGCGCAGGCGCTGGCCCAGCAGGGTCGCGTGTTGTGGACGCTGCCGGCTGCCGCCCAGGACGGTGGCGGGTGCTTGTGCGAGCGCGGCATCGACGCGGTATTTGACGATCACCCGGGCCTCTTCGTGGGGCCCTCCTGGCGCGACAGCCATCGGCGCGTCCGGCCCGTGTTCGCTGCCCGCCGGCCCGGGGTGCAGGGCCGCGGCGAGAACCGCCAGCAGCAGGGCGGTGCCGGACAGACGCCACCGGGTCGGTGGCCGGCTGGCTGAGCGCTTGGGGATGGACAGGGGCATGGCCGGAACCTGGATGGATCAGCACCGAGCATACCCAAGCCCACGCCACGCGCCAGGCGCGTTGCCGGCTGCCTCAGTGCCGGCTGGCGGCGCGTGCCTTGCGGACCCGGGCGAGACCGAGAGCCGCCAGCGCCGCGCCCACCAGCGCCAGGCTGCCAGGTTCGGGCACCTGGGCAGGCGGCGGGTCGGCTGTGATCATGTCCTGGTGGGTGGAGGATTCCAGCGTCATGATGAACCTGCCGTCGATTGACGGGCTGGCAGCCATCTCGTTACGAAACGACAGCCAGGCATCACGCGTCTGGGTTTCGAGGCGGCTGGCGGAGAACGCGCCGGCGCCCAGGTCCCAGGCGTTCCCGGCGTCGTACTTGCTTTCCCAGATACCGAGCTGGATCGCGGCGCCGATGTAGCCGGTCGCGGGGTGGACCCAGGCGTAGGGGTCGGCAGTGGCCTTGCCGGCGTTGAGCACCTGGTTCACGGCACCCAGGAAGTCGCGGGTGCGATCCAGTTCGCCGTTGAAGTTCACGTTGTATTTGACGATCGACCCGTGGTTGATGTCCTGGTAGATGTCGTAGCAGTACATGTAGAGATCGTTGAGGCCGTCCACGAAGACCGATGCGTCGACGCCGTTCAACTGCGATCCGGTGCCCTGGAACCGGCCTGCCGACACGTACTCGCGGGTCACGGTCGAAGCACCCGGGCGGACGAAATCGATGTAGACGTTGTCATAACCGACGCCCGTGAACCCGGTGAATATGGGCTGGTCGAATTCGACCTGGATGGTCGGGACGATGTCCGCGTGACAGACGCTGGCGGCGACACAGGTCAGGAGGGCGAGGGCGTGGCGGATGGATTTCATGGTGATTTCCGAAGTAGGGTGTCAGCCTAAAAGCAGAATCTGTGCCATTGCGTCAAGTTAATGATTCATATAGGTTTTTCATTATTTTTGTTGCCTTGCAGCACAATGTGTAATCTATGTCGACATATATGTCGAAAATACTTACATTAACTGTCGGATATCTGATTGGCACTGGTCGGCAGGGGTCATACTGGCGCCATTCACCTGTCCGGCGGTGTGTGTCCGGGCGTCTCCGTCACGCGGTACCTCGGGTCGATCCGCCGCGCGTGCGCCGTCGGTCGTGGGCCCGGATGTCGGGATCGGGACGCGTCAGTAATGGGGTGGCAGGTCGTCGGGCAATCCGCGCCGCCCGGAAGCCTCGCTCGCCTGCTCGCGCAGCGCCCGGACTTCCCGGACCAACAGGTCGATCTGGGCCTGCTGCCGGATCACCGTCTGGTTCAGGGTGTCGAGCAGGTCCTCGGCAAAACTGCTCTTGATTTCGAGATCGGTCAGGCGCTGGTCGATGTGTTGCTGGTTTTCCATGGCGCTATTGAACCTGAAATCGCAGTCGGCCCGCTGAAGCCGCGGCAGGCAATCGGTGGTTCGCCCTATAGAAGCACGGGTTTGCGCCGATAACCCTTCCATGCGCACCGCTGATCCATCCGGGCCGGCTGCGTAGCTGGACACGCCGAAGCCCGCGTGGTCCGGCCGTCCTGTATCGGGGGTCACCATGTCAACCAGCACTGTCTTGTCTCAGGGAGCCGTATTGGCACTCGGGGAGTCCGCCCGGGCTGTGCCGGGGGGTGTTGCAGTGATTCCTGGGCGGTTTGCCTCGAACGAGGCATCCCACGACACGCCAGCGTCACGGCAGTGCTTGCCGCGTGCCGCGGAACACACGGCGCCGCCCCGCGTGCCCAACCTGAGCATCAGCAGCTGGTATGCCATCAGCGGCACCGCCATGGCATGACCGGCGACACCGAAATGGCCACGGCCTGCCTGCCAGGTGCGTCCGGAACCGGCCGGCCAGGAGTTCAGGGCGCAACCGCGATGCATTCGATTTCGAAGCGCAGCGCCGGCGACAGGCAGCCGGTGATCGTGGTCCGGGCCGGGTAGGGCGGCGCGAAGTACTCCCTGTACAACTGGTTGAACAACGGCAGGTCGGCTGCGTCGCGCACATAGTTCCGCGTCTGCACCACGTGTGCCAGGCCGCAGCCGGCAGACTGCAGCACCTTGCGCAGGTTTTCCACCGAGCGGCGGAATTCACCTTCGAAACTGTCGGAGACGATCGCGCCGCTGGCATCAACCGAGGCCTGGCCGGATACCAGCACCAGCTGGCCGACCCGGACCGCCGGGCTGAAGGGCAGATGCGATACCGGCGTGTCGGGTTCGCGCGGATAGGAGACGCTGGGGTGCATGGGGTGTCCTGAAGCAGGTCGTGAATATGTCCGCGTTTCCGGTACGCGATGTGTGCGGCGATTGATTTTGCCAGCCCGCCGGGCTAGTATGGTTTGCATCACCAACGGGGAACCCATGGGCAGCACCACGTCGATCGCGTTATCGGGCATGCAGGCGGCGCAGCAGCAGCTGAACGCAGCCGCGGGCAATGTCGCCAACCTTGGGACGCCGGATTACCGCCGCCAGCAGGTAGTCCAGACCGCCGAGCCGCACGGCGGCGTGGCGACGCGGTCCGAACGCGCCTCTGTCCCCGGCGAGGCGCTGGTGCAGGACATGGTCGCGCAATTGCAGGCCCGCCATGCCTACCTCGCGAACCTGGCGCTGTTCCGGTCGGCCGACCGAATGGCTGGTGTGTTGCTCGACAAGACTGCCTGAGCAGCGCAAGCGGGCGACACGGTGATCGTCGCGGCTCCGAAGACTCCCGCCGACGCAGCAGCCGTGGCCGAATCGGGGTTTGATCGCCTCGGGGCGTGCGCCAGCGTGCGGGCTTTCGTGACATGCTGAATTCCGCCACGCTGCTGCTGGTGCTGGTGGTGTTCACCACCGTCACCACCCTGATGCTGGTGGCGGCGGCGCTGCCATCGGACGCGCTGTCCGAGCAGCGCCAGTGGGCGGCAGGCAACGTGGCCGCCAGTCTCGGCTTTGCGGTGGGTGCCCTGACAGAGCTGCCAGCCCTGGTGCATGCCGGACTCAGCTACGCGCTGCTCGGCCTGGGCCTGGCGGTGGTGCTGCGCGGGCTTCGGCAGTTCTGTGGGCAGTCCTTGCGCTGGCCGGTCGTGCTTGCCATCAC
Organism: Rhodoferax sp.; assembly: GCA_031383745.1. GTDB lineage: Bacteria > Pseudomonadota > Gammaproteobacteria > Burkholderiales > Burkholderiaceae_C > CAISIP01. Next base: position 11,059 of record JANMZX010000277.1, on the reverse strand, counting down.
AGTGGGCTCGTTTGTAGTGCCGGCCTATTTTGCAGTGGTGCAACCCGACAAAGCGGCCCGCCTGGCGGTCAGCGGCGCCTACCTGGGTGCCCTGTGCTGGGCCTGTGCGCTGGCCCTGGTACGCGGCCTGCAGGGCAGCAGCCGATCCGTGATGGGCGCAAGTGTCGGCGGGTTTGCCGCGCTCGGTCTGGTGTTGATGCTGCGGGCTGCCTACCTCGGCGGGTCGATTGGCGTTGCGGTCGACGAGCAGACCATCGAATGGGTTGCCGGCGTGTCGATCCTGGCAGCGGCCGTGGGCCAGGTCATGGTGGCGTTCGGCCTGATCATGCTGGTGGCGCACCGTCATGCGGAGCGGCTGAACCAGCTGCGACTGCAGGACACCCTGACTGGCGTGTTGAACCGCGCCGGACTGGCGCAGCTGGGGCAGCGCGTGCTGGCGCGCGCGCGCCAGGCTCGGCGCAGCGTGTCGCTGGTGATGGTCGACGCCGATTTCTTCAAGCTGGTCAATGACACCCACGGCCACCCGGCCGGCGACCGGGTGTTGCGGCACCTGGCGGCGGTGCTCACGCAACAGGTGCGACCTGGCGACCTGGTGATCCGCTACGGCGGCGAGGAGTTCGTCCTGTTGCTGGACGGGTCGGACCTGGAAGCCGCCAGTGCCGTGGCCCAGCGGCTGCGCAGCCTGATCGAGGCCGCGCAGGTGCCAGTGGATGGCGGCGACATTCGCTACCGTGTCAGTATTGGTGTGACCAGTTCCGACAAAGGGGGGTACGGCCTGGAAGACCTGCTGGCACGGGCCGACGCGGCGCTGTACCGCGCCAAGCAGGAAGGTCGCAACCGGGTCTGTATCGACCTGGAGCCAGGCGCCAGCCGATCGTGAGACCCGCGGCCGCGGGGTACCATCCGGGCATGCATCACCCTCTGCCTGCGTCCGTTCATCCTGCCCTGCCTCTGGCCTGGGCGAGCCAGCCATGTGGCCTCTTGGGCGTGGCTGTCGACGCTGCCAGAGTGGATGCGGGAGGGCGGCGATGAAGACCGTCGTCGACCATCTGGTGGTGGTGGCCAGCACGCTGGAGCAGGGCGCGCAATGGTGCCAGCACACGCTGGGGGTACAGCCACAGCCGGGCGGCGAGCACGCGCGATACGGCACCCACAACCGGCTGCTCAAGATCGCTACACCCACCCATCCGCTGGCCTACCTGGAAATCATCGCCATCGATCCCCAGGCGCGGCCTGGCGCTGCGGCATCAGGCGCGCGCTGGTTCGACATGGACGACGCCAGCCTGCAGGCGGCGGTGGCGATCGAGCCGCGACTGGTCCATTTTGTGGCCAGCACGGACGACATCCATGCCGCGTGTGCGTCGTGGCAGGCCCAGGGCATCGAGCGCGGGCCGGTGGTGGCGGCCAGCCGCCATTCACGCCGCGGGCTGCTGCAGTGGCAGATCACGGTGCGCGATGACGGGCAGCGCCTGTTCGACGGCGCGCTTGCCAGCCTGATTCAATGGGGCAGCGCCGGTGACGCCGAGCCCCTGCGGCTGCACCCAAGAAACAGCCTGCCGCGCTCGGGAGTGTCGCTGCAGGGTGTCGCGGTCACGCATCCGCAGGCGGTGCGGCTGCAGCAGGCCTACGCGTCGGTCGGGCTGTCCGGCATCGCCGTGGACACAGGGCCTGCCAACCTGGTCGCGATCCTGCGCACGCCCAAGGGCGAAGTCCGGCTGCAAAGCCACGGGCTGTAGGCCGCGCCGCTCACTGGTGTGCTTCGTGCTGCGCACTGCGGTGAGAGCCCCTTGGGAGCGGCCCGGCGGGGCTCATCGGAGTACCTTCGTGCTGCGCACTGCGGTGCGAGCCCCTTGGGAGCGGCCCGGCGGGGCTCATGTCCCCGCGCCCAGCACCAGTACCGCGTTCATGCCTCCAAACGCGAATGAGTTCGACAGCATGATGCGCGCGTCGACAGCCTCGCGGCACACGTTGGGCACATAGTCCAGGTCGCATTGGGGATCGCTGGCCTGCAGGTGCATGGTGGGCAAGGCCACGCCGTGTTGCATTGCGAGCAGCGATACGACGCACTCCAGCGCGCCGGCAGCACCCAGCAGATGGCCGTGGATGGCCTTGGTTGCACTGACCGGGATCCGGTCCGCGTGGGCGCCGAACACCGCCCTGATGGCGGCGGTCTCGGTGCCGTCGTTGGCCTGGGTGCCCGTGCCGTGGGCATTGATGGCGCCCACCGCCTGGGGATCGACGCCGGCGCACCGCAGTGCAGCGCGCATCGCGTCGGCCTGTCCCTCGACACTGGGGCGGGTGATGTGGCTGGCGTCGTTGGACAGCCCGTACCCCATCACCTCGCCGTGGATGTGCGCCCCGCGGGCCACCGCCCGGTCCCAGGGCTCCATGACCAGCATCGCCGCGCCTTCGCCCAGGACCATGCCGGTGCGGGCGCTGGAAAACGGTTTGCAGGAGGCAGATGGTGTGGCTGCATCGATGCTGGCCAGCGTGTGCAGCGCCTCCCAGGCCTTCAGCGAGCCATTGGCCAGCGGCGCTTCCGAACCGCCGGCGATGGCGAAGTCGATATGCCCGCCGGCGATGCGCATCCATGCCTCGCCGATCGCCACTGCCGCCGACGAGCACGCGGTGGAGTAGGTAAGGTTCGGGCCGCGCAAGGCGTGTTCGATTCCGATCCACGCAGCCGCAGCGTTGTGCATGCCCATCAGGATCGTGAATGGCTTGATCCGGTCGGACCCCTCCTGGTACAGCGTCTGGTAACCGCCATCCATGGTGTGGGTGCCGCCCATGCCGGTTCCGACGAACACGCCGGCACGGTCGCGTTCCATGCCGAAGAGCGGGTTGCGTGCATCGGCGATCGCCTGGTTGGCTGCAAACAGCGCGAACTGGCTGAACCGGTCCAGCAGGCGGGCCCGGGTGGGGTCGAAATGCGATTCGGGTTCAAAGTTCGCGGTCGCCGCTATCGGCGCCGCCAACCGCTTGGCGAACGGAATATCCAGCCGCCGCACGCCGGAGCGGCCGGCGCGCGCATGGCCGAACACCTCCGCCGCATGGTTGCCCAGCGGCGACACCACACCGATGCCGCTGACTGCGACGCGCCTCATCGGGCTGACAGCGCGGAAGTTGCTGATTGGTCGGGCGTTGCCGCGCGCCCGCGCTGTTGCGCTACGAGCGTATCGACGAACAGCACCAGGTCGCCCAGGGTGGGAAGCTCCACCGGATCGGGGGGCAGCTTGATGCCGAACTCTTCCTCGACGATCCACAGCAGTTCGACGGTGCCCAGCGAGTCGATGCCCAGGCTGTCGAGTGCTGCGTCGGCGCTCAAGCGTTCCGGCGCCAGCCGGTATTCGCGCGTCAGGATGACGGCGAGACGTTCCAGTGTGTGTGTCATGGGGTTCCTTTGTCAGGGCCGTTCATCGGTTGCCTGGGGTTGCGATGGCGGGTGCATCGACCTTGCCGCCCCAGCGCGCGCCGGCGGTCAGCAGCGCGGGCCAGGCGCGCAGCAGCGCCACCAGCAAGGTGGTGGACCAGGGGCGCGAGGCCGCGTGCGCGAATGCCGCCGCCACCCGCAGGCGCGGCCCGAAGGTGTTGTGCCAGTGCGTCGCGTACTGGCGCTGCAGCGCCTGCTGCCGGGACTGGGCCGATGGGCCATCGTGGCGTCCGGCCGGCAGCAGATGGCTACACAGCAGGGCGGCCGATTGCAGCGCCATGCTGATGCCTTCGCCCAGGATCGGGTGAGCCTCTCCGGCGGCATTGCCGATCCGGAAGCTGCCGTTGGCCGACAGCACCCGCGATCCGGGACGGATCGGCCCGCTGGCCAGCCAGGGGCCCTGGCGGGTGGCGCCCAGCAAGGCCCGATGCACCGCGGCGCATTGCAGCGACAGCCACGCCTGCACCGCGTCGCCGGCGCTGACGCCCGGCGCGGCCCGGCGAATCGCGTCCTGGCGGTCGCGGCGTATGCAGCATGCCAGGGTGGTGATCTGCCGGTCGCCTTGCACCATGCCGCCGTACCCGCCGTCGAGTGCCAGCACATGGATGCCGCCCTCGCGCAGGGCCGCCCCGGTGAAGCTGGCCTTGAAGGCCAGCAGGCTGGAGGGACCGAGGGCCACCCGGTCCTGGGGAACGGCGCCATGCAGTGATTCCCAGGAGCCGTGCGCGTCGATGCACACCGGGGTGCGCAGCCAGCGGCTGGTTCCCGGCCCCACCTCGCGTACGGTACATCGCCAGTCGCCAGGGCCGCCCTGCAGGGCCTGCAGCGACCACGGCTGCAGCAGTTTGGCGCCGGCGCTGCAGGCCTGGTCGCGCAACAGCGTGTCGAGCGTCTCGCGGCCAAGTGCGCGGCCCCAGCGGTGCCGACGGTTGTCTGCCGCCGGCAGCAGCGCGCTGATGCCTGTGCGTCCATGGTGCAGGTGCACTTCTGTCAGGGCCGGGCCGGCTGCCGTGTCGAACGCCGCGCCGACCCCGAGCGCGTCCAGCAGCGGCAGGTTGCTGGCCGCAATGCATTCGCCGCAGACCTTGCGCCGCGGGAAGGCCTGCTTCTCCACCAGCGCCACCTTCCATCCGGCCCGGGCGAGCAGGATGGCGGCGGTCGAACCCGCCGGTCCGGCACCGATGATGACCGCGTCGAAGGCGCTGCCGGTGGTGCTGCCGCTGGCTGGTTTCATGGGTCGGGCGAACCGGGTCCACCCGCCAGCCGGGCGCTGAAGCAGTGGCTGAAAGCGCCAGCCGCATATTCGGTGCATTGCCATTGCGCGGCCGCGCCGGGCCATGACGCCGAGACTTCCTGGTGGCGAAAGCCGGCGTGCACGCTGAGCACCGCGTCCTGGCGCGTCACCGCATTGGCGCCGATGGCACCGACCAGGTGGCTGGCCGCAAGCGCCATGCGGGACCGTCGTGGCTCGCAGGCGAAGAACCGAGTTGTCCGGGCGGCCACCGCAGCAAGCAGCGCCACCAGTTCGGCCTGCCTGAAATGGTGCAGGAACAGGGCGGTGGAGATCAGGTCCCAGGGACGTGGCGCAGCGCCGTTGTGCGTGGCGGCCAATGGCGCCGCCGCCCAGTCGAGAACGTCGGCCACCTCGGTGGTCGCCCGCCAGCCCACCGCCTCGAAGGCGGCCAGTGTGGCAGGCGTGACGATGTCCTGGCGGTCCATCAGGGTCAGGTGCACCCCCGGCCACCGTGGCGCCAGCCTTGCGGCCACACCCAGCAGCAGGCTGCCATCGCCGGCGCCGATGTCGAGCACCCGCAGTGGCGTTGCCGCCTCGCGCCCCGGGCACAGCGATTGCCAGCCGCGTGCGACGATCGATCGTGTGCCCATCACGTGGTGTATCCGCAGCAGATCCCGGCGGGACCGGCGTGCCGCCGGGTCGCCAGGCGCGAGGTGGTCGAGCATTTCCGGATCCACGGTCCTGTGCATGTCCGTTGTCTCTGGCCGCTGGTGCACTACTGCACCGCCAGCAGCGCACCGTGGCAGCTGAAGCCCGCGCCGAACGAGGACAGCCACCACCAGCCGCCAGGTGCGTCGTCCGACACCGCGGCCTGCAGCACGAAATACACGAATGCGCTCGACAGGTTGCCATATTCCCGCAGCATGGCCGCGCTGTACTGCAGGTCGTCGGGGCGCAGGTCGAGCCGCTGCTGCACTGCCCGCAGCACATCGCGCCCGCCTGCATGCATGACCCAGGCTGCGATATCCCGGGTTCCCAGCCCCGCCGGTCCAAGCACGTCGGCCAGCACGCGCGCGGCATAGTCCGCCGCGAGTGCTGGAACCTCCCGGGTCAGGATGTTGCGCAGCATGCCGCCACGCTGTTCGAACATCAGCGCCGCCCGATGGCCGGGCTCGACCAGCGATGCACTGTCCTTCCATTCGATGCGCCGGCCCGATTCGGCGGGCTGGCGCGACAGGACCGCTGCGCCCGCACCATCGCCGAACAGGCAGGCGCTGATCAACACGCCAGGGTCATTGTCCAGGTACATGGCGGCGCTGCTGACCTCCACGCAGATCGACAACACGTGTGCGCAGGCCGTGCCCGCCAGCAGCGCCTGCGCGAGTTGCAGGTTCGGCAGGGCCGCCGCACATCCCTGGCCCACGAGATCGAAGGCCAGTACATCGGCGCGCAGGCCGAGCCGCTCCACGACATGGCCGGACAGCCCGGGGCACAGGTAACCGGTACAGGTGCTCACCACGACCGCGTCGATCCGTGCGGCTGCCAAGGCGGCGTCGGCCAGAGCCTGGTGCGCCGCCTCGGCTGCCAGCGCCGGGGCATGGGTCAGAAAGCGGTGCGACAGGGTATCGGGATCGATGCTGAAAACCGCATCGAGCGAATCGACCGCGAGGCGTCGGGCGTCGATGCCGTTGTCGCGTTGCAGGACGGTGCGCGCCACCAGGTGCGCCCGGCTGTCCAGCCGTGCAAACCAGTCCGACTGTTCGAAGGCGAGCAGGCAATCGGCCTTGGTGTATCGCGCCGGCGGAGTCGCCGTGCCGAGGCCGGCGAAGTACATGGTCAGCGCCCCGTGGCAAGCGTGCCGGTCAGGCGCAGGTTCATCGGGCGGCCGGCGTGCTGCGCATTGCAGCGAGAGCCGGCCTGGGGCGGCCCGGCGCTGCGCTCATGGCTGGCGGCGTGAATGGCCCAGCAGGTTCAGCAGCGCCATCAGCACGGCACCGGTGGCGGCTGCGATCAGCACGGCCTTGACGGGCTCATCGCGGATGTAGCCCCGGGTGTCGTCGGTGGTCTGGCGGGCCGCGGCGCGCAGTTGCTGGGAGGTAGCCCGCACGCTGTCGGCACCACGGTGGACCAGTGCGCTGGCCTGTCCGGTCGCCCGGTCGAGCAGCGGCGCGGTATGGTGGCGCAGGTCCTGCACGTTGGCGGCCAGGCTGTCGAGCGCACCGTTCACGGCGTATTGCGTCGACCGGATCGCATGGTCGGCCGACGTGGCGGCGCGGTCGGCGAGGTTATCGGATGCTTGGGCGTTGGCATTGGTGATCATGGGGTTCCTTGTTGGCGGTTGGTGGGGGGCGTTGTCAAGCCCTGATGCTGCCTGCGGTGCGGTCGGCGCACTGTGCGCTGACGCACGCAGCGCATGGCGCTACTTCGCGGCCGGCGTCGTGGCGGCGGGTGACTTGGCCACGAGGGCGGGCTGCGCCCGCCAGCTGTCCTCGCTGGAAAACCACTGCTCCGGTTCGACCGGGAAGATCCAGTCGGTGCTGGCCGCCACCACTACGAATACCGTGCCAAGCACGGACAGCACCATGGATACGATGAAGGTCCTGGGAACCACGCGCTCAGCCGGCCCGGATTCGGTATCCGTGCCGGACAGGCCGGCATACTGTGTTGAATCTGCGAAGTCGCCGCGCTGGTTGCGAAGATTGCCTTCCCATTGGCAGCGAAACGACTGGCAACGGTAGCGCCGCGAAGGCGCAAACCATCCGGCGACGCGGTCAACCGGCCGCCGCCTGATGCGCAGCAGATCGCTGGCGCATCGGGGGCAGGCGGTCATGTCGGAGCCGGCATGGCAGATCGCGACGGGAGTCGGGGTGCGCAGGTGCAACATGGTGGAGTCCTTTCCGGCCGCCTTGCGACATGGCGCGGCGACTAAGCGTGAAGGTAGTTCCTTGCGTGAATTTCATCTGTGCGATTCCGTACATGCGAGTGCAGTTCTTGCGCGCATCCGCAGGCCCGTGGCGGGGTGCGCCAGCGAACAGACGCGGTGGCGATGTGCGCGTCCAATGGGCGGCTTGTCCTTCATCGCATTCCGGACCTCGTGAACCTCCCCACCCGCACCGCCACCGGCCCGCGCAGCATGGTGACCCATTGGCCGCTGGGTGCGGCCGTGAAGATCCATGGCGCGGCGCGCTCGATCGGCGCACTGGCGTGCCTGTGGTCGAGCGGCGACGCGACAGCCGATTACTGGACCCACCAGCATCCCCGTTGCACCGATCTGGGCGAAGCCGCCGATACGCCACAGGCCGAACTGACGGGCCTGCGGACGGCCGCGTTGTCCGACGAGGTGCGACACAGCCACCGTGTGCTGGGTGCGCTGTCGCACGACTTCCAGACCATCAGCGCCTGGCTTGCCAGAACGACAGCATCCGCCTGGGACTCGGTGGACGGCGAGAGCCCCCGGGCGACCCCCGCGCTGACGCTCGGGGAATGCCACCGCGTGGCGGCCAAGGACCGCCTGGCGGCGGAGATGAATGCGCTGGTGGCCTGGCAGTTGCGCCAGGCGCTCAAGTTGCTGGGGCAGGTACCGCTGGGCGCCGACGCGATCCGGGACGATCTGGCTGGTGGCCGTTGTTATGGCGATGTGCTGCGCACCGCCGTCGATTTGCTGGAGCACGCCGCAGGCGTCGCCAGCGCGTCGGAGGTCTTCGTGGAGAACCTGGACCATGGCTGGCACCGACTGCGGCACCGGGTCGCCCTGGTGGTGGACGCAGCGGGCGGGTGGCCGCTGCCGATGCACGCCGAGCCGGCTCAGGCGCCGTGCGCAGCACACGCCGGCGCCGGGTCGTCAGCAGCGGCCGCACACGGTTCTCAGCCGGCAGATGGCAGGTACCGCCTGGTGAACTGAAGCGGAATCAGTGCGCCGATGCCGATCGACTGGAACGCGACCCACAGCAGCGCGGGCAGCGTTACGAAGCCGAATGCCTGCGCCACCGGCGTCATGGTGGTGACCACCCACAAGGCCAGCAGGGTGCCCAGCAGCACCCCAGAGGCTGACCGGTGTTAGCCCGCTGCACAGGTTGCGCCATGCGCCGCCTGGCGACCGGCTGGGCAGGATCAGCGCGGTATTGGCGCTCACCGGAACCACGAATGCGGCCGTGGCCGCCATAGCGTCCGGCATGCCCCGCTGCAGCAACCAGGCGTACCCACCGACGACCACCGCGGTGATGACGCCGCCCTGGAGCAGGCTGTGCAGCCCCTGTGTTCCCGAAAGAAGCGACTGCCCGGCGGCTCGGGGCGCTTGTTCCATCAGCCCCGGATCGCCCCATTCGGCTTCGAACACCAGCGAGCAGGCGGGAGCGATGACCAGCTCCAGGAATGCGATATGCAGCGGTGCCAGCACCAGGGGCAGGCCGGACAGCACGGGCAGGATCGACGGCCGATGATCGGCAGGTGCACGGCCAGTGTGTAGAGCATGGCCTGGCGCAGGTTGACATAGGTGCGCCGGCCCAGGTGGATGGCCCCCACGATCGACGAGAAATCGTCCTGCAGCAGTACCAGCGAGGCCGCCTTGCACGCCACGTCGGTGCCGCGCTGGCCCGTGGCAATGCCGATGTGCGCGGACTTGAGTGCGGGCGCATCGTTGACGCCGTCACCGGTCATGGCCACCCCCTCGCCCTGGCCCTTCCGTGTGTCGACCAGCAGCAGTTTCTGCTGCGACCGGACGCGCGCGAAGACGTTCACCGTCGTCAAGCGCCGTGCCAGGGTCGCCGCGTCCATGTTCGCCATGTCGTCGCCGGTCGGCACCCCGTCGCTGTCGATGCCGGCCTGCGCCGCAATGGCCCGTGCGGTGCGCGGGTGGTCCCCGGTGATCAAGATGACACGGATGCCCCGGTGTGGCTTGCGCCTGGTCAAGGACTGGCGCCGCGGGAAGCCCGATCAACCCGGACCACGGCCTCATGGACGCCACCATCGCGGCCGAACTCGCCGACGCACGCGGGCCGCCCGACAACCCCGCGACAGCGCCGATTGCCGGGCGGTGCTGCGTACCCGGCATGACCACGGCAGGTTCGTGCGCCACTGCGGCATCGGCTACCACCGGAGCCGGTACGCGGCGTCTGGATTCGCCGCCACAAGCGCCCGCACCTACAGCCAGGCCCAGATCGCGGCCAGGATCCGGCGGCCGGGCAAGGTGTGAGGCAGCCGCCATGGCGTGGGAACCTCCACCGGCTGGTAATAGCCGTGTTTCATCGGGCATCACTCCCCACCGGCACCGGGATGCCCTGGCGCAGCCATTCGACGACCGCCACCTCGGGCTCGCTGGTTTGCCAGCGCATGTCGTTCCAGAGATCCCGGGCCACCTCGTCGCGCTGCTCGCGGTGCAGCCGGGGCCATTGTGCGTGCAGCCGCGCCGAGCACCGGGCGACCCATTCCTGTGTGTCCATATCCGACCCTCCAAATCCAGAATACTGTTGTTATATCCAGTATATGGGTTTTGCCGGGAAAAGCAAGGATCCGGCAGGGAAGTCCGGCGCGGTGGTGTCGGAAGTAGGTGGTTGTCGGTTGTCGGGCAGTCGCCAGGCCGGCCTCAGGACTGGATGAACGCGCGCAGCACCTCGAAATGCCGGTCGGGCGCGTCGTGCACGATGCCGTGGCCACAATCGGCGAAACGTTCGAACTGCACCGAGCCCGTCGGCAGGCTGGCGACGATGGTCTCGCTGAAGGCCATCGGGGTGATCGGATCGCTGTCGCCAGCCATCACCAGCGTGTGGCAGGTGATACGGCCGAGCGCGGCACGAAAATCCATTTGCGCGAATTCCCCGGTTGCAAAGTGCAGGTTGACCGGATCGTGCACGACCGCTCGCGCGAGCGCATTCAGGTCACTGGCCGGCCGCGTGTAGTACAGCGGGTGGCACCTTTCGCGGTACGCCACGCGGCGCTCGGGCGTCGGGGTGAGCCAGTAGGCTTCGGCCAGATCGCGCGCCCAGCGTCCGCCGATGCGCTCGAAGGCGTCGAACACCGCCGGCCAGTCGGCCCGTGCGGCGGTGCTGGCCAGCACCAGTTTTCCCACATGCGCGGGATGCCGTGTGGCATAGGACTGCGCCACGAAGCCACCGAACGAAACGCCGTAGACGATGGGCTTTTCGATGCCCAGCGCGTCGCAGAAGCCGCGCACGTCGTCGCCCCACTGGGCGAGGTTCCAGTTTGCCGGGTCGCCGTGCTCGCTGCGCCCGTTGCCGCGGTGGTCGAGGTAGACCACCTGCGCGATGTCGGTGAGTGGGGAGAACGCGGGCTTGAATCCGCTATGGTCGAAGCCCGGCCCGCCATGCAGCAGGACCAGCGTCGATCGCTGGCGCATCCGCTTGCCGTCGGGCACCAGACCCAGGCCTTCGACGTCGAAG
>JANMZX010000259.1:0-4483 GCA_031383745.1 Rhodoferax sp. | reverse complement strand
GCGCAGCCGCTCCAGGCAATCGACGACGGCGCGGTGCATCACGCGCCCGGCGTCGGTCAGGGCCAGCGCACGGTGGTGCCGCTCGAACAGCGGCACACCCAGGCCGTCTTCCATCTGCTGGATCTGCCGGCTGACCGCGGATTGCGTCAACGCGAGTTCGTCGGCCGCCCGCGTGAAGCTCAACAAGCGCGCCGCCGCATCGAAGCTGCGCAGCAGGTCCAGACGGGGCAGTTCGCTGCGCCCGATACCCGAGCCGAGGGCTATGGAGGCGGTCGGAGCGGGCAACTTCACATTCCTTGGGCGCATGTCAAACATTCCGAATAAGCGTTTGCGACCAGGCATCTTAGCGCCTACATTCATTCTCACCAAGCATCCAAAGGAATCACCATGACACCACTTGCCGCACCTGTCCGGGTCCAACTGGCCCACCGCGCCATGCTCCACATCGACGGCGGCACGCACCGCGTCGAATGCCACACCGGTTCGGTCTGGATCACGCAGGACCGCGATGTGCGCGATATCGTCCTGGAGCCGGGCGAACACTTCACACCCGTGCCCGGACGCCATGCGATCGCCTACGCGCTGGACAGCGCCACCCTCGCGCTCTATGGCGACACGCCGGCCACCACACGCCCCATCGCCCGCCAGGGCCACAGGCTGTCGCGCACCATGGCAATGGGCTGACACCCGCCATGATCGACGCACTGCATCCCTATCCGGTCGAATGGATCGACCGCTGGCAACTGGCCGATGGCGCACTGGTCACCGTGCGCCCGGTCCTGCCACAGGACCTGCAACTGGAACGCGCCTTCGTCGCGCAAGGCCTGACCTCCCGGTCGCGCTACCAGCGTTTTCAGGTCGGGATGACGGAGTTGCCCCACAGCGTCGCGCGCTACCTGACGGAAGTCGACTACCAGGACCACTTCGCACTCGTCGTCGAAACCTTCGGCGCGGCGGGTCATCTCCAGATCGCCGACGCGCGCTTCGTGCGCCACGACGCGTCACCGCCGTCTGCGGAGTTTGCCCTGGCGATCGCCGACGCGTGGCAAGGGCGGGGTCTGGGCCGCCGGCTGCTGCGCACGCTGATGGCGGCTGCACGCGCCAGGGGCTTGGAGCTGCTTTTTGGCGACGTGTTGCACGACAACCATGCCATGCTCAGGCTGGCCCAGGCCCTGGGGTTTACACGCCATCCGCATCCCGACGACCGGCGTCTCGTCCGTGTGCAGCACGCGCTCGATGCGCCGGAGGTCCCCGCGTGGCGACCGGCGTCGACACGGTTGGCGCCGCCCGTTCCGCAACACCGCCTCCAGCACCTGCCGGCCACCGCTTGGTGACACCCCCGCTCGACGGCACCTGCCACGGCGGCGCTGGCAGTCAGGCCATCGTGCGTGCATCGGTGCGTGCGATGGCCGTACGCTCCAGTGACAGGCGGTCCAGCAGCCACAGCAGGCCGAGGGCTGCGATCGCAAGGCCGGCGACCAGGGCCATCCAGAATCCCTGTGCGCCCAGGGCCTGCGCTGGTCTCCACGGCATCCACTGGGGCGCCAGGCCCAGCACGCAGCCCAGCGGCAGGCACAGCCCCCAGAAGGCGGTGAGGTGGATCACCATCGGCGCCCGCGTGACCTTGTAGGCACGGATGGCGCAGCTGGTGGCCACCTGGACCGCGTCGGGCAGCTGGAACAGCGCCGCGAACACCAGCAGCTGGGCCGCCAGCATCGCCACTGCCGCATCGGTCGTGTAGGCAGCGGCGATCTGCGCATTGAACACGGCGATCAGCGCCGCCGACACGATGGCGACCAGAAATGCCAGCCCCACACCGACCCATGCGCGGAACCGCGCCACATCGGGAGCGCCGGCCCCCAGGGCCAGGCCGACACGGGTCAGCAAGGCGGTGCCCAGGCTCATCGGCACCATGAACACCAGCGACGCGAAATTCAGCGCGATCTGGTGCGCCGCCACCTGCGCCGTGCCGAAACCGGCCACCAGCAGCGCAATCAGGCTGAAGGCACTGGTCTCCGCGAAATAGGTCACGGCAATCGGCAGGCCGATACGCAACAGGGTGCGGATCTCGCCCCAGCGCGGCGCCTCGAAATGGGTGAACGGCTGGGTGCTGCGGTAGGCCGGCGAACGCCGGATCCACCACGCCATCGCGGCGAGGTTGAACCAGACGCAGAACAGGGTGGACCATGCACATCCCAGCCCGCCCAGCCGCGGCAGGCCCAGCTTGCCAAATACCAGCAACCAGTTGACCACGACATTGAGCACCAGCGCCAGCAGCGCGATCACCATCAGCGGCTTGGTCTGGTTCACGCTGGCGCTGTAGCCGTACAACACCCGGTAGCAGCAAAACGCCGGCAATGCGAAGCTGATCACCAGCACGAAGTCACGAGCCAGCAGCCGCACGGCCGGCTCGATGTCGAGCAGATCGAAAACCAGGGCGGCCAGGTTGATCACCACCATCGCCAGCAACCCGGCGCCGACCGCCGTCCACAGGCCCTGGCGCACCACGGTGCCGATGCGTTCGCGCCGGCCGGCCCCCAGGTGCTGCGCGACGATCGGGTTCACGGCCATCAGCAGGCCCATCAGCGACACGATCACGATGTGCCAGATCGACACGCCGAGCGATACGCCTGCGAGGTCCTGTGCCGACGCGTGGCCGGCCATGGCCACGTCGGCCACGCTCATGCCCACGGTGGCCAGCTGGCCGATCAGGATCGGCCACGCCAGTTGCCACAGGGCACGGGCTTCGACATGTACGGCGGGGGAGGCGAGGCGGCGCAAGGGATACCAGGGAAGGAATTGGGACCGGGCCCGGCATTGTGCCGCACAGGGAATGGCGACCGAGGTGGACCAGGCGACCATGCGCAACACGTCCATCGGCAGCGGCCGTCCCGGCGCACAGCGGTCTTCCTGGTCCGTCGTCAGCCAGGATTGCCGCCACTGCGGGTTCGACCAGACCCGATATCTGCCCGACGAACACCGGGCTCATGGCCCGGTGACCGCCTGCCGACACCGCCCGCGCTGCCGATGTGGGCTACGATCGTCGCTCGAGCCCACCTCCATGAAAGCCAAGTACTTCGCGCAACTGCTGGCGGTATCCGCCCTGTGGGGCGCTTCCTTCCCCATGCTGCGCGTTGCGGCGCCGGAGATGGGCGCCAACGTGACAGCCTTCCTGCGCGTCAGCATCGGTGCCGCGACGCTGGCGCTGCTGATGCGCGCGGTCGGTCAGCGCTGGCCGTGGCAGGCGTGGCGCGAACTCACGATCCTGGGCATGGCCTCGGTCGGCGTGCCGTACCTGCTGTTCTGTTATGCCGCCACCAAGGCGCCGGCGGGTTATCTGGCCCTGCTCAACCCGTCTGCAGTGGTGTTTGCGGTGCTCAGCTCGGCCTGGCTCAAGGAAGACCGACTGGACGCCGGCAAGATCATTGGCTGCATGCTTGGTTTTGTCGGCCTGAGCCTGGTGGTGCAGCTGGGGCCGGTGCAGCCCACCACCGACGTGCTGCTGGGCGCTGGCGCCGCGATCCTCGCCACCTTCTTCTACGGCGCAGCCGCGCCGTTCCAGAAGCGCGCGACGCGGCGCATCGAGCCGCTGGCGATCGCCGGGCCGATGCACCTGAGCGCCATGCTGCTGGTCGCCCCCTTCGGCCTGTGGGGCCTGCCCCAGGCGCGTTTCACGCCCACCGGCGTGGCAATGGTCATGGTGCTGGGCGTCATCACCTCGGGGCTGGCGTACTGGGTCCACCTGCGCATCCTGCGCCATGTGACGCCCGTGGCCGCCGTCACGCCAATCTTCTTCGTTCCGGTGTTCGGTGTGGCCTGGAGTTATCTGTTCCTGGGTGAGCCCGTCAGCACCGGCACCTTTGTTGGCGGCGCCATCGTGCTGCTGGCCTCGGCGCTGGTGACGGGCTTCAACCCGTGGCGCCGCAAGATGATTGCCGATCTGCCCCCGCCCTGAGCCGCAGCGTTCGGCGCGCCGCGCTCACGCGGCAGCTTTCCACCCCGCCACCGCGAAGGCGGGCACCGGCTGGGCAAATCCCTTGAGGGTCAGGGGCCCCAGCGGCGTCGCGTCCACCAGGGCGTCGACCTTGGCCATGATCTTGCGGTCCACCAGCACCTGCCCCCCGCGCGCCTCGGCACACAGGCGGGCCGCAAGGTTGGTGACGCTGCCGATGGCGGCGTAATCCCAGCGGCCTTCGAAGCCGATCTGACCCAGCGTGGCGTAACCCTGTGCGATGCCGCAACCCAGGCCCAGGTCATAACCGCGCTTGTGCCATTCCGCACCCAGCGCGGGAAAGGCCTGCTGCATCGCCAGCGCCATGCGCACCGCCGCCTCGGCCGGGCGTTCCATGGGCTCCGGGTCGTTGAAGAAGACCATCACCGAGTCACCCGCAAATCGCTCCAGTGTGCCGCCGTGCGCCACCACCAGCTGCCCCATGCTGGCGTGGAACGCGTGCAGCATCTCCATCACCTCCTCGGGCTCGGC
>JANMZX010000232.1:0-1993 GCA_031383745.1 Rhodoferax sp. | reverse complement strand
GACGGACAGCATCTCCGACTGGTTCTTCGTGACCGAGCCCAGCGGCGTGGAACATCTGCGGCGGGAAGGCAAGCCCGACAGCGCGATCCACTACGTGGGGCACGTGATGGTGGACAACCTGCTGTACCAGGCACAGAAGCTGGAACACACAGACGCCAGCGGTTTCGAGACCAGCGCCTACAAGGCGACACACTCCGGTGCCGGCCAACGGTACGGTGTGGTCACGCTGCACCGCCCCAGCAACGTGGACGACGCCGCCATGATGCAGCGTATCGGCGGCGCCCTCAAGGAAATTGCCACCGGGTTGCCGCTGATCTTCCCGGTGCATCCGCGCACCCGTGGCAACCTGGCCAAATTCGGCATCGACCTGGGGCCGAACGTCACGCTGGTGGGGCCGCAGGCCTACATGGCCTTCCTGAACCTGTGGAAGGACGCAGCCCTGGTGTTGACCGACAGCGGCGGCATGCAGGAAGAGACGACCGCGCTGGGCGTGCCGTGCATCACGATCCGTGAGAACACCGAGCGGCCGGTCACCGTCAGCGAGGGCACCAATGTGCTCGCCGGCACGGACCCGGCCGTGATAGTGGCCGAGGCGCGCAAGGTGTTGCGCGGCGACGGCAAGCAGGGGCGACGCCCGCAACTGTGGGATGGCCACGCGGCGGTGCGGATCGTCGACATCCTGTCGAGTTACCTTTCCCCCGCGGCAGAGAGGCAGCCATGATCTTCGTGACCGGCGGTGCTGGCTACATCGGCAGCCACACCTGCGTCGAGCTGCTGCAAGCCGGGCACGCGGTGACGGTGTTCGACAACTTCTGCAACAGCCAGCGTGAATCGCTGGTACGGGTGCAACGCATCACCGGGCGCAGTTTGACGGTGATCGAGGGCGACATTCGCGACCCCGCCGCGCTGGACGCGGCCTTGCGCAACTGCGGAGCTACGGCGGTGATCCATTTTGCGGGCCTGAAGGCCGTGGGCGAGTCGGTGGAGCAGCCGCTTGCCTACTACGACAACAACGTGCTCGGCACACTGCGGTTGCTGCAGGCCATGGGCGCGTGCGGCATCAGGTCGCTGGTGTTCAGTTCGTCCGCCACCGTCTATGGCGATCCGCAACGCCTGCCGCTGACCGAAGACCATCCGCTGTCGGCCACCAACCCGTATGGCCGCACCAAGCTGGTGATCGAGGACATGTTGCGCGACCTGTACCGCAGCGATCCGTCGTGGCGGATCTCGATCCTGCGTTATTTCAACCCGGTGGGCGCCCACGCCAGCGGGCGTATTGGCGAGGACCCGCAGGGCATGCCGAACAATCTGTTGCCGTTCGTGGCGCAGGTCGCGGTGGGTCAGCGCGAGTTTGTCAACGTCTGGGGCAACGACTACCCGACGCCCGACGGCACCGGGGTGCGGGACTATATTCACGTGGTTGACCTGGCGCTGGGGCACTTGAAGGCGCTGCAGCGCTTGCAGACGCATGCGGAGTGCCGCGCCATCAACCTGGGAACCGGCGTCGGTTATAGCGTGCTCGACATGTTGCGCGCCTTTGAACACGCCAGTGGCAAAAAGATTGCATACCGCATCGCCGCGCGGCGTGATGGCGACGTGGCCTCGTGTTATGCGGCCCCGGCGGCGGCACAGGAGCTGCTGGCCTGGCAGGCGCAGCGTGACCTGGCCTGCATGTGTTCGGACGCATGGCGTTGGCAGAGCAGCAATCCGCGCGGCTACCGCGGCGAAGCTGGCGCGTAAAGTATTCACCAACAACGCAAGGGCAAGAACGAACTATGGCCAAAGGAATGATTCTGGCGGCGGGGCAAGGCACCCGCGTACGGCCACTCACCAACGACTTGCCCAAGGCGATGGTGCCGATTCTGGGCAAACCGGTAATGGAATACTTGATCGAACATCTGGCTCGGTACGGTGTCAACGAGATCATGGTCAACGTGGCGTTTCACCACGACAAGATCGAACAGTACTTTGGTGACGGGCACCGCTGGGGGGT
>JANMZX010000227.1:0-7600 GCA_031383745.1 Rhodoferax sp. | reverse complement strand
TACACCACCGGTGCGCCGGGGCGCACCAGCTGGGTGAACGCAATTCCGGCAAGTGCCTCGGCGTTCTGCTGCGCCAGCGCACCCGCGATCGTGACGGGCGCCATCGCCCCGGCCAGCGTGAACGGCGTCAGCATGATGATCTGGTTGCGCGAGGACATCTCGATGATGCCCTGCAGCATCGGCGTATCGAGGCGCAACGGAGACGAGCTGTTGATGATGGAGAACAACGAGGGTTCCAGGTCCATCTGCTCGCGCGTGATGCCGCGCGCGATGCGCGCGATCTCCAGGGCGTCCTGGTTGCGCTCCTTGCCCAACGAGTAGGCATGGAACGGCTTGTCGGTCAGTTTGGCGATGTCGGACAGGCAATCCAGGTGGCGGATCGACGCATGCAGGTCCACCGGCTCCACCGGATAGCCACCACTGGCGTGGACCACGTCGTACCGTTGCGCCAACCGCACCAGGTTCTGGAAGTCCTTGCGGTTGCCGGCCCGGCGGCCTCCCTGCAGGTCCGAGCAATTGGGAGGGCTCGCCACCTGCGCGAACACCAGGTTCTTGCCGCCGATCCGCACGTTGCGCTCGGGGTTGCGGGCATGCAGCGCGAACTCGGAGGGGCAGGTCTTGATCGCCTCCAGGATCATGTTGCGGTCGAAACGCACACGCTCGGAATCCGGCTTGACATCGGCACCGGCCTTCTTGAGGATGGCCCGGGCCTGCGGGTGCATGAAGTCCATGCCCATTTCCTCGAGGATGGTCATGGACGCGTCGTGAATCGCCTCCAGCTCGTCCTCAGATACCACGGGCGTCTGGGGAAACCGGTGCTGCAGCTTGCGATACTTGCTGGTGGACAGTGCCGCGCGCACCGTGCCACTGGAGCGGCCGGCGCGTCGGCGAGCCGTGCCGCTGGGTGTGGGGGGTGCTTCGGACATGGACATGGCTCCTGGAAAGTCGTGCTGGTCGCGCACGAGTATCCGGTATAAGCCAGACCGCGCCGGCACCATGTTTATGCGGGGTGGCCATGAGCCACAGTCATGTGCCGCGCCGGAATGACCGGCTCTTGCGCCCTGGTTGCCAGACACGCGGCAGGCCGGGACCCCGCACTCGCCATAGCCCCGCAGCTTGATAGGCCCCACAACGCAAAACGCCTACTGAGAACAGTAGGCGTTGTGTGACCGGCACTCAGACCGGAAATTTGGTTGCGCGAGCAAGATTTGAACTTGCGACCTTTGGGTTATGAGCCCAACGAGCTACCAGGCTGCTCCATCGCGCGGCAAGCGGAGAGTGTAACCTATTCAGCCTTCGCTGCGTCAGCTGCAGGCTCATTAATTTCGGGGCGATCGACCAATTCGACCAGCGCCATGGGCGCATTGTCGCCGACGCGGAAACCCATCTTCAGGATGCGGGTGTAGCCACCCGGACGCGCGTTGTAGCGCGGGCCGAGCTGATCGAACAGCTTGGTGACGCTGTCGCGGTCACGCAGGCGGTTGAACGCCAGGCGGCGATTGGCCACGGTGGCCACCTTGGCCAGCGTGATCATCGGCTCGACAACACGGCGCAGTTCCTTGGCCTTGGGCAGGGTCGTCTTGATCGCCTCATGGGCGATCAACGAGTTCATCATGTTGCGCAGCATGGCGAGGCGGTGCTCGCTGGTGCGGTTGAGTTTACGTAGTCCGTGTCCGTGACGCATGGTGCTTTCTCCATTCAAATATTTTCAGGCAGCCGTACCAGGTACTGCCTGTTGCACATGGCCCTCGCGGGCCGATCCGATCAGCGCTTCTCGAGGGCCGCCGGCGGCCAGCTCTCCAGCTTCATGCCCAGGGTCAGGCCGCGCGAAGCAAGGACTTCCTTGATTTCGTTGAGCGACTTGCGACCCAGGTTGGGGGTCTTGAGCAATTCGTTCTCGGTGCGCTGGATCAGGTCACCGATGTAGTAGATGTTCTCGGCCTTGAGGCAGTTCGCCGAGCGAACCGTCAGCTCCAGCTCGTCGACAGGGCGCAGCAGGATCGGGTCGAACTGGGTGTTGCCGCGCGGTACCGGCGTATCGAAGGCGCCAGCCAGCTCGCTGCCCTCCAGTTGCGCGAACACGGCGAGCTGCTCGACCAGCACCTTGGCAGAGGCACGAACCGCGTCCTCTGCAGAAATTGCGCCGTTGGTCTCGATCTCCACCACCAGCTTGTCGAGATCGGTGCGCTGCTCGACGCGGGCGCTCTCCACCGTGTAGCTGACGCGCTTGACCGGCGAGAAGGATGCGTCGAGCACAATGCGGCCGATCGACTTGGTCGGCTCGTCACCATGGCGGCGCATCGTGCCAGGCACGTAGCCACGGCCCTTTTCCACCTTGATCTGCATGTCGAGCTTGCCGCCATGGGACAGGTTGGCAATCACGTGCGCGGGGTTGATCACTTCCACATCATGCGGAGTCTGGATGTCGGCGGCCGTGACGACACCGTCACCCTCCTTGCGCAGGCTCAGCGTGACTTCTTCACGGTTGTGCAGCTTGAACACCACACCCTTGAGGTTCAACAGGATGTTGACCACGTCTTCCTGCACGCCGTCGATCGACGAGTACTCGTGCAGGACACCGGCGATGGTCACTTCCGTGGCGGCATAACCCGGCATGGACGACAACAGGACCCGGCGAAGTGCGTTGCCCAAAGTGTGGCCATAACCACGCTCGAACGGTTCCAGAGCGACCTTGGCGCGATTGGCTCCAAGCTGCTCGACGTTGATGGCTTTGGGTTTCAGCAGATTTGTTTGCATGCAGACTTCCTCTCAATACCCCCGACTCGTTACATCGGTAAGGCTGGTGAAGCGCCTGAACCACAGTGCCCCGCGGTTCAGGAACGATTTGACGACTTGCCGATCAGCGCGAGTACAACTCGACGATCAGGGATTCATTGATGTCGGCGGCGAACTGGTCGCGATCAGGCGTCTTCTTGAAGGTGCCTTCGGCCTTGTCCAGGCTGACGTCGACCCAGGCCGGCATGCCGACCTGTTGTGCCAGTTGCAGCGCCTCGACCACCCGGTTCTGCTTCTTGGACTTGTCGCGCACCGAGATCACGTCGCCGGCCTTGACCATGTACGACGGGATGTTGACGGAGTTGCCGTTGACCGTCATCGCCTTGTGGGACACCAGCTGGCGTGCCTCGGCACGGGTCGAGCCGAAACCCATCCGGTAGACGACGTTGTCCAGGCGGGACTCCAGCAGGAACAGCAGGTTCGCACCGGTGTTGCCCTTGCGGCGGTCCGCCTCTTCGAAGTAGCGGCGGAACTGGCGCTCCAGCACGCCGTACATGCGCTTGACCTTCTGCTTTTCACGCAGCTGCAGGCCGTAGTCGGACGTGCGCGCGCCGGAGGTGCGACCGTGCTGGCCGGGCTTGGAATCGAACTTGGCCTTGTCGCCAATCGCGCGCCGCGCGCTCTTGAGGAACAGGTCCGTGCCTTCACGGCGTGATAGTTTGGCCTTGGGGCCGAGGTAACGTGCCACTTGAACTTCCTTTATGTCATCTTCCGCAGCGAACTGCGGGAGCCGTCAACCTGTGGCGGACGGCGGTGGGCTTGTTGAAGAAAGCATGCCTCGCGGCATGCGTGCGCTCAGATGCGGCGGCGCTTTTGAGGGCGGCAGCCGTTGTGCGGCACGGGCGTCACATCTGCAATCATGTTGATGCGGATGCCGAGCGCAGCCAGCGCCCGTACTGACGATTCGCGACCCGGGCCGGGGCCCTTGATCTCGACGTCGAGGTTCTTGATGCCTTGCTCGACCGCAGCGCGGCCGGCGACTTCAGAGGCCACCTGTGCGGCAAACGGCGTCGACTTGCGGGAACCCTTGAACCCCTGGCCACCTGAAGAAGCCCACGACAGGACATTGCCTTGGCGATCAGCGATCGTGATGATCGTGTTGTTGAAGGAAGCGTGCACGTGTGCAATGCCATCCGCAACGTTCTTGCGGACCTTCTTGCGCACGCGCTGGGCGGCGGAATTGACGGGGGGTTTAGCCATGGTGGTCTCTCAGTCCCAATTATTTCTTCAGTGACGCAGCAGCCTTGCGCGGGCCTTTGCGGGTGCGGGCGTTGGTGCGCGTGCGCTGCCCGCGCATCGGCAAGCCGCGGCGATGGCGAAAGCCGCGGTAGCAACCGATGTCCATCAAACGCTTGATGTTCATGGTCGTTTCCCGGCGCAGGTCACCCTCGATGGTGAACTGACCGACCTGGTCGCGGATCTTTTCCAACTCGGCGTCGGTCAGGTCCTTGACTTTCTTGGAATATGCAATGCCACAGGCTTCACAAATCTTGCGAGCGCGGGTGCGACCGATCCCGAAGATGGCGGTCAGGCCAATTTCAGAATGCTGTTGCGGCGGAATATTGATGCCAGCGATACGTGCCATTTTCGTCCTCTAAAACTCTTGCAATCAACCCTGACGCTGCTTGTGACGCGGATCTGAACAGATCACGCGCACAACGCCCTTGCGCCGGATAATTTTGCAGTTACGGCAAATTTTCTTGACCGAAGCCGAAACCTTCATTTTGATTCTCCTAAGACTCTTTGCCTCATTCCATCCGAATCAACGGCGAAAACCCGGCCCTACCACAATCTTCACTTTGCCCTGAAAACTATCCTCGCCCGACTCAGGTCGTACGGCGTCAACTCGACAGTTACCTTGTCACCGGGAAGGATGCGGATGTAGTGCATGCGCATCTTTCCTGAAATATGCCCGAGAACCACATGCCCGTTTTCCAGTTTGACCCGGAAGGTCGCATTCGGAAGGTTCTCCACCACCTCACCTTGCATTTGAATTACATCGTCCTTCGACATATGGTTCGACGCCTCAGGAGGATTTAAAACTTGCCTTTTTCAAAAGTGATTCATATTGCTGGGACATCATGTAGTTCTGCACCTGGGACATGAAGTCCATGGTCACCACCACGATGATCAGCAGCGAGGTGCCACCGAAATAGAAGGGCACGTTGTACTTGAGGATCAGGAATTCCGGCAGCAGGCACACAAACGTGATGTAGATGGCACCGGCCAGCGTCAAACGCACCAGGATCCGGTCGATGTACTTGGCGGTCTGGTCACCGGGGCGGATGCCAGGGATGAACGCACCGCTCTTCTTGAGGTTCTCGGCTGTCTCGCGGCTGTTGAATACCAGCGCGGTGTAGAAGAAGCAGAAAAACACGATCGCGGCAGCGTAGAACATCACGTAGATCGGCTGCCCGGGTGTGAGTGAGCCCGCGATGTCCTTCAGCCAGCGCATCGACTCACCGGCGCTGAACCAGCCGACCACGGTCGCTGGCAACAGAATGATGGACGACGCGAAGATCGGGGGGATCACGCCCGCCATGTTCAGCTTGAGCGGCAGATGCGACGATTGCCCGCCATACACCTTGTTGCCCACCTGCCTGCGGGCATAGTTGACCAGGATCTTGCGCTGACCGCGCTCGATGAAGACCACGAGATACGTGACCAACGCCACCAGCACCACGATCAGCAGGCACACGATGATGCTCATGGCACCAGTGCGCACCAGTTCCAGCAGGCCGCCTATGGCATTGGGCAGGTTGGCCGCGATTCCGGCAAAAATCAGGATGGAAATGCCGTTGCCCAGGCCGCGCTCGGTAATCTGCTCGCCCAGCCACATCAGAAACATCGTGCCGGCAGTCAGTGTGCACACGGCCGTCAGGCGGAACCCGATACCGGGCGCAATGACCAGGCCTGCCGAGCTCTCCAGTGCGATGGCGATACCCAGCGACTGGAACAAGGCCAGCCCCAGAGTACCGTAGCGCGTGTACTGAGTGATCTTGCGCCGCCCGGCCTCGCCTTCCTTCTTGAGTTGCTCGAATGCGGGCAACACATAGGTCAGCAACTGCATGATGATCGACGCCGAGATGTACGGCATGATGCCCAACGCGAACACCGTGAACCTCGACAAGGCGCCACCCGACATCAGGTTGGCCATGCCCAGGATACCGCCTTCCTGGCCCTTGAAGAACTGCTGCAACTGCGCCGGGTCGATCCCGGGCACCGGAATGTGCGCACCGATCCGGTACACCACCAGTGCCAACAGCAAGAACATCAGCCGTCGACGCAGGTCGCCGAACTTGCCGGTCTTTGCCAATTGAGCTGCGTTGGTTGCCACGTTTGCTTCTTCTGCGCGATCGGCGAAATCAGCCGACGCTGCCGCCGGCCGCTTCGATGGCGGCCTTGGCGCCGGCAGTTGCGCCGATGCCATTGAGCTTGACAGCCTTGGTCAGGGTGCCGGTCTTGATGACCTTGACTACCTTGGCCATTTCCGGAACCAACCCGGCTTGCTTGAGCGTCAGCAGGTCGACGTCGGCGGCGCCGAGCGCCTCCAGCGACGTGAGGGTGACTTCGGCATTGAACTTCAGCAGTTGCGATTTGAAACCACGCTTGGGCAGGCGACGCTGCAGCGGCATCTGGCCGCCCTCGAAGCCCACCTTGTGGTAGCCGCCCGCACGGGACTTCTGCCCCTTGTGACCGCGGCCTGCCGTCTTGCCCAGGCCCGACCCGATACCACGACCAACACGGCGCTTCGCATGCTTGGCGCCATCGGCCGGCTTGATGCCATTGAGTTCCATCATCTTCTTTCGTCAGTTCTTGAACGCCGGCTCCGTCTGGCGACGGTGCCCGGCCTTGCAACCATCAATTAGAGTACCTTGACCAGGTAGGCGATCGTGTTGATCATGCCGCGGACCTCAGGGGTGTCCTTGAGTTCGCTGACGCTGCGGATCTTGCGCAGGCCCAGGCCGCGCACCGTCGCACGATGCGACTCCTTGCACCCGATCGGACTGCGGACCAGCTGGACCTTGACTGTCTGTTGTGCTGTTGTCATGTTCAATTCTCCGGACTAGACGAACAGCTCTTCGACCGTCTTGCCGCGCTTGGCCGCAACCTCGGAAGGCGTCGTCGAAACGGACAGTGCGTCGAGCGTTGCCCGCACCATGTTGTACGGGTTGGTCGAGCCATGGCTCTTGGCCACGATGTCGGTAATGCCGACAACTTCGAACACCGCGCGCATCGGGCCGCCGGCGATGATGCCGGTACCCTTGGGCGCCGGTGCCATCATGACGTTGGCGGCACCGTGGTGGCCCATCACCTTGTGGTGGATGGAGCCGTTCTTGAGCGACACCTTGATCATGTTGCGGCGGGCTTCTTCCATCGCCTTTTGCACAGCCTCCGGAACTTCCTTCGACTTGCCCTTGCCCATGCCGATGCGGCCGTCGCCGTCACCCACCACGGTCAGCGCGGCGAATCCGAGGATACGACCGCCCTTGACCACCTTGGTCACGCGGTTGATCGCGATCATCTTTTCGCGCAAACCGTCTTCGTTCGCTTCGTTCTTGATGTTTGCCGTAAATTTAGCCATTTTGTGGTTTCCGTTTGATCAGAACTGCAGGCCAGCTTCGCGGGCGGCGTCTGCCAGGGCTTTCACCCGACCGTGGTAGGCAAAACCGGAGCGGTCAAAAGCCACCTTTTCAATGCCGGCGGCCTTGGCCTTCTCGGCGATGCGCTTGCCGATCAGGGCTGCAGCAGCGGTGTTGCCACCCTTGCCAGCGCCACCGATTTCGGCACGCACTTCGGCTTC
>JANMZX010000132.1:0-31865 GCA_031383745.1 Rhodoferax sp. | reverse complement strand
CAGCCAGCAGATCAGCTTGCAGCTGCGACAGCGTGGACACGACCGGTACCTCCACCGTGCGCAGCACGCCACCCACGCTGAGCTTGATCGTCCACAGGTCGCCGATGACGACCGGGCCCCAGAGCTGCAGGTCGCGGGTGCTGGTGGTGACGCTCTCGGTGATCGTACCGGCCCGCGCCAGTGTCGACAGGGTGAAGGCACGCCCGGCGTTGACCCCTTCGGTGGAGATGGTCAGCACGGTGCCCGACGCCCGCGCCGTGAAGCCCGCCGTGGCGTTGATCGCATCGGCCAGGCCGGTGGCCAGGGCCGCCAGGCTGCTGCCGACGCTGGTGAAGGACACCACCGTATCGTTATCGCCGACCGACAGGGTCACCTCCCACAGGTCGAGCGCGGCGACCGCGCCCAACAGGTCGAAATTGCGCGAGATCGACAGTGCCGCCGGCGCCGAGGCCAGGTGCACGGTGAAGGCCACGCCATTGCGGTTGACCACCAGCAGCCTGTCGCCGCTGGCCGTGGCCAGGTAGCTGTCACCTGCAGCCGCATTGATGGCTGCTGCGAGGCCCGCCGCGACGCCGGCCAAGGTCGTGCCGGATGCGGTGAAGCTGAATAGCGATGGTGCCGACTGGTTGGCCACCTGCAGGCCGACCGTCCAGACATCCCCTGGGGCCACATTGCCGGACAGCACCGTGCGGCTGATCGCGACCGTGGCACTGCTGGTGTCGATGAGGTTGGCCGGCGTGACGGCCAGCACCGGTGCCGGGGTGGCAGCACCGGACAGGCTGGCCACGATCAGGCGGCTGCCATCGGCCACGGCAGCCTGGTTGCCGTTGTTGTTGACCAGCCGGGCCAGGCCGGCGGCGATATCGGCCAGGCCCATGCCATCGGCTACCGTGAGCGCCCGGGCCTGGCCACCGAAGTTCAGGGTCCAGATTTCGCCGGGCACCACCGCGCCGGACAGCGCGACCGCCCAGCTGCCACTGGTGCTGCCGGTGACGGCACTGGCGCCGCTGGCGCCGCCGTTGGAGATGACCGGCGTGCCGACGGCCAGCGCAGTGCCGTCATGGCGCACGATCAAGAGCTGGGCGCCGATGGCCACCGCTCCATGGTTGGCTCCCCGGTTGTTGTTGATGAGTTCGGCCAGGCGCGCTGCGATGCGGCCCACCGTGTCGACCACCTGCAACTGGCCGTCAACCACCACACGGTCGGTCCCGACGGTCACGCTGGCCGTGTAGCCGTCCACCGTGACACTCCAGACCGAACCGCTGACCGGTGAGCCGGTCAGTGTCAGCACACGGGCCTGCGCAAGCGGGGTATTGACCGTGGCCACACTGCCCGGCCGGGTGACTTCGGCGCTGAGTGCGGTCAGCGGCGCACCAGCCGTGGCCACCACCACGAACTGGTTGTCGACCGACGTCGGCACCGCCAGGAAACCGGCCACTGCGTTGACCTTGAAGGCCAGCGCGGCGGCGAACTGCGGCAACGAACGCACCGTAGTGCCATTGACCGATTCGTCGTAGCTCACCGCCACCGAGGTGCTGCCGTTCAGGGCGACGGTCCAGGTCTCGCCAGCCTGCGGTGTGCCGCCCAGCGTGAGCAGCGCGCGGTTGACGGCAGACACCGTGGCCGAGCCGGCCAGTTTCTCGGGATTCGCACCACCGGAGCCGGCCAGCACGATCTCGAATCCTGCCGTCAGGATGGCCCCGGAAGTGCTGGTCAGCACCAGTGTGGCGCCGACCGGCGTGGCCACCAGGTCACCCGCCAGCGTGTTGATGGCCTTGGCCAGCGCCAGCGCGATTTCGCCCGGGGTGTCGACAACAAAGCTGAGCGTGCCCACGCTGACGGTGGTGCCGACGGCCACGCCGAACACGCTGCTGCTGCCATTGACACCGACGCGCAGACGCCAGATATCCCCGGCAGCCGGGTCACCGCCCAGTGTGACACTGACCGCGCTGCCATTGGCAGGCGGGCTGATCACGCCCACTGCGGTGGTCGCCAGTGCCACCAGGCCGGACGCGGTGAAGGCAGCGCCGCTGCGGTCGGCCACCACCAGGGTGGTACCGCTGAAGAATGCGGTGAACGTGGCGGGAGTACCGGCCTCGATGGCCGCAGCCAGTGAGCCCCCGATGCCAGCGAGGGTGTTCGCCGGGTCGCCGACCGTGACACCATGCGCCAGGCCGTTGATGAGAACCACCCAGCGGTCACCAGTTGCCGGCGTACCTGACAGTTCAAAGGCCACCGCACGGGCGGTTTGTACCGTGGCAGCCGTGGTGCCGGCCGGCTCGACCGCCACCGACGCCTTGAAGAGGCGGCTACCGGTCAGCGCCAGGCTGTTGCTGCCGGCCACCGCGACCATGCCGGCTGTGGCCGGGTCGGTGGACGCTGCCAGCGCGCCTGCCAGGCCGCCAGCCACCGAGGCCAGCGTGTCGCCGGCCCGCACGGTGTACCGCACGGCAGTGATTGCGGTGACATCCGGCAGGCTGGTGGCGACGGCCAGATTCAGCACCCAGGACTGCCCCGCGACGACCGGGCCACCCAGCGTGACGGTGCCGGTCAGCGCGGCTGCACTGGCGTTGGAGGCCGAGCCGGCGCCAGTGGCCAGGATTCGCACCGCCAGACCTGCGGGAAGTGCCGCGCCGCTGTGGTCGACCAGCACCAGCGTGCCACCCTCAGCAGATGCGGCAAAGCGCGACGAACCCGAAGCCGTCACTGCAGCGGCGATGCCGGCAGCCACCGTGGCCTGCGGGTTCACGGTCGTGATCACGACCACCGGGGCAATGGCGTCCCGCGCGGTCAGGCTCAGCGTCCAGACCTCGCCCGGCGCCGAGGCGCCGCCCAGCGCCAGCTCGACCTGCTGGCGCCCGGTCTGCAGGGTCGAGTCGACCACCAGCGGCGCGCTGCCGCCGGAGCGGCTGAGCACGGCGCGGAACTCTGCGCCCGCATACCGGATGACCAGGGTCTGGGCACCCGCCGGGGCGGATTCGTCGATGCGGAATTCGGTGCTGCTGGAGGTGGTGGCAAGCGCGCTGCCAGCCACCCGCACGGTGTAGACGCCCGATGCTGCACCCAGCCCGTCGCGCAGCGCAAACGCCACATCGGCCAGGGTTTCGCGGACCGTGTAGCCGTAGGCAACCCCGCCCAGACTCACTGCCCAGCGCTCGCCGGCCACCGGAGTGCCCGACAGCGCCAATGCGGCCGCATCGGCGTCAGAAACGGTGGAGAGGGAGCTGCCGGTGCCCCGGTTGGCAGCCAGCGTGATCGACATCCGGATGGTGGGCAGCGACGGTGTGGCGCTGCGGTCGACCACCACCACGGTGCTGCCGACGGCGAAGGCCAGGAAGGTCGTGCGCAGCGGATCGGTATTCACCGCCGCGGCCAGCCGCCCTGCCAGCGATGCCAGGGTCTCGGCACCACCCACCGTCAGCGTGTAGGTGCGCCCGCTCACGGTCACTGCCCAGACATCATTGGCGACCAGGGTGCCGGTGAGCGTCGCCGTGGCGGTGCTGCCGGCGATCTGCTGGAACGCGGTGGCCGGGTTGGTGGCGCTGGTCACCAATTCGAAGGCGGCCTGGAAGCCGGTTCCGGCGGCATTCACCAGGGCCACGATGGCACCGTCGGCAGCGGCCGTGAAACCGCGGGTGCCATTGACCAGCCAGGCCAGTGCGGCTGCGATGCGCTCGATGGAGTTGACCAGCACGCCGTTGACCGTGCTGCCCACCGCGACGCTGTAGCGGTGTTCGCCGTCGATCAGGATCGTCCAGCGGTCACCCGTGACCGGTGTACCCGACAGGCTGACCAGCGTGGTGGTGGCTGTCTGCGCGTCGATGCTGGTGTCTGCAATGCGCAGGATGTAGACGCCGGCGGCGGCCCGCACACGGATGGTCTGTACCTCCGACACCGAGGGCATGCCCAGGCCGGTGATCGTCGAGCCGCCCAGGGTGCCGGCGCCGGCGTCGGTCTGGGCACGGTCGTCCACGTACAGGGTGTCATTGCCGCTGCCCCCCACCAGGGTCAGCAGGGCGCGCACGGTACCGAGCAGGTTGTTGGCGGGCAATGCCAGGTTGGGCGCGGCCTCGCTGCCAACCCAGATTTCGTCGTCGCCGCCCTGGGCGTCGATCGTGGTGTGGCCGTCGATCGACTGCACGTGGAAGTCGTCGGCAGCAGCGCCGCCGGTGATGGTGGTGCTGCCGCTGTGGGTCGACAGTACCTGGAACTCGTTGCGGCCACTGCCCAGCGCGATGCTGAGCACTTCGAGGTCACGGTAGACGATGCCGCCCGCCAGTGTGCGCCCGGCAATCACGGTATCGCCGGCCATGCCCAGGCCGGTCAGGTGGTCGGCGGTGAGCACACCCTTGTCGTCGGCCGGGCTGTTGCCGTTGAACACATTGAGCGTGTCCACCTGGACCGACTCGTCGACCCGGGTGTTGAGGTTGACCGGCCGGTAGAAGTAGCTGTTGCCGGTCTCTGGTGCGTTCGACTTGCGGGTCTCGATGATCGACACCTGCCCCACCGGGGTGACCTCCACCTGCGTCGTGAAGCCCTGGCCGGCCAGGTTGGTCACCACCACCTGGTTGCCGACGGCGGTGGCAGTGAACGTGACGATACCGCCTGTGACGATGCTCTTGGTCAGTTCGCGCGCCACGTCCGCCATGCTCTGGCCGGCAGTCACCACATGGGTGTGGGTCGAGGTGAAGGTGCCGTCGTCCAGGATGATGGTCCAGACTTCGCCGGCGAACAACGTGGCGGCCCGCAGGTCCACCCAGCGTGCCTCGGCGCGCGCTTGCGGCGCAGCGGCGTTGGCCAGCGAGAAGGTGGTGCCCTCGCGGTTGACCACGAACAGGGTGTTGCCGTCCATCAGGGCGGTGAAGGCATTGGCGGCATTGACGTTGATCGCAGCGACCAGCGCCTGCAACACGTCGGCCACGCTGTCACCGTCCAGCGCCACCTGCACGAACTGGCTGGCGGCATCTCCCACCCGCAGCAGCACGGTGAAGGTCTGGCCCTGCGTGATGGTTCCGGTCACCGTGAGCGTGGCGGCCTTCACCGCAGCCTGCAGGTCGACACCCGACGCCACGAAGCGCACATCCTCCTGGAAGTTGGTCGTCGCCGGGGCGGCAATCCGGAACAGCGGCGCGATCGCGGTGCCTGTGGTGTCGATAACGAGCAGCGTACGGTCTTCACTGGTGGCTGCGAAGCTGTTGTTGGCCGCAAGAATGTCCTGGGCCAGTGCTGCGGCGATGTCGGCGGTGCTCTCCCCGGCGAGCACGGTATGGGTGTGCAGCGACGTGGTGCTTCCGACCCGCAACTCGACGCGCCAGATCTCGCCCGTCACCGGCGCGCCGGCCAGCAAAGCGCTCCAGGCGCGCGGCGTGGTGGTGTCGGCCACCAGTGTCTGGTTGCCGCCGGCAGAGCCGTTGGCGGCCACCACATCGACCCGGGCCTTGAATGCGCCGGCCGTGGTCTTGACCAATACCAGCCGGTCGCCTTCGACCGAGGCGACGTAGCCGCTGGCAGATGCATTGACCCGGTCGGCCAGGGCCTGGGCGACCATGGCCAGGCTGTCTTGCGCCAGCACGACATAACTGAATGCGGTGGCCACGGCGCTGGGGTCCAGCGTCAGCGTGAGGCGCCAGGTCTCGCCCGCCACCGGTGCGCCCGACAGCCGCACCGAGGTGGCGCCGCCCAGGGCCGTTCCCACTTCGTACAGGTCTGCGGTGCTGTCGATGGCCGGAATCAGGCGGGTGCTGGTCGTGAACGCCACGAACCCGGGCCCGCCGCGCTGCAGGATCACCAGCGCATTGCCCGAAGTGATGGCGCGCAAGCCGCCCGGCAGCTCGTTGACGAGCTTGGCGAAGATCGTGGCCAGGTTGGCGGCCGAGTCGGCTACCACCAGGGTGCCACCCAGGTCGTACCGTTCGCCGATGGAGACATCGATGCGCGTACCAGCCACCGTGAGCGACCAGACCTCGCGCGGCTGGGGCGTGCCGGCGAAGGTGACGGTGGTGGCTCCCGTGCTGCTGGCCGTGACACTGGTGGGGCTGGCAGCGGGCTGCGGCGTGATCGAGAAACCGGCACGCCAGCTGCTGCCGTCGCGGCTGACAATGACGAGCTGGGCTCCTTCCGCGATGGCGGTCAGGGCAGCCGGGCCGCTCGTATTGATGGCCTGCGCAAACCGGCGGGCCAGCGAATCCAGTGTTTCGTTGGCAGCCACCACGAGGTTCAGCGGCACCTGCACACCAGAAGGGCCGGTCAGCGTGATGCGCCAGGTCTGGCCGGCGGTGGCCGTGCTGTCGAAATGCCCCATGAAGGCCACCGGGGTCGCGGTGTCGATCTGGTAGCCGCTCACCGGCATGACCACCAGCACCGGCGCCATGACTGCCCCACTGAGGTCGGACACCAGCAACCGGTTGCCATCGGCAGCGGCGGTGTAGCGGTCGAAGCCGGCTTCGGACACCTGGGTCCGGTTGCCATCGACCACGATGTCTACCGTCCATGCCTCGCCGTCCAGCGGGAAGGCACCCGCAAAGTCCAGGCGCACCGTCGTCGCAGACTGCAGGCTGCCGCTGCGCGTGAAGCCGCCCTCCTGGAGCACGCTGGCGGCGAGTGTCGTCGCGGCGCTGGCCGTGATGTCGAGCCGGGTGCCACCCACCACCACCGCACTGAAGCCGGCCAGCGCATCGATGGCCTGGGCCAGCCGTGCAACCAGGCCTTCGACTGCGCTGTCGAGCCGGATCGCGTTGGCCAGTGCAGCAGCGATGTCGGACAAGGTGTCGGTGGTGGCGTCCGCCCGCACCTGGAAGCTGCGGCCACCCAGCGTCAGCGTCCAGGCCTCGCCGGCCAGAGGCACACCGAACAGATCCACACTGGCGCGGGTCGCCACCGTCGACACGCTGCGCGGCGTCGATGGAATCGCCTGCAGGGTCGCACCAAAGGCCGTGCCGTCCAACCGCACCAGCACCAGGGTATTGCCCTCCTGGGTGGCGGCGAACAGCGGCAATGTCGTGTTCAGCGTGACCTGGCTGGCGAGGGCCGCCGCAATGCTGGCCAGCGTGCTGCTGCCGGTGACCGGCGTGGTGTAGGTACGCCCGGCAAGCGACAGCGCCCAGGTTTCGCCCGCCACCGGATTGCCGGCCAGGGCGAGCAACAGGGTGCGGGCGGTGGCCGACTCCACGGCTGCAGCGCCGGCTGGCAGCACCGCGAGGCTGGCGCCAAACACGCCGCCACCGATGCGGAACAGTTGCAGCTTGGAGCCGTCCACGGCGGCCGCGAACGGCGCAGCGATATCGGCATTGACGGCGGCTGCCAGGCCCGCGAGCACGCCGGCCAGCGTTGGCGCGCCGGGTGCCAGCGTGATGCTGTAAGCCAGCGTGGTGTTGTCGGAGGTGATCTGCAGCGTCCAGGTCTCGCCGGAGACAATGCCGGTGGCAGCAACCGCCAGACCCAGGCTGCTGACCGCAGCAGTATCGATGGTGCCGGCAGAAGTCTGCACCACCGTCGGCGTCACGGTGAACGTCGCGGTGTTGCGGTTGGCAAGGAAGACCGCACTGCCGCGGGCACTGGCACTGAAACTGGCGGCGTCCGGGTCGGTGGAGTTGTTGACCAGGGCGGCCAGCGCGCTGGCCACCTCGGCGGCAGTCTGCACCCGCAGGGCGCTGGTGGCCGGGTTGCCGTCGGCGTCGACCAGGGCCACGGTGTGCACCACCGTGAAGGTGGCGCCGCCCACCGCCACCACCATGCGGAACTGGTCGCCCGCGCGGAACAGGCCGCCCACCTGCAGGCTGTCCACGTTGGCAAGGCTGCCAACCGCCGAGACGGCGCCGGCCGGCGCGACACGGAACGCGGTGGTCATCGGCGTGCCGGCCCGGTTGACGATGAACACCTGTGCCCCTTCGGCCAGTGCGCTCACATCGGGTTGTGCCTGGGCATTGATGGCGGCGGCCACTGCAGCGGCGATCTCGGCCAGGTTGGGCAGGCGCATGCCTGCGGTGGCCGGGTCACCATCGGCATCCACCGGCGCCACGCTGTAGCGCACGGTCTGCAGCAGGCCACCCGCTACGGTGATGTCGACCAGCCAGTTTTCGCCCAGCACCGCAGCGCCGCCCATGACCAGTGTGTTCCCGGTGAGAGCGGAGACCTGCGCCCCTGCCACAAAATCGCGTGCCGCCGGGTGGGTCACCTTGACCACCGAGAATGTGGGGCTGAACGCCTGGTTGTTGCGGTTCACGATCATCAGCACACCACCATCACCGACGGCAGAGTAGGCCTGCAGCAGGTCGCTGTTGTTGATGCTGGCCGCCAGGGCGCGTGTCACAGTCTCGCGCCCGGCACCGGTGCCGGCGATGTGCAGAACCGTCACGCCATCGAGGTCGACACGGAAGGTGTCCCCGGTGACCGGTGTACCACTCAGGTTGCCGATGGCCACCGTGGCATTGGCGAACGGTGCGCTCCAGGTACCGCCGCTGCTGGCTGCGGGCACGACACTGCCGCTCAGGGTGGCCGCTGCCGGGCCGGCGACCACCAGCCGGCTGCCTTCGGTGGTGGCGGCAAATCCACCGGCGCCGGCACTGATGGCGCGGGCCAGGGCCTGGGCAATCTCGGCCAGCGTATCGACCACCACCGCACCATTGCCCAGGTTCACCAGGTCACCCACGGTGACCGAGAAGCTGGCGCCACCCGCCACCTGCACCTGCCAGCGGTCGCCGTTCACCGGTGTGCCGCTCAGGTCCAGGGTGTAGGCCACCGGGGTGCCGCTGTCAGTCAGGGTGGGCACTGGCGAGACGCCCAGTGTCGGCAGGAAGCTGCCACCGGCCTTGCGGATCAGCGTCACCGTATCGCCGTCGGCCACGGCGGTGAAGTCCGCCAGCGCAGCACTGCCGCGCACCGCTGCGGCCAGGGCTTCGGCGATCTCGGCCACGGTGTCGACCACCAGGTTGTTGACCGTGGTACCGACCTCCACCTGCACCGTCGCGCTGAGTGCCGCACCCACGCCGTTGGTCCAGTCGACGCGGACCGACCACTGTTCGCCGGCGCGCGGTGTGCCACTCAGGCGGATGCCGAAGGCCGACGCGGTGCCTGCGACAGGCGCGCCGGTGGATACCGTGGCGGCAGCGGTCGCGACGGCCGTGGTGGTGAAGCTGCCCGGGCTGCGCTTGATGATGAGAAGGTCGTTGCCGTTCACCAGCGCGGTGAAGTCGGCCAGCGCCACACTGTTGTTGATCTGGGTCGCGAAACCGGCGGCCAGCAGGCCCGGCGCCTCGGCATTGCGGCTCAGCGACTGCCCGTTGACGGTCAGCGTCCAGGTGGCGCCAGACACCACTGCACCGCTGAAGGCCACCCGGGTGGTACTGGCAGAAGTCGCATCCGGTGTGGCGAAGTTGCCCACCGTGAAGACACTGCCCGCCGGGTTGACCACCACGATGCGATCGCCATCGGACGAGGCGGCAAATGCCGCCAGTGCATCGATCTGCTGGGCCAGGCCGCTGGCCACCTCGGCGGCGCTGCGCGCGGTGGCACCGGCGTTGTAGGTCACCGTGGTGGCCACACCGCCGACGATCAGCACCAGGCTGGTCGAGCCGCCACTGGCCAGGCCGGCGCCCATGGTGACCACGGCGGACGTGGCGGTGTCGACATCGATGCTGGCGCCCGACACCCTGGTGATGGCAAACGCGGTGGCAAACGGGGTGCCGTCGCGGTTGGCGAGCACTACCTGTGCGCCCTCGGCGGCGGCGACATACCGCGCACCCTGCGGGGAGTTGTCGGCATTCACGAGCCGCGCAAGGGCCTGGGCCAGTTCGGCCACGGTGTCCAGCACCACCGGTCCGGCGCCCAGGTCCATCGTGCTGCCAACGGTGATGCTGTAGACGACACCACCCAGCGTGAGGGTCCAGGCCTCACCGGTGGCTGGTGTGCCGTTCAGCGTGACGATGGCCGTGGTCGCCGCTTCGTCGCCGAACGGTGCCGCCTGGGTTGCGAAAGCGGCATCGAATCCGCCGGCGCTGCGCCGCGCCAGGATCAGTTCGCTGCCCTCGGCCATGGCGGTGAAATCGCCACCCAGCCGCGCATTGACACCCAGCGCCAGCGCCCGGACGATGTCGGCCAGCGTCTGGCCTGCGGCCACCGTGTGGGAAACCGTCTGCGACTGCGCCTGGCCGTCGTCGGGGAAATCGATCCGGATGGCCCAGGTGGCACCGACCACGGGTGCGCCGGACAGCGTGAGCAGCGCGACCTTGGCGGTGCCAGCCGGGCCGTTGTCCTCGGTGGTGTCGACCACCAGAAGATCGGCCAGGGTGAAACGGTGGCCGGCACGGTTGAGCACGACCAGCGTGGTGCCGTCGGCCACGGCGGAGTAGTCGGCCGGTGCGCCCCGGTTGATGACGGCTGCCAGCCCGGCAGCAGCAGCAGCGGCCGACTCGGCGCCCTCGCCTGTCGCCGATTCACCGACCCGGTACGACAGTACGGTGGACAGGTCGTTGCCGACCAGGGTGACGGTGAAGATCTGGCCCACCGTGAGCACCTGCGGCAGCGTGGCGGTGCGCACGGTCGGAGTCACTCCCACCACTGGCCGCCCGGCGACCTGCACGGTGATAGCGCTGGAGAAGGCGGCACCGTCACGCGCGACGATCACCAGCCGGCCGCCGACTGCAAAGGCGGTCAGGTTGTCCTGGCCATCGGCATTGATGGCGGCGCCCAGCGCGGCAGCCACATCCACCAGGGTTTCGAGGGTCCGCGGCGTGCTGGCGTTGTCGTCGGCATCCACCAGGCCGACGGTGTGGCGAACGGCCACCGTGGTGGTGCCGACGGCAAGCGTGACCACCCAGACCTCGCCCTGTATCGGCGAGCCGGTCAGTGCGCGGCTGTGACCGCCCGCGGCCTCCAGCACCATGGCGCCTCTGGCCGTACCCGCGCCAGCCGCCGACACCAGGACCTGCGGCGTGAAGGCGACGCCTGCAACGTCCGCCAGCACCAGGGCACTGCCGTCTGCGGCTGCGCGCAGCCCGGTGGGCGCGCCCGCATTGAAGGCATCGGCCAGCTTGCGTGCCAGGCTGCTGCGGGTGTCCCCGGCCAGCACCGTGGCGCTGAAGCTGGCGCTGCCGACACGGATCGACCAGGTCTCGCCCACCACCAGGTCACCGGCAAGCCGGACCGCCCAGGCACTGACAGCGGCCGGCGCCAGTGCTGCGCCGTTGGAGGCGCTGCTGGGCGTGAAGCCGGTGATGACCGTGACGCTGGCACTGCGGTGCGCCACCAGCACACGGGTGCCGTCACTGGTGGCCGCATACGGTGCGCCGGGTGCCGCTTCAATGGCCGCAGCCAGCTGTGCCGCGATGACTTCCAGCGATTCGACCGTATAGCTGTAAACGACACCGCCGATGGTGACGCTCCAGGTCTCGCCCAGCAGCGCATTGCCGGACAGCGTGAGCCGGGTCACCGTGGGCGATGCTACCGAGCGGCTGACGCTGCCGCCGGCGCTGCCGGTGGCATCGACGCGGCCGCTGGCCACGAAGCCAGCGGCCGCGGCATTTTCGATCACCAGCGTGTTGCCATTGAGGCGGGCGGCAAAACCGGTACCGGCCGCGTTGATGCGCGCAGCCAGGCCGGTGGCGACTTCGGCGAGCGACACGCTGGCGCGCACCAGGTAGTCGACCTTGCTGGTCACCGGACCGGCGCCATCGTTGTGGCGCAGCGTGACCGACCAGGTGTCGCCCGCCACCGGGGTGCCCACCAGCACGGCGCTGCCCGCGAAGCTGGCCACCGGGTCGGGCACCAGAGCGCTGGAGGCCGGGCTGATGCTGACGCTGGTGTCCAGCGTGTTACCGGCCGTGTTCACGATGATCAGCGCGACACCGGCGGCCCGAGCCGACAGGTTGCCGGCGGTGTCTGCGTTGACCCGGGCCGCCAGCGCCTCGCTGATCGAGGCCAGCGAGTCGCCGGCCAGCACCAGGTGGCTGAAGCGCTTGACGGTTCCGGCGATGTCCAGTGCCACCGTCCAGGTGGTGCCGGCCACCGGCGCACCCGACAACACCAGTGTGCTGGTGGCCTCAGAAGGCCAGGGCGCATCGAAGGTCACCTGGTAGCCCGAGACGACCGGACGGAAGGCGGTGGGCGCACGGTCGGCCAGGTTGACGGTCAGGTCGCCCACCTGGCTTGCACCCGCGGTCAGTGCCGACGGAGCCTTGACCCGGTAGGTGGTCACGAAGGTCTGCAGCGGTGTGCTGGAGGTGGCCGGGTCGGTGATCGTCAACACCCAGTCCTCGGCAGTGAGGATGCGCGGCGTGACGGCACCGGTGAGCGGGTTCACCGTGGTGGTCTTGACCTCGAAGGCCGCCATGGTCCATTGGGTGGCGAAGATGACGGCAAAGTCCTGCTTCGGCGTGCCGCCGACCACGGTGCTGCCGCTGGCGCCGATGCTCTTGCCCACCTTGAAGGCCACCCGGTTGCCGTTCGCATCGGTGGCCCACAGGCGGATCTTGGCGTTGCCCACGATGTCGACCGTCGCCTCGGCATGGGTGGTGATGCCATCGGCCACCCGGTTGTTGAAATAGGCAGCCCAGTCGGTGACGATCTTCGACAGGGCCCGGGCGTCGGCGGTGACGGCAAAGGATTTCGACTGCGCAGCCGGTGTGCCGGCGGGATCGACCGTCAGCGTCCAGGTCTCGCCGATACCGGCCGTGCCACCGAGCGTCACGATCGCCTCCAGCCATTCGAGGTTGGTGGGCACCACACCGCCGGGCTGCGACGGCGTGCCGCTGAACACCACGTCGGCCGACACATCGGTACGTCCGCCGACGGTCAGCGACACACCGAACGCACGGTCGCGGCCGATCGAGAAGATCTCCTGCGAGACCGACTTGACATCCAGGTAGCGGGCGATCGCAGGGCCGTCGAGCCAGGTGAACTCGAACGGGAAGGAGTTCATGCGCGGGTCGAAGCCCGGGCGCTCGCCGTAGATCGCGTTGAAGTGCGAACCTTCCCGGTCGGTCATCACGCCGTTGCCGTTGTTGTCAATCGTGACGACGCCAACCGAGCCATCGGCCTGCGGGTCGTTGGTCTCCTCCGGCAGACGGAAGGGGTTGTTCAGGTAGCGCTCTTCGCCCGCGAGCGAACCTCCCACCACCGTCAACGGGCCGCGGATGCCGTTCACCCGCTCTTCGAAGGCCGGGAAAACCAGGGCATCACCACCGTCGATCACCTTGTCGTCGATGGCCATCACGGCCACGTTCTGCTGCGTGGACCAGTTGGCTGGCGTGAACAGCAACTGGGCTACTACCGCCGAGCGGGCCAGGCTGATGAGCCCGTCGTTGGTGGCACCCACAGCCAGCTGCGTGCTGCGTGTCAGGCCCACGGTGACCTGGGCATTGATGTCCTGGGCCAGCTCGGCCGTGGCGTTGGCGATGGTGATCACCCGGCCATTGACGGTGGCGTCGTACAGCGGCTTGGAGTCGGTTCCCACCAGCGTGCTGACGATGGTGCCCAGACGCGACGCCACGGTAGACAGCGTGTCGCCGAACACGGTGGTGTAGCGCGCGGCCGTCACGAACGAGGTCGTGCCGGCAGTGCGCATGTCGCGCAGTTGCAGGCTCCAGGTCTGGCCCGCCACCACATCGCCCTGCAGCGTGATGTCGAGCGAGGTGAACCGGCTCGGGGTCGACGAGATCGTGGTGCGCTGGATGTCGACCTGTCCCGACCCCGCCAGCACCTGGCGCACCTTCATGCCCGAGGGAGACGGTGCGATCACATCGGCCGCCGGGTCGGTGTCGATGCCGATCGACATCGCCGCATAGAACGCGCTGCCCGGTGTGGTGGCAGTAACCAGCAGCTGCGGGGCCTCGGCGCCGATCCCAGTCACTGTGCCCGTGCCGATGCGCAGAGTGGCCGTGAATGCGGTGGAAGAGCCCGGGTCGAGGATCAGCAGCACCTCGCCCTCAGCCACTGCCTTGAACCCGGCCGCGCTGTTGGCGTTGATCGCCGCCGCCAGCCCGGCAGCCACACGGGTGCGGGTGTCGGTCGCCGCCGGCGTATAGACGAACGGCGTGTTGATCCCGCCAGCGGTCAGTGTCAGCGTCCAGGGGGTGTTGAGGAATGGCGTCGTGGCACTGTCGGCCAGGTTCACCTGCAGCCCCGCAGTCACCTGCGCGCTGTAGCCGCGGGTGACGCTGACCGCATTGATCGCACCAGCCAGGCTGTTGGCCACGGCGGTGAGGGTTGCGCCCCGGACCACGAACGCATCGCCGTTGGTCAGGCGCAGGGCGTCGACTTCGGCAGCGGAGATGACACCGTCGGAAAGCCTGTTGAACACGCTGTCGATGAAGCTGTCGACGCTGAGCGTGGTGGAGGCGGCGCGGTTCAGCGTGAGCACCCAGTAGTCGCTGGCCGACGTGCTGCCACCGAACTGGACCAGTGCGCGGTCGGTGGCCGTGCGCACCTGCACGGCGTTGCCCTTTCCAAATCCGGCGTCGGGGTTGAAGGCCTCGTCGCTGTTGAGCGTGCGGGTGGCGGCCGGCGACACATTCACGACCACGTTCTCGCTCGGCCGGCTGGTCAGCACCACCCCCCAGCCGTCGCTGACCGGGGCCTTGGTAAGCCACTCGGAGTTGGATGTGGCGGGCCCGT
The DNA here is from genome assembly GCA_031383745.1 of Rhodoferax sp. GTDB lineage: Bacteria > Pseudomonadota > Gammaproteobacteria > Burkholderiales > Burkholderiaceae_C > CAISIP01. The sequence continues at coordinate 17,258 of JANMZX010000132.1, read as the reverse complement.
TGTCCGACAGGCGGGTGTTGATGTCGTACTTGCTGTCGAACAGCGGGATGTCGATCCAGTCGCCGAAGCCGGTGACCTTGAGGTAGTAGGCCTTGGTCTCGGGGTCGTATTCGGCAATCGTGCCATCCTGCCCCTGACCCACGCCCTCGACGAACCGCAGGGTCTTGCCGGTCAACTCGACCGCATTCGGGTTCACCGCATGGCCCTGCACCGAGATGATCAGGTCATAGGAGATGCCTTGCCACACACCCGGGTAGAGGTACTGCGGATAGAACTTGTCGTAGGTGATGACCGAGGACACCCGGATGGCGTAGTTGGCGCCGCCATTCGGCAGGTTGGCCAGCGTGCGGTCCAGCATCGGGTCGTAGTTGGTGATGCTGCCTGCATCGACCGGGCGCGTTGCCGAAGCGGTACCCGGGCGGTAGTAGTCGAACGCGCCCGGCACCACGTTGCCATTCGGGTCGAGCAGTTCCAGCCGCGGGCTGATGACGTAGTTGACGGTCTCGAAGATCGGCACCTTGACATAGACCGGGCGGATGTCGAACACCGGGAAGATGCCCAGGATATAACGGCTGATGTAGAGCTCGTTGTGGCTGAATACCGTGTTGTAGCCGGTCAGCACATCAAAGCTGCCGGTGACCAGACGCGTCTTGTCGATGTCGGCCACCACCTGCACGTCACCACTGCGCGAGGCCTCGAAGCTCATCGGGTTCAACACCTGGCCGCTGACGCTGGCCGGATTTTCGTCCTCGATCAGGATCTTGGGCGCTACGCCAGGCGAAGAGATCTTGCGCGCCTTGTAGATCGGGCTGGCATCGATGGCCGCCACCAGGCCGGTGGCGACGGTCTCCAGGTTGCGCTCGCCCTCGGCACCGCCGGCGACCAGCGTGGTGGGCACCACATACTGGAAGTCGACACCGCTGAGCTTCACCTTGAACACCTGGCTGCCTTGCACCTGGCCCAGCGAGGATGGCAGGTCGAACACCAGGACACCATAGAACGGGCCGTCGGCCGCTGGTGTGGTCCTGGCACTGTAGGGGGTCTTGCGCGTGAAGCTGAAGTCGCCGATCTCGACCAGGCCGCCGTCGGTTGCCGTCACTTCGATCACGCCGGTGGGCACGCTGTTGTTGTCCAGCAGGAGGACCGCTGTCAGGTTACCTGGAAGATCCAGTTCCTGGCGCAGGAACTCCAGCACCGAGGACGGTGGCGTCACGCCCACGACATGGCTGGTGGAAGTCGAACTGGCCAGCTTGAAGGCCCAGACATCCCCGCTGCGGTTGTTGTAGGCGGTGTTGGCGATGGCGGTGTTGACCAGCATCTTCCAGTCGACGCCGACACCGCCGCTGAGGGTCGCCTTGCCGCTGACCGCCGGCGTCGTGATGGTCAGGCCGGTAAACGCGATTGCCGCATTGCCGGAATTGCGCACCACGAACAGGGACGCGCCGGATGCAAATCCTTCGTAGGTGCCGGTGGCGGTGAAGTCCGCATCCTGTGCCAGCAAGGCCGCCATCTGGGCCGCGGTGTAGTTGGTCGTGCTGTTGGTGAGCAGCGTGCCGGCGTTGATCACAACACCACCGGTGAGGCTGAACTGCCAGCCCTCGCCCTCGCCCACTGCCCCATCCACGAGCAGCCGGCGAGCGACGACATCGCTGACCGTGGCCGTCGCACCCGGACGCACCTCGGTCAAGACAAAGGAGCCGATGTTCTGGCCGCTGCGCTCGATGGTCAGCACGCCGGCCGCAAAGCTGGCGTCCCAGGACGGGCTCGCATTCACCGCCTTGACGACATCCTTGAGAAGGCCACCCGTCGTCGTCGCGTCTGTCGTGAAGGTCTGGCTGCGGGTGATGTCACCGGACAGGTCCCAGCGCAGGGTCCCGGGCCCGGTGAAACTGGCCGTGCTCATGGTGGCCAGGTTCGGGCTCACGGTGTTGTCGACCGTGGCGTTCACCGTGCGGACGAAGGTCTCGACCAGCGCGGGCACGAAAGCCGTGTTGTCGTTGCGCACGATCAGCAGGCGATCGGTGGCTGCATCGTAATTGGCATTGAATCCTGTCTGCGTGGCAATCCAGGCGACGACATCGGCGGCGGTGGTGTCCTTGCTGGTATTGAAGTTGAAGACCTGCACAGCCGAGCTGGCCGTGAGCTTGAGCTCCCAGCGCGCCGACGTGTTCTCGGCAAAAGCAGCCAGACTCAGGCTGCGGGCAGCCACCGCCGTGTCCGTGATGCCGGTCGTGCGCTCCGGGGCCTTGGTGATCAGGAACTCGACCGTCTTGCCACCCACATTGCTGAAGGTGACGGTGCTTCCGGTACCGCCCGCCGTGCCTGCACCGGTCAGCGTGCGCAAGGCCGTGGCCACCTGGTCGGTCTGGTCGCCTACCAGGGCGGTGTGGTTCTTGGTCTGGTTGCCGATCTTCAGGGTCCACACCTCGTTCTGGTGGACCGGGCCATCGAGCACGATGCTGAGATCGGTCCAGGCAATGTTCTCCAGCGTTGCATCGGAGTTGGCGGTCGGCTGGCCCAGCGGCGTACCGCTGAAACGGGCGCTGCCCTTCGGGTTCGCACCGGTCATCGAGATGCCCACCTGGACACCGGAAGCCGAGCTGAAGCCGATTTCGCCGTCCACCGCAGCGGCAAGCACCAGATCCGTCAGCTCCGGGCGGGCCGCCTTCAAGTCGGTGAGTGCGGCGCGCAGCGCAGTGGCCACCGCGGTCGTGTCGGCGCCGCCCACGGCCGCCGTGCTGAAGCCGTCGACATGCAGGATCCAGCGGTCGGCAGAAGCAAAACCACTGCCCGCCAGAATCACCCGCACACTGGCGAACTCGATCGGTGCCGAGCCGTCGGCCAGCCGTGCGGTCGTGGTGCGGGTCACGGTGGCGGGGGATGCCACCACATTGTCCAGGCCGGCGGGCTGGGCCGCGTCGGAACCCAGCAACTGGAACCCGACCAGGCTGTTGCGGATGAACAGCGTGGGGCTGGACGGGTTGGCCAGGTCCACCGTGATGTTGGTGTTGGTCGGGCTGGCGGTCGTGGCATTACTGAAGCCGCGGATGACATTGTTGGCCTCGTCCAGCTCGATCAGATACTTGAACGCATCAGCCACCTCGGCCAGCGTGTCGACCAGCACGCTGTTGACCGTGCTGCCGATCTGCACGGTGTAGTCCCGGTAGGCCAGGCCCAGGCGCCACTGGTCACCGGTGCGCACGTCGCCATCGACCAGCTGGAAACGCACCGAACTGTAGAAATCCCCGGACAGGACGAAGCTGCTGCTGCCGTCCGGGTTGACAGGCACCGCACCCGGCGCAACGGTCACGACGTTGATCGGGGTCAGCGACTGCGGAGACGAGACCGCCTTGAACCGGTAGATGTCGTAGCTGTAGTCGCCGCTGCCGGTGATGCGCACATAGGGGGATGTCGAGTCGACCCGGATGCTCGTGCCCACGCCCACCTGGCCATTGCCGACCTTCGGATCAAAGAAGGTGAAGAAGTTGTCGCCGCCCAGTGTGCCGGCCTCGACCGACTGCCCGCTGTTGTTGACACCCTCCTGCTCGGCCAGCGGAGCCGGGGCGAACACGAAGGCATCCACCGGATGCTGTGCGATCGACACATGCAGCTCGTAGTCGACGCCTTTGGGCACGCCATCGATGCCGAACGGATACGCAGCCGTGACCTCGATGAAGTAGGTGCCGGCCACCTTGATGTCGGCACCGAGCACCGCGTCGTAGAACCAGGTGCTGCCGTTGTCACGGTCGTTGAAGAACGCCGATTGCGCCAGCCGCTTGGGCAGGGTCGGCTGCGCCGGGTCGAGCGGCGCCACCAGTTCGTACAGATTGAGTGCGCTGACCCACAGCACCGAGTCGCCCAATGCATAGCCGCGGTCGATGTCGAAACGCACCTTGACGCCGGTGGTCGAGCCCGCGAGCGCGGCCCGGCGCAGCATGTCGTCGGTGATCTCGAAGGAGTAGAAATCGGGGTTGCCGTCCCCCGTGCCCTGCACCGTGAGATGCGGCACGGTGGTGGCATCGACGATGTCGCTGTTGGCGTTGGTGTTCCACTTCGCGGTGTCCAGGTCCTGTGCCAGGAACACCGAATCATGCACACCCACATCGCGCAGGGTGGCGGTGCCGAAGTCACCGACGAAAAGCACCGCCTGCGTGGCACCGGCACTGGTTACCTTGACATACACGCTGAACGCGACGGCCTGGCCGAAGGGCTTGGAAATGCTGAGGTAGTCCAGGGAGTCCGCGGCCCGGTAACCACCCTGGTTGGCGGTACTGGCGGGGTCGTTGATGGCGGCCCTGAGGGCGCTGGCGATGCTGGCGAAGGTCACGGCACCCGAGGCTGCAGTGGTGATGGTCGCGGTCCGGGGCTGCACCGTGCCACCGGTCGTGGCCTCGACCAGGTAGACCGTCCAGACCTGGCTGTTGCCCGCCGGAATCGCCGAGGTGGTGGTGCCGATGGTTTGCAGGCCCAGGCCGATCCGGAAGCGTGCACTGGCGATCTGGCTTGCATAACCCGAACCCAGCCGGACCACATCGGTGGGCTCGATCACATCGGTGGAGCCACCGCTTTGCAGCACCAGCACGCCCGGTGCGTCGTTGTCGAGCACGATGACGTCGAGTGAATCGGGCAGCCGGACATCATGGTTGGCGCCCGCCACATAGGCGAACGCAAGGCTCGGTGCGCCGGCTGTCGCCGCGGCACGGACCGCCGATTCGGTGGCACCCGCCGCTGGCTGGATGGCCAGGTCCAGCGTGAACGCACCCATGTGCTCTACCGTCATCAACCGCGTACCATCGTCGGCGGCATTGGCAGGGTCCCCATCGTCGGTGGCCAGCCGTACGTCGTAACCGGCGGCCGTGATCTTGGTCTGCAGCGAGGCCAGAACGGTCTGCAGCGTGTCCTGGGCGCTGACCTGGTGCTCGACGCGGGCGATCCAGCCGCCGGACGCCAGGCGCACGCGCCACACCTCGCCAGCAGCCGGGGCGCCGCTGAAGTCGAGCGCGATGCTGTCCGGTCGCGTGCCGACCGTGAGGTTCCAGGCAGATGCATCGGCCACCGGCAGGGTCGGCCCGTCGATACGCAGTACCAACCGGGAGTAGTGGGTGCTGCTGCGCACACTGGCAGCGTCGAGCAGCACCACGCCGCCAGCCGCCGGTACATCGCCCACCTGCGATGCCGACTCGGCCAGCGTGACCACCACCGAGAACGGCGTGTTGTCGTCGGTGAACACGATGAGCCCGTTGGCGCCCTGGGCAACATTCAGCGTCACAGGGCTGGGGTTCAGGCTGCCATCGGGATTGGCGGTACCGGTCACGCGCATGGTTCCGGCCGCGGCCACGGTGCCGGTGGTGCCGGACACCTGGCCCTTGCTCTGCAGGTTGACACCGGCCACGCCCAGCTGGACCTCGAAGGCCTTGCCATCGGAGCGCAGGAAGGTGAACTGGTTGTCGGTCAGCAAATCACCGGCGGCCAGTACATAACCGGTGCCAGCAGGCTGTGTCAGGGCATTGGCCAGCGCATTGGCGATGGTGATGAGGGTGTCGGTCCCGGACACCGCATGGGTGACGGTGCGGTAGCCCAGGGCGCTGGTGCCCGCCTTGAGCGTCCAGACATCGTTCAGGCCGGGGGTTCCGGTCAGCCTGGCGGTCGCCTGGATGTAACGGGCGCCGAATCGCGTGTCGCTCTGGTTGATCGCGTCGGCCAGTCCGGCTGCCACCACGGACAGCGACTCGCCCAGCACCTTGGTGGTGTAGCTGAAGACCACGCCATCCAGCGTGACAGTCCACACCGCGCCGGCCGGCGCCGGGGTGGCCGGCGCGACGAGCGCGATCTGGGCGCTGGTCCAGGCCAGTTCGCTGCCGGCCAGTACCTCGTGGGCGACCCGGGTACCGGCGATGGCCGCCGTGCCAGCCGAACTGGCCGACACCAGGAAATTGACGCTGACCAGGCCACCGCCCGTGGCCGAGATGCTGATGTCACGCCCGGACCCGGTGGCCGACAGTACCGGGTCGGCATGGATCAGCGCGCGCAATGCTGCGGCGACCTGATCGACGCCCTGGCCGGCACCCACGGTATAGGTCCAGGGCTTGCCGTTGATGACCAGCGCCCAGGTTTCGCCCTCGGCCGCCGTACCGCCGAGCGTGACGTTGGCCAGTGTGAAGGGGCTGCCCAGGTCGAAGCGGAAGGCCGGCCCGGTGATGGTGACCGCAGTGCCGGCGGCACGTGCGTCGAAGGGGCTGTCGAGGTTGCCGTTGATCTGGTCCGCCAGGCCGGAGGCGACATTGCTGGCGGTCACACCCAGGAAGTTGTTCAGGCTGGCGGCCTGCACGGTGGTGCTGACACGCGCGTAGTGGGTGCCTTCGCGGTCCGCGTCGTCCGCCGCCTTGACCACGATCTCCTGCGCGGTGTGCCAGTCGGATGTGGTGAAGACCAGCGTGTAGCGCCTCAGTACCTTGCCATCGACCGTCACCTGCGTGAAGCTCGCGGCCTGGCCCTTGATCGTTTCCAGGACGAGTTGTGCGTCGATCGTGAAATCGACACTGACCGGCCCGGTGGGCGCCTTGGTCAGGACCACCCAGTAACTGTCGCGCTCGAGGCCCGTCGGCGCCGGCAGTGCCACGCTGCCTTCGGCCACGATAGGCTGGAACACCGCCTGGTTGGGCGCCTTGTCATAGGTAAAGATCTGCACTGCGGCAGCGTCGTCGTCGACCACCGTGGCCACGATCGACAGCACGGCCAGGCCGTCGTAGTCGCCGCCATCCTTGGCACTGGCTCCCTGCTGGGTGCGGTGCACGATGGTGTAGCCGTTCGTGCCTTCGGCCAGCGCATCGTCACCGGCATAGACATACACCGTCTGGGGCACGAACCAGTTGTCGCGGGTGAAGGTCAGTGCAACGCCGTTCTCGCTGGCGTTGCCCGCTGCGGTGAGCATCTGTTCGAGGGTGACGCCCTGGGCTGCCAGGCCGAGCTTGACACCCTTGCCACCGGCGGCAAGCACGCTCTCGCGCAAGGCCACCGGCACCGCAGACACCGTGACCGACTCTTCGGGCGCCCGGGTGAGCACCACCTGGTAGCTGTTGACCACGACGCCGAACACGCCCGCCACCGTGCTTTCGAAGATGCGCAGCGGGCCGATGCTGGCCAGCACCACCACTTCGGCCTCGTCGTTGTCCCGCACGTCGGCGACCACGTCCTTGACGAAGACCGCCTTGTAGGCCGGGTCTTCGGTGGTGGTGGACTGGATCACCAGGCCGCTGTGGCCTTCCAGGTTGTTGCTGACCACGGTGACGGCATTGCCGTTGCTGCCGCCCACGTTGAAGGTGTCGCTGCCCTGCCCGCCCACGACCTCCAGGGCCACCGAGGAACTGGTGCTTTCGATGAAGAAACGGTCGTTGCCCTCCAGCGCATCGACGACGATCTTCTCCAGGCCGGCGTAACTGACGAACAGGCCTGCGCCGTAGACACCCCGGTCGTTGACCACGAAGTCGTCGCCATTCTCGGTGCCGATAACGGTCAGGGTGTCGAAGCCGTCGCCGCCGTCGATGCGCACCGGCGCATTCACCGTGTAGGCGACGAAGTCGGCACCCTGGCCGCCATTGATGTTGGTATAGGGGGCCTTCGGGTCGTTCGGGTTGACCTTGATGAACGCGCGCACGGTAAAGGTGTCGTCGTCCTCGTCGCCATTGAGGAACAGCTCGGCCTTGTTGGCATACACGGTGAAGGTGTCGTTGCCGGTGCCACCAAACAACACCGTGCTCTGGCTCACGCCATTGGACAGGAAACCGCGGGTGATCTGGGTAGTCTCGTAATAGTCTTCCTCGGCCAGGCCGTTGGCCGGATTGCGCGCGTCGCGGAACGACTGGTAGACCTGGGCCACCTGGAAGGTATCGGCTCCGGCGTCGCCGAAGATCGTGGTGGGCGCCAGGTTGTCGTCGAGCACGAAGGTGTCGTTGCCGTTGCGCCCGAAGATCTCGACCGCGCCACTGATGTCGGCGTCGTAGTTGATGCGTTCGATCACGCCGCCCGCCACCGGCAGGCGGTTGGCATCGACCTCGATCGCCGCCACCATGCCGATGCCGAGGTCCTTGTTGGCGCGCAGCAGGAAGAAATCGGCCTGGCTGGTGCCGTAGATGCGCAGGCGGTTGATGCCTGGATCCCCCCGCGACTGGTCGAACACATTGATGCGCGAGGAGATCTCGCCCGCCAGGCCAATCTCGTACAGGTCGTCGCCCTGCTGGCCGTGCAGCGTAAGTTCACCGTTGATGCCGCTCACGCCCGTCTGCACACCCTGCGCGTTGAAGTTGACGCGGATGATGTCATTTCCCTGGCCCGCATCGATCGTGGTCGGGCCGGAGATCCGCTCGACATTGATCACATCGTTGACACCGTTGACGACCGCCTGCTCGTCGCCAGCGTCGATGAAGGTCACCCCACCATGGGTGGATGCCACGTAAAAAATGTTGTCGCCGTTGGACAACCAGATCTTGAGCACGTCGAAGCCCGAGTACGCCAGGCCCCCCATGCCCATGCCGGTCAGTGTGCCGGCAGTCAGGGTTCCGCTTTCGCGCGTGGTGTCGCCGCCGTCGTAGACCTTCAGCGTGTCGGCAGCACCTGCCCCGCCGTCCACCGTCAACCGGCCCACGATTCCGTTGACACTGGCGTCAAACACATCGAGCAGGCCATCGATCTGGCCCAGGCTGCCGGTGGTGGATCCCAGGCGCACGGTGTCGCTGCCCAGCCCGGTGGAAAGCACCAGGTCGCCGGCCAGGGTTTCGATGTTGAACACGTCGGCGCCGTCCCGCCCGCTGATCGTGGTCAGCGATCCGACGCCGTGGGTGCTCTTGACGGTGAAGGCATTGCCGCTGGCCACGCTGCCGCCCAGGCGGATCACCAGGGATTCGAGCGTGCCGTAGGTGACGCTGCCGAGCGCAGCAAACAGGTTCAGGCTGGCGGACAGGGCCCCCGCCCCGTTGGTGATGCGGGTGGCCGTCAGGGTGCCGTGGTTGGCGGCGGTGTCAGCGGTATCGTCCAGGTCCAGCAAGTCGCTGTCGGCGCTCCCCTGGCCGTTCACGGTGAGTTGCGCATTGATCGCGTTGAGCGTGCCGCCGTCATTGGTGTCGGCCAGTCCCAGGCCGCGCAGCGTGGCATTGCTGCCCACATACACCGCGTCGTTGCCCGCGCTGGTGTTCAGCGTGGTGCGGACATGCAGGGTGCGCACGGCGAACCGGTCGTCGCCGGATCGGCTGTTGATCTCGACCGCATCCACACCCTGGTGCAACACCCGCATCGCGTCGAAAAGCCCCGTCTGGCCGGTGCGGAACTCGCGCAGCTGGATGGTGGCGGTGGCATTGCCATCGGTTCCGGTGGCAGTGAGCTGGAAGCGGTCGGCATTGTCGGAGCCGGTCACCACCAGGCGGTCGGAGAGGTCGGCGCCGGTGGAGTTGATGATCACCACGGCCGTGTTCTCGGCCGGCATGGTGATCAGGTAATGCTCGGGGCTGGGGCCGTCGTTTGCGGCATTGTCCAGCGTGACAGTGCCGCGCCAGTCGAGCACGGTCACCACAGTGTTGCCAACCCTGATGCTGCGGTCGAGGTCGTTCACCACAAAGGTGTTGTTGCCGCGCCCACCGGTGATCTCGGCGCGTTCGAACAGGTTCCCGAGGTCCTCCAGGATGGCGTCCGATGCAAAACGGTCGCCGGCATCGGTGAGTTCGACCGCGCTGTTCTTGCCTGACTCGAAGGGTGTGTTGCCCGACGCTGCCAGCAGGTTGCCGATCACCAGCCGGTTGTTGTACAGAGCGACATCCGCGCTGAAGGTCTCGGTGCGGTCGGCCAGGTTCTCGACCAGGGTGTCGATCTCATCCTCGTCGTCCTCGTCGATGCGTCCGTCGCCATCGTCATCCACACCGTTGGTCTTGCTCGGGCTGGCGTCCAGGAACACATCCAGGCCCAGGTCGCCGGTGACGCGGTCGTTGCCCCGGCCGCCGTTGATCACGTCGTTGAAGCGCGAGCCTTTGAGGATATCGTTGCCGGCACCGCCTTCGATGCGCAGTGCGGCGCGGTCTGTCGTCAGCAGGTAGGCATCGACCGTGTCGTCGCCGCCGCGGGTCGAGACAACCAGCGTGTCACCCTCGGAGCGCACGGTGTCGACCACCACGATGTTCGGACGGCCGGAGCCGAATCCCAGGCCGATGCCCTTGATGCCGTTCTCGGTGTTCTCGAACAGGGACACCACATCGCCGCCGGCGTCATTGCCAAGGATGGTGACGGTGTCGGCCGCCCGGTCATCCGAGACGCTGAACCGCGGCTGCTCGATCGGCTGGCCGCTTTCCGGATCGTTGACGAACTCGGTGCCGGTACGCACCACGTTCTTGCCACCGGAGAGCGACACGAAGCTCAGGCCCGAATTTGCCATGAAGTCGAGCGTGATGCGGTCCGCGCCGGCGCGGGCATCGAGGCGCAGGTCTTCGACATTCTTCGCGGTGATCGAACCGGCCAGCTTGCCGGCCTTGGAATTGGCCAGCTTGAAGCTGTTGTTGCCCAGCGAGTTGATGAAGAAGTCGTCCGCCCCGGAAGTGCCCACGATCTCCAGGATGTCGGTGCCGGCCCCGCCGTCCACCGTGCCCAGCACCAGATCGGCGTAGTCCCAGTGGATCAGGTCATTGCCGGCGTCGCCGTACATCTGGTCGACACCGCCGCGGCCATCGATGTCGTCGTCGCCCCCGCCGCCGCGCAGCACGTCGTTGCCGACGCTGCCGAAGATCTTGTCGCCACCCTCGCCACCGTCGATGGTGGCCCCGCCGCGGCCGTTGTGCACGATGTAGTCGATGCCATCACCGCCGAACAGCGCCGCCGTGGTGCTGCTGTCGCCGGTGGCCAGGTAGTCGTCGCCCGCATCCCCGTACAGGGAGGCGCGGCCGCTGCCGTCGTAGATGAAGACGTCGTTGCCCTCGCCGCCGTGGAATTCGACGTCGCTGGTAACCCCCTCTTTCACGTAGATGTGGTCGTCGCCATCGCCGCCAAAGGCGACCAGCTTCTTCACACCCTTGAAGATCGTCTCGCGGCCGCTGAAGACCACGCGCACGATCTCGCCGCTGGCATCTGCGCCGATGCGTTCGATGGTGTACAACTCACCGTCGGCCCCCTCGGCGATGCCCCGGTTGGCATTGCGGCTGCCCATGTTGAGGTACAGCACGCCGTTGGATCCGACCGGATCCCACAAGCGTACATCGCCGACGCCGTTACCCGCCAGGTAGACCTTCTTGGGCAGTTCCACATACCCGATGGTGAAACTCATCGACACCCGGATGCGGACGAACAGGATCTTGACCGAGGCCGACGCGTGCACCACCAGCGGCACCCTGCCCTCGCCCGACGCGGTGACACTGGCGGCGATATCGACGCCGGCGAAGGTGATGCCGAAGGCGCGCAGCCTGGCGCTGCCGGAGAACTCGACCAGGAAGAAATATTCGGTCAGGCCCGGTGTGGCCAGCACCGGCCGCTCGCCGAAGGCAACCCGGAAGTGCAGGCTGGAGACCAGGCCGAAGCTGCGCGTGCCCAGCACCAGTTCGCCATCGAGCGAGATGTCGAAGTAGCCCTTGTAGTTGAACATGCCGGTGGCCTGCACCGTCATCAGGCCGAAGAAGTCCAGCCGCGCATTGAACGCCACGCGCCAGGAGCCGACCCCCTCGTAACCGACCTCCAGCATGAAGCCGGCATTGAACTTGAGCACCTCCAGGAACTTGACCTCGCCGTTGAGTGCAATCAGGAAGCTGTTGCCCTGCATGGTCACGCCCGACAGCGTGCGTGCGACGGAGGACGTATTGAGTTGCAGCTTGCCCGAGGCCTTGATCTTGATGACCTCGAACAAATTGGCGTCGATGCTCACATCCAGCAGCAGCGCGAGACCGGGGTTGGCTCCACCGTAGATCGCGGCGCCGCCGCGCGCAGCCACGGTCAGGGGGCCCAGCGACAGGGTGATGTCGAACTCGATCGAGAACACGTCGCGCTGCACCGTGACGGTGACGCTGCCGGAGGCCGACGCAAAACCGAGGAAGGTGACGGAGCCGTTGATGTTGAGCTTGAAGCCCGCCCGCACGGTGACCTGGCTGCCATCGGCCTTTGTCAGCGTCTTTTGCTGCAGCGGACCGAAGTACATCTCGACACTGGCGCCGGCGTTGAACGACAGGCCGATGTTGCCGCCGAACCCGCCGCCCAGGCTGACATTCACGTAGGCGGCGAAGCCATCGGAGTCGACGCGGAACACGCCGTCGATGGCGAACGCCCCGATCCCGGCCAGCGACATGCTGGCCTGCGCGCGGATCTCCAGCGCCACCGGATTGGTGCTCAGGATGAATTCGAAGCGGCCCTTGATCTCGATCGCCGTGCCTATCTTCAGCATACCCTGCAGCACCAGCCGGATGCCGGGGTTGATGACGACCGAGCCGAAGAGGAAGAAGCCGGTATCCGGGTTGGTGGCGAGGATGTTCGGCTGCGGCCCGCTGTACGCGGGATTGGCCTCCTTGTTGGTGACGAAGGACTTGATGGTCTGGGTCACCAGGTAGGAGTTGATTTCGAGCAGGAACTGGCCACTGATGCTGACGCCAGGGATGCCGCCACCGTCGGCCCGGGCCAATTGCACCCGGCCGATGATGCCGGGGCCGGCGCCACCCTTGTCGGTGTAGAACTGCAGGTCGAGGCTGCCGCTGAGCGATCCGATGAATGCGATGTTGGTGCTGACCGCGCCGGCGATCCGCACATAGGCGCTGCTGCTGGCCGGATCGACCGCGGCGGTGAACGAGATGAAACCGCTCAGCGTGATCGTGTCGAACAGCTTGATGCTGCCCTGGATGTTGGCCGAGACATAGATTTCCGGGTTGGCATCGACGCGCTTGCTGCCGTCGATCTCGGGCGCGGCGGCATACACCGTGACGGTAGAGGGTGCATCGTCTGGCAGCAGGTCGAGGAAGCTCTGCGGGATCTCGAACACCTGCTCGCGCAAGGTGGTATTGAGCATCACCACCACCGAGCCGCGCAATTCGAAGATGCCGTCGAGTGCCGACGCCTGGTCGCTGCCCTCGGCGGAGGCGCCCAGTGTCAGCTGCAGGTTGAGCATCATCGCGATGCCTGGCAGGCCCGGGCGCGTGGTGTCGCCATCGATGATGATCAGCCCGACCGCCTTGCCGTTGAGGCCCAGCACCGGGATTTCGGCCTCGGCCTGGACGAAGATCTCGAAGCGCTCCGGCGTGATGCGCAGGAAGAAGCCGCCGAACAGGCGCACCGAATCGGCGGCGTTCGGGTCGGAGGAGCCGCCCTCCTTGATCTTCAGCGAGCCGACGATCTCGATCGCGAAGGACTCGGCAGCCAGCTCGAAAGTCTGGCCTTCGGCCTGGAGGTCGAGCTTGCCGTCCGAGGAGTCGTAGGTGAGGAAGAAGGACGGGCCGAACTTCGTCGCATCGGCGGCATCGCGCGTGATGATCTTCCACTGCTGGCCGCGGATGATGGTCTGGACCTTGGCGCCGGTGACATTGATGAACTGGTCGCCGGCCTTGACCACATCGGTGTCGATGCTGCCCAGCGCGCTTGCAAACGCCGCCGACATGTCGACCTCGCCGAGCACCGCGGTCGACAGGCCGCTGGCCGACAGGTTGATGTTCTCGCGGATCACGTCGCCCGGTATGCCCTCGAGCGCGATGGTTTCTGTCTTGGGCGTGTTGGTGGTGTTGATCTGCAGCAGCGCGCTGCCTTCGACGAAGATGCCGTAGTTCTTGAGGAAGTCGAGGTTGGCCTGGATCTTGGCCACACCCCAGAACTCCGGGTTGCCCGAGACCGTGGCGCCCGCCTGCAGCACAAAACGCGCCGCCGCCGACCCGATGTTGCCCAGCTTGATGATCTTGATGGTGCCGGCCGCGTCGATCGTGAAGCGCTTGATGATGCTGCCGTTGGTCAGCTGGAAGTCGCCGATCTCCAGCGTGACCTTGCCGCGGATGTCGATGATCGGCTCGTCGGTGAAGCCCAGGCCCTGCAGCTTGATGCCGCCGGAAATGTCGATGTAGAAGACATTGCCGACCGACTGGCCGGACTGCCCGTTGTCCTTGAGCGTCGCGATGACCTGGAACGCCTCGGTGGCATCCTGGCCGCGGTTGCCGTCGGTATCGGCCCAGTTGGCGCCGGTGAAGGCGATCGCCACCGAGCCTGCCACGAAGCCGTCGTGCACGAAGTAGCGGTAGACCGTCTCGTCGGCCTCGTCGACGATGCCGTCGCCGTCGTTGTCGATCTTGTCGCTGCTGCTTGACAGCCGCATCGGCGCACCCGGCAACAGCGCTGCGCTGCCCAGACCGCTGCCGGACAGCGTGAACTCGCCGGCGGCGTCCGCGAAACTCGTGGCATCGAGCGTGACACCGCCCACCGCCGTGTAGCGCACATCGATCCAGCTGCTGTTGGGCTTGCCGGCGAGGTCGAGTTGCGGCATCGCACCGGCGACGGCCGGCGTGGCCTCGTTGGCCGCGTTCAGGTAGTTCAGGCCACCCGCCATCAGCGTGAGGTTCAGCTTGCCGGTCTTGAAGGTGCCGGTGTACCAGTAGCGGTAGGTGGTGCCGGTCTCGCCGATGCGCACCGGCGCCTGGCTGTTGTCCAGCGCCAGCGTGCCCGTGCCAGAGGCGATCGACACGGTGAACTCCGGATCCAGGTCGACGATGCTGGCCACATCGATGCTGTCATTGCCGCCCAGCAGGAAGGTGACGTCGAAGTAGCCGCGGTGGTTGAGCAGGTCGGCGTCCACGCTGGCGCCGGCGACCGGGTCGGCCAGCGTGGCGCTCAGCACCACCACGGTGAAGCGCTCGACGTTCTTCGCCAGCAGGCTGGTACCCAGGTTGCCGGTCGGCCTGGCGCCATCGGACTCTATGGAACCCAGGGTGTCGGAAACGGCAGACTGGAAGGAATCAGGCGCGATTTCGATGGCGACTTCACCGGCCGCGAAGTCACCGTCGAGGAAGTAGCGGAAGTTGTTGCTGTTGGTCAGGCGGATGACCGGCAGGGCGATGGTGGAGAACCCGACCGTGCCCTTGCCTTCTCCGACGAACGCGAATTCGTCGGCGGCGTCCAGGATCGATTCGGCATCGAGCACGGAGCCGGCGACCGGCTGGTAGCGGATGTCGATGTAGCTGTTGTTGGCGGTGGCGGGCGTAGCCACCTGCAGCGTGTCGGCGGCGGTACTCAGGCTGCCGTCGGCAAAACCGATGCCACCGGGGATCAGGGTCAGGGTGACGGCGCCGCTGGTGTAGGAGCCCAGCGTGAAGTAGCGGAAGGTGAAGGTATTGCCGGTTGGAGGAAGCAGGACCGGTGCCTGGGTGCCGTCGAGGCGGATCGCATGTCCGGTCGCGGCGTTGATGCTGAATTCTGGGGCGAGGTCGTAGATGCTGTCGAGGTCGGGCGTCTTGCCGGAGGGGAACCCGAAGGTGACATCAAGGAAACCGCGGTTGTTCAGCGAGGCCATGCCGACCAGGCCGCCGTCGGCAGGGCCGGTCACGCGACCGGTGGTGCCCTGCAAGGTGAAGCTCTGCGTGGTGGCGCGGTTGCTGTTGCCGCCCGTGCTGGAATCGACCACCGTGGCCTCGGCGACCGTGACCAGCACCGCACCGTTGCCATTGACGCGGAACTTCGCCGCATCCACGTAGTAGCGGTAGACACCCTTGCCCAGGAACGTGGCGTCGACCAGGCCTGACATGTCGATCGGATGGATGCCGGCCGGCGGACCGTTGATGCCGGCTCCAGACAGCGTGATGTCGGCCGCCACCGGCACCGCCGTGATGTCATACGGGGCCAGGGAGGGGTTGACCTGTACCGACGGGTTGAACGCGATGTCGATGTAGCTGTGGCTGGCATCCGACAGGTCGCCGGCGTCCGCACTCTGCGGGGCAGCTGTCGCCACGTCGGCGCTGGTGAAGGACCAGGCCCGGGTGGCATAGACGAGTGTCACGCTTTGCGTGCCGTCGGCGGCGAAGTCTCCGGAGACGCGGAAGCGGAAGGTGTTGCCCTCGCCGATGCGCTGCGGCGCAGCGTTGCCGACCAGGGCGATCGTCCCGGCGCCGCTCTTCGCGGCATTCTGCCCGGTGTAGGTCAGGCCGAACTCGGCGGCCAGGTCGGTGATCGAGGCCGGGTCGATCCGGAACCCGGCTGGCACCACCGCGTCGAAATTGACCGTCAGCCACTGGGCATTGGTGAGTGTTGCCGAGGCCTGCGCCGGGGCTGGTGCGCCGGTTTCGGTATACGACCAGCTGCCGGCGATGAAGCTGATGTCGACCGTGTCATCGTTTCCGCTGGCGGCCGCGTAGCTGCCGGACGTCCAGTAGCGGTAGGTCACGCTGGTCGAACTGGCGGCCAGCGGTGTCAGCAGCACCGGCGCCTGCCCGTTGTCGAGCTGGATCGTACCCAGGCCGGTGCCGCTCAACGCGAACTCGGGGGCCAGGTCGGTGATGGAGTTGGTGTCCAGCAGGTACCCGGCACCGCCGAAGTTCCAGCTGACGTCGATGTAACCCCGGTTCAGCAGCACACCGATATCGATCTGGCCGCTGGCGCCGGGCGAGACCAGTTGCACCGTCGGACCTTCGACGGTGAAGCTGCGCGCTGTCCCGTCATCGACGGAGCGGTTGCCCGTGCTGTCGCGCCAGCCTTCGCCGCCATTGGTTTCGGCGTAGGCCTTGAAGGTCACCGTGATGGTCCCGGGAGCGAAGTCGGCGGTCGTTGCCGAGTACCGGAACTGCGTGACGCCGTCGTTGGCAAGCTGGGTGTACCACTCGGCGTCGCTCTTGCCGGTCGGCTTGGTCAGCACGGTGCTGCTGGCGACACCGTTCGCGTCGATCGCAACGGCCAGCGGCGACGGCGTGCCATCGATGCCATCCAGGCCGGTGAGCTCGAACTCCTGGCCGGCATCGAGAATCGATGCGTAGTCCAGCCCGGCGCCCGGCGTGGCGCGGTAGATCACGTCGATGTACGCATTGCCGCCCGCAGCATTGGCCACGTGCACGTCGACGGCTGGCCGGTTGGCGTTGAACGGCGAGACCACCTCGGCCCGCGGGTCGACCAGCGTGAAGCTGAAGCTCTTGTTGCGGTCGCTGCTGGCGCCGGTGGAGTCCTGCCAGGCGGTGGATGCGACGGTCAGCGTGTAGCTGCCGGCAACGACGGCGGTGGGCTCGAAGAACATGCGCACCTTGCCGTCGCCCAGCGCGATCCAGGACTTGCGGCCAGTCGCCGCGTCCGTC
>JANMZX010000101.1:0-31325 GCA_031383745.1 Rhodoferax sp. | reverse complement strand
TTGCTGCGCCGCGCCCCACTCGCCCACGCAGTTGGTGCAATTGGCTTAAGCCAGAACGTTCTGCATGCTCAATCACCATTAAGCTTGCATTGGGGACATCAACACCGACTTCTATCACCGTGGTAGCGACCAATAATTGATCCGAACAGCATGCTGATCTGGTTGAGCATGTATTCGCTGTCGTAGCTGTAGCGGTCCTGCGCCGGCAGGCTCATGGTGACGCCCAGCGCGCGGCCGCGCGGAATGATCGTCACCTTGTGGACCGGGTCGCACTTGGGCAACATCTTGCCGATCAGCGCGTGCCCGGACTCATGGTAGGCGGTGTTGATGCGCTCGCTCTCGGGCATGACCATGCTCTTGCGTTCCGGGCCCATCAGGATCTTGTCCTTGGCTTTCTCGAAGTCCTGCATCTCGACCACGCGTGCGCCACGCCGCGCCGCCATCAGCGCCGCCTCATTGCAGAGGTTGGCCAGGTCGGCACCCGACATGCCAGGCGTGCCGCGCGCGATCACGCTGGGGCTGACGTCCTGGCCCAGCGGCACCTTGCGCATGTGCACGTTGAGGATCTGCTCGCGGCCGCGGATGTCGGGCAAGGTCACATAGACCTGGCGGTCGAACCGGCCTGGACGCAGCAGCGCCGCGTCGAGGATGTCCGGGCGGTTGGTGGCCGCCACCACGATCACACCGACATTGGTCTCGAAGCCGTCCATCTCGACGAGCATCTGGTTCAGCGTCTGCTCGCGCTCGTCGTTGCCGCCGCCCAGGCCCGCGCCACGCTGGCGGCCGACGGCGTCGATTTCGTCGATGAAGATGATGCAGGGCGCGTTCTTCTTGGCGTTGTCGAACATGTCGTGCACCCGGGCTGCGCCGACACCGACGAACATCTCGACGAAATCCGAGCCCGAGATCGAGAAAAACGGTACCTTGGCCTCACCGGCGATACCCTTGGCCAGCAGTGTCTTGCCGGTGCCCGGGGGGCCTACCAGCAACAAGCCGCGCGGAATGCGGCCGCCGAGTTTCTGGAAGCGCTGCGGATCTTTCAGGAAATCGACCACCTCCTTCACTTCTTCCTTCGCCTCGTCGCAGCCGGCCACGTCGGCAAAAGTGATCTGGTTGGTGTTTTCGTCGAGCATGCGGGCCTTGCTCTTGCCGAAACTGAAGGCTCCACCCTTGCCACCACCCTGCATCTGCCGCATGAAGTAGACCCAGACGCCGATCAGGAGCAACATCGGGCCCCAGCTGACCAGCAGCGTCATGAGCAGGGAGCTTTCCTCGCGCGCCTTGACATCGAACTTGACGCCATTGGCGATGAGGTCGCCCACCAGACCGCGGTCGAGGTAGGTGGCTGTGGTGCGCACCTTGCGGTCGTCGTTGGTGATGGCGATGATCTCGGTGCCGCCCTGCCCCTCCTGGATGACGGCGCTCTTGATGCGCTTGCCGCGCACTTCCTCCAGGAAGTCCGAGTAACCCAGGTAGCCCGCATTGGCGACGCCGCGGGTGTCGAACTGCTTGAACACCGTGAACAGCACCAAGGCGATGACGAGCCATACGGCTACTTTTGAAAACCACTGATTATTCAAGCGGGGCTCCGATCCTGGGGCTTCTGTGACAACAAGGCATACCTGCGCCCCATTTTAGGCGTTTCAAGGCGTCCGGCACCCAAAAAACATGCGGTCAACCGCAGTCAGGGCAAGGGAATTCTGCGGTTTCGCAACTTCTGGTAACGCTTAATCGGCTGTTGCCGGTGCGGGCTTGAGCCCGATGCCCACCAGAAAGGTCTCGGACGACTTGTCGCGGGACGCCTTGGGCTTGATCGGCTTGACCACCAGGAACGACTCCTTGAACAGTTTCACCAACTGGCTGTAGCCGCTGCCGTGGAACACCTTGACGACCAGCGCACCCTGCGGTTTCATGTGCAACTGGCTGAATTCCAGCGCCAGTTCCACCAGGTGCGAGATGCGCGACGCGTCGGCCGATTCGATGACCGACAGGTTGGGGGCCATATCCGACACCACGGTATCGGCCAGGCGCCCGCCCATGGTCTGCGCGAGTTGCGCCAGCATGGCGGGTTCGCGGAAGTCGCCCTGCAGGAACTGAACCCCTTCTACCGGCTCCATCGGCAGGATATCCAGCGCGATGATCGTGCCATTCAATTCGCCCACCGCCGCGCCGCCGCCCACCGCGGTCTTCGGAGACAGGCGGTTGCGGACATACTGGCTCCAGGCGCCGGGGGCCGAGCCCAGGTCCACGATCAGGTCGCCCGGCTTGATCAGATGCAGGGCCTCGTCGATTTCCTTGAGCTTGTACGCCGCGCGCGCGCGGTAGCCTTCCCGCTTCGCCAGTTTGACGTAGGGATCGTTCACATGGTCATTGAGCCAGGCCCGGTTGACCTTCTTGCTTTTGGTTCGCGTTTTCATTGCACCGATAATAGGGCGATGCCCCAGATTCAACTAACCCCCGCCCAGCGAAAAGAACACCGTTCGCTGGCCCACCATCTCGATCCGGTCGTCATGGTCGGCTCCGATGGATTGACCGACCCGGTCAAGAAGGAGATTTCCGGTGCGCTCGATGCCCATGGGCTGATCAAGGTCCGGGTGTTCTCCGACGACCGCGTCGCCCGCGAAGCCATGTTCCAGGCCCTGACCGAGGAACTCGGCGCGGCGCCGATCCAGCATATCGGCAAGTTGCTGGTGCTCTGGCGCCCGATGCCCGCCAAGGAACGTGCACCGGACGAAGACAAGATGCCCGGGCCGCGCGACGTCAAGATCCTCAAGTACAGCAAGCGCGGCGGCCAGCGTCCGGAAGTCCGCACGCTGCGGGTGCTCGGCAACCAGCGACTCACGCCCGGCGGGCAGATCAAGCGCGCCAAGCCCAAGAAGGTCAGCATCAAGAAGCGCAATCAGGGCTGATCGCGCGCCCCCGGCCGCACCATGCACCAGAAGCTGGCCGCGGCGCAGACCCACTGAACGCCGTACATTACGGCTCCCGCAGAGTGCCATAGCCGCAGGTTCTCGCGCGCCACGATATGCGGTGCCACCGCAAACTGCACCAGCAGGGCCATGACGACACCGCCCAGCACGAACGGTGGCGCGGTGCGCGCGCGCCGAGCCAGATCGGCATCACGCTGCGCGCGGGATGCCACCAGCAACAACACCCCCAGGACGGCCGACACCCCGGTCTGAACCTCGAACAGGCGGGCGGCCATGTTGCCGGCCTGCGCCGGCGTTGCCAGCGTGGCAAACAAAAGAGGCACGACACCGAACCCGAGCGTAGTCAGGCTGCCCCACCACAATGCCGCAACCCAGACCGGCCAGGACACGAATTGCTCAGAGGTAGTGGACGGCGACGATCTCGTAATGCCGGATGCCCCCCGGCGCGACCACCTCGGCGGTATCGCCCTCCTCCTTGCCGATCAGCGCCCGGGCGATCGGGCTGCTGATATTGACCAGCCCGAGTTTCAGGTCGGCCTCGTCTTCGCCGACGATCTGGTACTTGACCACTTCACCCGAGCCCTCGTCTTCCAGTTCGACGGTGGCGCCAAACACCACCCGGCCACCGGCCTCGAGCGTGGTCGGGTCGATGACCTGGGCCATCGACAGCTTGCTCTCCACCTCCTGGATACGGCCTTCGATGAAACCCTGGCGGTCCTTGGCGGCTTCGTATTCGGCGTTTTCGCTCAGGTCGCCCTGCGCACGGGCTTCGGCGATGGCGTTGATGACCCACGGGCGGTCCACCGTCTTGAGGCGGTGCAGTTCGGCCTTGAGCTTGTCGGCGCCGCGCAGGGTGATGGGAATGGTTGCCATGGATATGACCCGGGAAAGTTTGGTGCCGGCACGGTCCTGCGCGTACACGCGGGACCCGACCCGGCGGGGACTGCGGATTATGCCGCGAGTTCGCGGTGCAACTCCTGGAGCGACACCACGTCGAGTTTGTCCAGGTATTTCATGCCTTCCACGGCCGCTTCAGCGCCGGCGATCGTGGTGAAGGTGGTGACCCTGGCCAGCAGGGCGGAGGTGCGGATCTGGCGCGAGTCGGCGATCGCGTTGCGCCGTTCTTCGACGGTATTGACCACGAACGCGATCTCGTTGTTCTTGATCATGTCGACAATGTGCGGGCGACCTTCGGTCACCTTGTTCACAGCCTGGCAGGCAATGCCCGCCGCCGTGATGGCCGCCGTCGTGCCCTTGGTGGCCACCAGGTCGAACCCCATGGCCTTCAGGCCGGCAGCCACACCCACGGCGCGCGCCTTGTCGCTTTGCTTGACCGAAATGAAGGCCTTGCCGGAGCGTGGCAGCCTGGTGCCGGCGCCGAGTTGTGACTTCACGAACGCCTCGCCGAAGGTCTTGCCCACACCCATAACCTCGCCGGTCGACTTCATCTCGGGCCCGAGGATGGTGTCGACTCCGGGGAACTTGACGAACGGGAACACCGCCTCCTTGACGCTGAAATACGGCGGCAACACCTCGGCCCCGATACCCTGGGCGTCCAGCGTCTGGCCTACCATGCAGCGCGCCGCCACCTTGGCCAACTGGATGCCGGTCGCCTTGCTGACGAAGGGCACGGTGCGCGACGCACGCGGGTTCACCTCGAGCACGAAGATCGTGTCGCGCTCGACGCCCTGCTCGTCCCGCAGCTGCTGGATCGCGAACTGCACGTTCATCAGGCCGACCACATTCAGGGCACGTGCCATCGCCGCTGTCTGCAACTTGAGTTCGGCCACGGTGGCGGCACTCAGCGAGTACGGCGGCAGGGAGCATGCGGAGTCCCCGCTGTGCACGCCAGCCTGCTCGATGTGCTCCATGACACCGCCGATGAACACGCGCTCGCCGTCACACAAAGCATCGACGTCGCATTCGATGGCGTCGTTGAGGAAGCGGTCCAGCAGCACCGGCGAGTCGTGCGACACCTTCACCGCCTCGCGCATGTAGCGCTCCAGGTCGCGCTGTTCGTGCACGATCTCCATGGCCCGCCCCCCGAGCACATAGCTCGGGCGCACCACCAGCGGGTAACCGAGCGCGGCGGCCTTTTCCAGCGCCTCCGGTTCGGTACGTGCCGTGGCATTGGGCGGCTGGCGCAGGCCCAGGTCGTGCAACAGCTTCTGGAAACGTTCGCGGTCTTCCGCTGCGTCGATCATGTCCGGGCTGGTACCGATGATCGGCACGCCGTTGGCCTCCAGGTCGAGCGCCAGCTTCAGCGGGGTCTGGCCTCCGTACTGGACGATCACACCCAGGGGCTTTTCCTTGTCCACGATCTCGAGCACGTCCTCCAGTGTCAGCGGCTCGAAGTACAGGCGGTCGCTGGTGTCGTAGTCGGTCGAGACGGTTTCAGGATTGCAGTTGACCATGATGGTCTCGTACCCGTCTTCGCGCATGGCCAGCGCGGCGTGGACACAGCAATAGTCGAACTCGATGCCCTGCCCGATCCGGTTGGGACCACCACCCAGCACCATGATCTTCCTGCGGTCGGTGGGCAATGCCTCGCATTCGTCCTCGTAGGTCGAATACAGGTAGGCGGTGTTGGTCGGGAATTCAGCCGCGCAGGTGTCGACGCGTTTGTACACCGGCCGCACACCCAGCGAGCGGCGCAGGTCCCGGATCACCTTGTCGGTGGTCTTGAGCTGGCGCGCCAGGCGGCGGTCGGAGAACCCCTTCTTCTTGAGGGCGCGCAGCGTGGGTGCGTCCAGCACGTCGAGCGTCTTGG
The DNA here is from genome assembly GCA_031383745.1 of Rhodoferax sp. GTDB lineage: Bacteria > Pseudomonadota > Gammaproteobacteria > Burkholderiales > Burkholderiaceae_C > CAISIP01. Next base: position 25,625 of record JANMZX010000101.1, on the reverse strand, counting down.
TTTCAAGCTCCAGCTCGATCTTGACGATTTCCTCGATCTGCACCAGGAACCAGGGATCGATCCTGGTCAACGCAAAGACCTCATCCACCGTCATGCCCTGGGCAAAGGCGTCACCCACGTACCAGATGCGCTCGGGGCCGGGTTCGCCAAGTTCCTTCTCGAGCACCTCGCGGTCCTGCGTCTTCTCGTTCATGCCGTCGACGCCCACTTCGAGCCCGCGCAGAGCCTTCTGAAACGACTCCTGGAAGGTCCGGCCGATTGCCATCACCTCGCCCACCGACTTCATCTGGGTGGTCAGCCGGGAATCGGCAGCCGGGAACTTTTCGAATGCGAAACGCGGTATCTTGGTGACCACGTAGTCGATGCTGGGCTCGAAACTCGCCGGTGTCGCACCGCCCGTGATCTCGTTGCGCAGTTCATCCAGCGTGTAACCCACCGCCAGCTTGGCGGCGATCTTGGCGATCGGAAAACCGGTGGCCTTGGACGCCAGTGCCGAAGAGCGGCTGACACGCGGATTCATCTCGATCACGACCATGCGGCCGTCGACCGGGTTGATCGCGAACTGCACGTTCGAGCCACCGGTGTCCACGCCGATCTCGCGCAGCACCGCCAGCGAGGCGTTGCGCAGGATCTGGTATTCGCGGTCGGTCAGGGTCTGGGCCGGCGCCACGGTGATCGAGTCGCCGGTGTGTACCCCCATCGGATCGAGGTTCTCGATCGAGCAGACGATGATGCAGTTGTCCGCCTTGTCGCGCACCACCTCCATCTCGAATTCCTTCCAGCCGAGCAGCGACTCCTCGATCAGCAACTCGTTGGTCGGCGAGGCCTCCAGCCCGCGTTTGCAGATGGTCTCGAATTCCTCCGCGTTGTAGGCGATGCCGCCACCGGTGCCACCCAGGGTGAAGCTCGGGCGGATCACGGTCGGGAAACCGAGTGTCTTCTGCACCACCCAGGCCTCGTCCATGCTGTGGGCGATGCCCGAACGCGCGGAACCCAGGCCGATGCGGGTCATCGCCTGCTTGAACTTGAGCCGGTCCTCGGCCTTGTCGATGGCTTCCGGGCTGGCGCCGATCAGTTCGACCTTGTATCGCTCCAATACGCCCTGATGCCAGAGGTCGAGTGCGCAGTTGAGCGCCGTCTGCCCGCCCATGGTCGGCAGGATCGCGTCGGGCCGCTCCTTGGCGATGATCTTCTCCACCGTGTGCCAGGTGATCGGCTCGATGTAGGTGACGTCGGCGGTGGCCGGGTCGGTCATGATCGTGGCCGGGTTGCTGTTGATCAGGATGACCCTGAATCCCTCCTCGCGCAGCGCCTTGCAGGCCTGCACGCCGGAGTAGTCGAATTCGCAGGCCTGGCCGATGATGATCGGCCCGGCGCCGATGATGAGGACGCTCTTGATGTCTGTGCGCTTAGGCATGTTCGCTCCGGGTCGGCTGTTCCATCAGGGCGACAAAGCGCTCGAAAAGGTAGGAGATGTCGTGGGGCCCCGGGGACGCTTCGGGATGGCCCTGGAAGCAGAATGCCGGCCGGTCGGTACGCGCCAGGCCCTGCAGCGTGCCGTCGAACAGGCTGACGTGGGTCGCGCGCAGGTTGGCCGGCAGGCTGGCCTCATCCACCGCGAAGCCGTGGTTCTGGCTGGTGATGCTGACGCGCCCGGTATCGAGATCCTTCACCGGGTGGTTGGCGCCATGGTGGCCGAACTTCATCTTGAAGGTGCGCGCACCCGAGGCGAGCGCCAGGATCTGGTGCCCCAGGCAGATGCCGAAGGTCGGCAGACCGGTGTCGAGCAGTTCACGCACTGCCCGTATCGCGTAGGCGCAGGGCTCCGGGTCACCCGGCCCGTTGGACAGGAAGATGCCGTCGGGACGAAGCGCCAGCACTTGGCTGGCCGGCGTCTGTGCCGGCACCACGGTGACCCGGCAGCCACGCTGAGCCAGCAAGCGCAGGATGTTGCGCTTGACACCGAAGTCGTAGGCGACCACATGGAAGCGCGGGTTGTCCTGGGAGCCGAATCCGGGACCTGCCCCATGCTGCGCACCTTCGAGCGACCATTCGGTCTCGGCCCATGGGTAAGCCTTGGTCACGGAGACGACACGGGCCAGGTCCAGACCGGCCATCGACGGGGCGCCTCGCGCGTCCGCCACGGCGCGGTCGATCGCCGCCTGGCTGGGCGAGGCGCCCTGGTCCAGGCTCAGGATGCAGCCGTTTTGCGCGCCCTGGCTGCGCAGTTGGCGCGTCAGCTTGCGGGTATCGAGGTTGGCTATCGCCACCGTGCCGCTCGCCTGCAGGTACTGGGCCAGCGTGGCCTGCGAGCGGAAGTTGGACGCCTCCAGCGGCAGGTCCTTGATGATCAGGCCGGCGGCGTGCACGCGGGTCGACTCGCAGTCCTGGTCATTGGTGCCGTAGTTGCCGATATGCGGGTAGGTGAGCGTGACGATCTGCTGGCAATAGCTGGGGTCGGTGAGGATTTCCTGGTACCCCGTCATCGAGGTATTGAAGACGACTTCGCCGACGCAGGAGCCTGAGGCCCCGATCGAATCACCGAAGTAGACCGTGCCGTCTGCGAGCGCCAGGATGGCTGGGGGTTTGTTTCCCTTGAGAGACAAGAGCACTGGGTTCTCCGGATAGGTTACGGGTACGCCCAGGCATCCACAAGACCAGACTCCTGGCTGCTGCTCTTCAAGGGGAAATCGACTTGAGAAATCGCGCGGGGCGGCTGCTTTCTGGACAGCCCTGCATTATAGCCAGCGGCTGTGGCCCATCGGCCCGGTGGGCAGGCCTAATCCGAGGTGGACAGGCAACTGGCGTACAGGCAGATCGCCGCGGCGGCCGCGACGTTCAGGGACTCCCCGCCCCCGGGTTGGGGGATCCGCACCGACAGCCCGGCCTGCTGCATGAGCGCCGGGCCGACGCCCTGGCCTTCGTGCCCGAACACCCAGGCGCAGGGCCGCGGCAAGAGCGTGCGACGCAGCTCGGCGCCCTGGTGGGAACTTGTCACCACCAGCGTCAGGCCGGTTGCCAGCACCGCGCCGGCGTCGAGCCCCTCCACCAGGTCGAGGCCGAAATGCGCACCCATGCCTGCGCGCAGGACCTTGGGCGACCACAGCCCCGCCGTGCCTTCCAGGGCCAGCACCTGGCGAAATCCGAAGGCCGCCGCACTGCGCAGGATCGAGCCAACGTTGCCGGCGTCCTGGATCCGGTCCAGCACCACCGTGGCGAGCCCCGCGCGGGGTTGCATGGCATCCGGCATATCCATCACGAATCCGATCCGTGCCGGCGACTCCAGACCGCTGATACCGTCGAACAGCGTGTCGGTCAGCACCACCATGCGCGCTGCGGCCTGCGTCCACGACGGCGGTACGCGCGACACATACGACTCGGCCACCACCAGGCTGCCCGGGCGCAACTGACGCTCCAATGCCGCGTGGCACAGATGCTCGCCCTCGATCCAGAACTGGCCCAGCTTGCGGTAGGCCGTGCCATGGTCGGACAGGCGGCGCAGTTGCTTGACCAGCGGGTTGTCGCGCGACGCGACATGAACCGGCCGGGGACGCGCGGACTCACCCATCACAGCACCTCGGCGACAGGGGCAAACGTCCGGCGGTGCTCGGGACAGGCGCCATGGCTGCGCAACGCCGCCAGATGCTGTGCCGTGCCATACCCCTTGTGCGCGTCAAAGCCGTACTGCGGGAAATGCTGGTGCAACTGCGCGCACCAGCGATCGCGGTGCACCTTGGCAAGAATCGAGGCCGCCGAAATGCTGGGCACCAGCGCGTCGCCCTTGACGATAGCCTCGGCCAGGACATCGAGCACCGGCAGCCGGTTGCCGTCCACCAGTACCTTGACCGGCTTGAGCCTCAGCCCCGCCACCGCCCGCTGCATTGCCAGCAGCGTCGCCTGCAGGATATTGAGCCGGTCGATCTCCTCGACGCTGGCTTGCGCGATCGAACAGCACAGGGCATGGGCACAAATCTGGTCGAACAGCCGCTCACGCTGGGCGGCGCTCAGCTTCTTGGAATCCGCCAGGCCGGCGATCGGATGGCGTTCGTCCAGGATGACGGCCGCAGCCACCACCGGCCCGGCCAGCGGACCACGGCCGGCCTCGTCCACGCCGGCTACGAGGCCGGCCCGGTCCCAGTCGAATGCAGCCTGCTCAGGCAGCGTGGAGTACTTGCGCGATCGCATCGGAGGCCAGACGCGCGGTATCACGCGACAGATCTTCATGAAGTTGGGAAAAGCGCCGTGCGAGCGCGTCGACGCGCCCGGGATTGTCGAGCCAGACCAAGACCTGCGCCGCCATGGCCGCCGGCGTCGCCGCATCCTGAAGCAACTCGGGCACGACGAAGTCGCGGCACAGGATATTGGGCAATCCGACCCAGGGCTGCAGGCGCTGGCGGCGCATGATCTGCCAGGACAACCAGTGCATGTTGTAGGCGATCACCATCGGGCGCTTGAACAGGGCGGCCTCCAGCGTGGCGGTTCCGCTGGCGATGAGCGTCACGTCACAGGCTGCCAGCGCCAGGTGGGACTGGCCGGTCAGAATTTGCACACGACCCGCCAGGCCCGACGCCCGCGCCAGGCCAGTCAGTGTCGGCTGCAGCGCTGGGACTGCCGGCAGCACGAACTTCAACGCAGGCCGCTGGTGCAGCAGCAGCAGCGCGGCATCAAAGAACCGGCGCGCCAGGTAACGGATCTCGGACACCCGGCTGCCCGGCAGCAAGGCCACGACCTGGGCATCAGGCGCCAGGCCCAGGGCCTGCCGCGCGCCGGCACGGTCGGCGTGCATGGGAATCACATTGGCAAGCGGGTGTCCGACGTAGGTGGCTGCAACGCCATGGGCGTGCAGCAGCGCAGGCTCGAACGGGAACAGGCACAACACGTGGTCGGCGCTGGCGCGGATCCGCGCCAGACGCTCTGCCCGCCAGGCCCATACGGACGGGCTCACGAAATGCACGGTTCGAATGCCCGCGCGCTTCAGGTCGCGCTCCAGGTCGAGGTTGAAATCCGGCGCGTCGACGCCGATGAACACATCCGGCGCATCGCGCAGCAGGCGCTGCTTCAACTGCCGGCGGATCGCGACAATGCCGCGGTAGTGCCGCAGAACTTCGACATAGCCGCGTACCGCCAGCGCGTCGCTCGGCCACCAGGCGTCGAAGCCCCTGGCGACCATGGACGACCCGCCGATCCCGAACGCGGTCAGCCGGGGCCAGCGCGCCTGCAGGCCGTCCATCAGCAGGGCCGCCAGCAGGTCGCCGGATGCCTCGCCGGCAACCATCGCGCAGGCAGGCCATCGGCCAGTGTGTGGCGCCCCGCCACCCGCCCGGGCCAGCATCATCGGATCACCGTACGATGCCGCGGCCCGGGGCGACCTGGTCGAGGAACGACAGCATCCCCTGCACGTCGCCGTCCGAATCGGGGAAGTCCTGCACCAGCTCCGCGATGCGCGCGCGCGACTCGGCCAAGGGCAGGTTGTCGCGGTACAGGGCCTTGTGCATCGCCTTGACACAGGCAATGCGTTCGGCCGAAAAGCCGCGCCGGCGCAAGCCTTCGAAGTTCATCGAGCGGGCCGCCGCCGGCTGGCCCTGGCACATCACGTAGGGCGGCAGGTCGGCAAACAGCAGGGAGCACATCGCCGTCATGCTGTGCGCGCCGATCCGCACGAACTGATGCACCACGGTGAACCCGCCCAGGATGGCCCAGTCGCCCACCTGCACATGGCCGGCCAGCTGGGAGTTGTTGGCAAAGATGGTGTGGCTTCCGACCTGGCAATCATGGGCCAGATGAACATAGGCCATGATCCAGTTGTCATCCGCCACGCGGGTGACTCCCGCGTCGCCGGGGGAGCCGATGTTGAAGGTGCAGAACTCGCGGATGGTGTTGCGGTGCCCGATGACCAGCTCGCAGGGTTCACCCGCGTACTTCTTGTCCTGCGGTACGGCGCCAAGCGAATTGAACTGGAACACCCGGTTGTCGCGCCCGATCGTCGTGTGCCCTTCGAGCACGCAGTGCGCGCCGATGGTGGTTCCGGCATCGACCCGCACATGAGGACCGATGACCGTGTAGGGGCCGACCAGGACCGTGCCATCGAGCTCCGCGCCCGGGTCGACGATGGCCGTGGGATGGATCTTTTGCGCAGTCAAGGCGGCACCCCTGCGCTCAGGCGATGGTGCGCATGGTGCAGATCAGCTCCGCCTCGACGGCCAGCTCTTCGCCCACCATCGCATGCGCCTTGAACTTGAAGATGCCCGAGCGCATGCGCTCGAGCTGCGCATGCAGCATCAGCTGATCGCCCGGTTCGACCGGGCGCTTGAAACGGGCGCCATCGATGCCGGCAAAGTAGTACACGGTCTTGTCGTCGGGCGTCACGCCCAGCGTGTCGAAGGCCAGCAGGCCCGCGGCCTGGGCCAGCGCCTCCAGCATCAGCACCCCCGGCATCACCGGCCGATGCGGGAAATGCCCGGTGAAGAACGGCTCGTTCATGGTCACGTTCTTGAGCGCCTTGATCCGCTTGCCCTTCTCGATCTCCAGCACCCGGTCAACGAGCAGGAACGGAAAACGGTGCGGAAGCTGCTTGAGGATCTGGTGGATGTCCATCATGGCGGGGTGGTCGATTGGTTGCTGAGTTTTTCGAGCGCCAGCAGGCGCGAGCGCAGGTCGTGCAGGCGCTTGAGCGCAGCCGCGTTTTTCTCCCACTTCGAATTGTCGTCGATCGGAAACAGGCCGCTGTAGTGACCCGGCTTGTGGATCGATCGGGTGACCACCGATGCCGCGGAGATGTGGACTCCTTCGGCCAGCTCCAGGTGCCCGAGCACCACCGCAGCACCGCCGATGGTGCAATTGGCTCCGATGGTGGCCGAGCCGGCAACACCGGCACAGGCCGCCATCGCGGTGTGACGCCCGACCCGCACGTTGTGCCCGATCTGGATCAGGTTATCGAGCTTGACGCCATCTTCGATGACGGTGTCGGCCAGCGCGCCACGGTCGATGCAGGTGTTGGCCCCGATCTCCACGTCGTCGCCGATGCGCACGGAACCGAGTTGTTCGATCTTCTCCCAGGTGCCATTGGCGGGTGCAAAACCGAAACCGTCCGCGCCGATGACCGCACCCGCATGCAGGATGCAGCGCGCACCGATCACGCAGTCTTCGCCGACGGTCACCCGGGACTTGAGCACCGTGCCGGCGCCGATCCGGGCACCCCGCTCGATGACACACAGCGGCCCCACCGTAGCGCTGGGGTCGACTTCGGCGAGCGTGTCGACAACCGCGCTGGCATGTATACCGCCAGCGGGCGCGGGCCTGGTGCGGCGCTTCCACAGCTGGGTGAGCCGCGCGAAGTACAGATAGGGCTGATCGGCGACGATGCAGGCACCACGCCCGCGCGCCGCCTCCGCAAGCTCCGGGCCGACGATGACACAGGCGGCCTGGCTACCGGCCAGCTGGGTCCGATAGCGCGGATGGCTGACGAAACTCAGGTCGCCGCGGGTGGCGGTCGACAGGGCGGCGAGCCCGGTGATCCGGGCGGCCGGGTCGCCATGCAGTTCGCCCCCAAGTGCCTCGACAATCTGAGCCAGGGACAAGGTCACGCCAGTGCCCCTGCCAACCGCTTACTTGGCCCCGGCGTTGAGTGCCTTGATGACCTTGTCGGTAATGTCGTGTTTGGGGCTGATGTACACGGCTTCCTGGATCACCAGATCGTATTTTTCGGCCTCGGCCACCTGCTTGACCACCCGGTTGGCACGCTCCAGCACCAACTGCAGCTCTTCATTCTTGCGTGCATTGAGGTCTTCCTGGAACTCGCGCCGCTTGCGCTGGAAATCCCGGTCCTGGTCGACCAGCTGTTTTTGCCGTGTGGCGCGCTGGCTGTCCGACAGGGTCGGGCCCTCGCGTTCCAGCTTGTCGTTCAGGGTCTTCAGCGACGCTCCGAGGTCAACCAGTTCCTTTTCACGCTTCGAGAATTCCTGCTCCAGCTTGGTCTGCGCCGCCTTCGCGGAAGTCGCTTCCTTGAAGATTCGGTCGGTGTTGACAAACCCGACCCGGAACTCCTGAGCCTGGACCTGCGCCGACAGGGCAGCGACACCGAGCAGGAGCGCGGTGGCGACATGGCGAGAAAGAATCTTCATTAGAAAGACGTTCCGATCTGAAATTGAATATTCTGAATTTTATCGCCAGCGAACTTCTTGACCGGCCGTGACAAGGCCAGGCGCAATGGGCCGAGCGGCGACACCCAGCTGATGCCGACCCCTGCACCGGCGCGCAGTTCATTGAGGCGTATCGGCTGCGACGCGCCAAAAACATTGCCCACGTCGAAGAATGTGAACATCCGCAACGTGCGGTCATTGCCGGCGCCGGGGAAGGGCGTGAGCAATTCGATGTTGGCGTTGAGTTTCTTGGTGCCGCCCAGCGATGCGCCCGACACGGCATCCCGCAAACCGAGGCTGCCCTGCTCGAACCCGCGCACCGAACCCAGGCCGCCACCAAAGAAGTTCTTGAACAGCGGAAACGGTAGACCAGACAAGCCCTTGCCTAGCCCCACATCGCCATTGAAGGCCACGGTGAATTGCTTGTTCAGGGGCACGTACTGCTGGTACTGGTAGCTGCCGGTGATGTACTTGGCGTCGCCCGCCACACCCCATTCCCCCGTGACCCGCTGGAACACGCCATTGTTGGGAACCAGCGCGCTGTCCCGGGTGTCGCGCGCCCACCCGAGCGTCAGCGGCACCGTGCCACTGGAATACCCGAACTGGTTGGCGTAGGTGACGTAGGCAGCCGGCAGGTTGGTGCCGGGAACGATGCGGGTGCGTTCCACCCCACCCCCGAAATACACCGTGTCGGTTTCCGTGAACGGGACTCCGAAACGCAGCGATGCGCCGCTCGTCACCAGCTTGTAGCTGTTGGTATCTGAATACGGGCTGGTGCTGCGGTGGTAGACATCGATGGAACGGGAGACACCATCTACCGTGAAATACGGGTCGGTGGTGCTGAAGACCACGGTGCGGTTGATCTTGCTGGTGTTGAGCTGCACACCCAGCGAGTTGCCGGAGCCAAAGGCATTTTCCTGCCTGATCGCGGCAGTGAGTCCAAGCCCGTCGCCGCTGGAGAAACCGGCTCCCAAGCTGAGATTGCCGGTCGGCTTTTCAACCACTGCGACCGTCAGGTCGACCTGGTCCGAAGACCCGGCGACCTCCTGGGTTTCGACCACGACCTCCTTGAAGAAACCCAGCCGGTCCACGCGGTCGCGCGACAGCTTGATCTTGTCCGCGTCATACCATGCAGACTCGAACTGCCGGAACTCGCGCCGCACCACCTCGTCCCGGGTGCGGTTGTTGCCCGCGACGTTGATCCGGCGTACATAGGCTCGGCGCGATGGCTCGGCCTGCAGGACGATGGCCACGCGGTTGTTGACGCGGTCCACCTCCGGCTTGGCCTCGACCTGCGCGAATGCATAACCGAAGTTGCCGAAGAAATCGGTGAACGCCTTGGTGGTCTGCACTACCGCGTCCGCGTTGTAGGCCTGTCCGGGACGAATGGCGATCATCGGCTTGAATTCGTCTTCCTTGCCCAGGTAGTTGCCTTCGAGCTTGACCGCCGACACCACGAAACGCTCGCCCTCGGTGACGGTGACGGCGATGCTGATGTCCTGCTTGTCGGGCGAGATCACGACCTGGGTCGAGTCGATCCGGAATTCGAGGTACCCGCGGGTGAGGTAGTAGGAGCGCAGTGTCTCCAGGTCGGCGTTGAGTTTGGCGCGTGAGTACTGGTCCGACTTGGTGTACCAGCTGAGCCAGCCGCCGGTGTCCAGGTCGAACAGGTCGCGCAGGGTGGAGTCGCTGAACACCTTGTTGCCGACAATGCGGATCTCCTTGATCTTGGCCCGGTCGCCCTCGGTGATCGTGAATGCGAGATTGACGCGGTTGCGCTCGACCGGGGTGACGGTCGTCACCACCTCGGCGGCATACAGGCCGCGGTTGATGTATTGCCGCTTGAGCTCCTGCTCGGCGCGATCCAGCACGGCGCGGTCGTAGGGCCTGCCGTCGGCCAGGCCGGCGTCGCGCAGCGAATTGCGCAGCAGGTCCTTGTCGAACTCCTTGTTGCCGCTGAACTCGATGTCGGCCACCGTGGGACGCTCCTCGACGATCACCACCAGCACATCGCCACTCACCTCGACACGCACGTCCTTGAACAGGCCCAATGCAAACAGGGCCTGGATGGCGGCCGCGCCTTTTTCATCGCTGAAGGTGTCGCCGACCCTGATCGGTATCGACGCGAAGATGGTCCCGGCCTCGACCCGCTGCAGCCCCTCGACACGGATGTCGCGCACGGTGAAAGGGTCTACCGCCCATGCGGTGCCGGTTGCGCAACTGAGGGCAACGGCGATGGAAAGCAGATCCCTGCGAATACGTTTGAAGTGCATTTTGTCGTGTCAGAAACAGTCGTGTGTGGCCGGCCGAAACCGGGGTCTCAGCCGAGGATCCTGGCCAGGTCGTTGTAAAGAGCGATGCTCATCATGAGGATCAGCACGGCGACTCCGCCACGCTGGAGCCGCTCCATCCAGGCATCGGTCACGCCGGTGCCGGTCACAGCCTCCCAAAGATAATACATCAGGTGCCCTCCGTCGAGGACGGGCAGCGGCAGCAGGTTCAGCACGCCCAGGCTGACGCTGATCAGGGCCAGGAACAGCAGGTACGCGGTCAGCCCCTGGCTGGCAGACTTGCCCGCATAGTCCGCGATCGTCAGGGGTCCGTTGAGGTTCTTCAGCGACGCCTCACCCACCAACATGCGCCCCATCATGCGCACCGTCAGGGCCGAGACCTCCCAGGTCTTGACAACACCGGCCCACAGGCCGTCGAGCGGGCCCAACTGGACCGTGACCAGTTCGACCGGCGCACCCACCACCGCGCCGATCTTGCCGATCGGGCGCCCTGCCTCGTCCACCACCCGTGGTTCCACGGCGATCTCGAGTTGCCGCCCGCCACGCTCGATGATCCAATTGCTGGCCGTGCTGGTGCCGGCACGTGCCGAGGCGCGGATCAGGTCGCGCAGCTGCTGTGCGTCACGCACCGGCACCGCCCCGAACCTGAGCACCAGGTCCCCGGCGCGCAGGCCCGCGGCCGCGCCAGCGCCACCGGCCATCACATCACCCAGCACCGGCCGGCTCATGGGTCCGACGATGCCGATCCGACGGAACAGCTGCGCATCCACGTCCTGGGTGTCCACGCGGCTCAGCCGCAGCACCCGGTCGTAGGCGGCGTCACCCCTGGCAGAAGACAACACCAGGCGCACGTCGCGCTGCTTCAGCGCCCCTTGTGCCAACAGCCAGCGCAAGTCCTCGAACGAGGCCACCGCATCGGGCTCGTCGCCATCGAAACCGGCACGTTGCACCAATTCGCCGCCGGCGATCCCGGCCTGTTCGGCGACGGACCCCGGCACCGGGCTGGCCAGCAGCGCGCGCGGCTGCTCCACGCCGTTCCAGTTGACCACCGCGTAAAGCACCACGGCCAGCAACAGGTTGGTCAGCGGGCCGGCGGCCACGATGGCTGCACGTGCGGCCAGCGGCCGGGTATTGAATGCCATGTGGCGGTCCTCCGGCGCGACCGGCGCTTCGCGCTCGTCGAGCATGCGTACATAACCGCCCAGGGGAAAGGCCCCCAGCACAAACTCGGTTGCCGAACCCTTGGGCTGCCAGCGCCACACGACATGGCCAAACCCGACGGAAAACCGCAACACCCGCACGCCACAGGCGACGGCCATGCGGTAATGCCCGTATTCATGCACCGCGATCAGAACGCCCAGTGCCAACAGGAACGCCAGAATCGTCAACATGCGCTGCGCCCTCTCATGTCACGGTGCCGCGCACGTGCGGACAAGTTCGTCCGCGACACGACGCGCCTGGCTATCGAGTGCCAGCAGGTCGTCGAGTGTGGCGGCCCCTGTCGCCTGCACCGCGGCCAACGCCGACTCGTTGATCGCATGGATCTGGTCAAAGCGGATCCGCTGATCCAGAAACGCCGCCACGGCGACCTCGTTGGCCGCATTCAGGATGGCGGGGGTTCCGGCGGGCGACCGCAACACATGCCAGGCCAGACGCAGGCCGGGAAACCGTGCCTGGTGCCCAGCGGACTGGAAGGACTCGAACGACAAGGCCGACAAGGACTGGAAGTCCAGCGCCTGTGCACCCGACTCCATGCGCGCCGGCCACGACAGGCCGTACGCGATGGGCACCCGCATGTCGGCCGTGCCCAGTTGCGCCACGATGGAGTTGTCGCGGTACTGCACCATCGAGTGGATCACGCTCTGCGGATGGATCACCACCTCGATCTGCTGCGGCTGCACACCGAACAGGTAACGTGCCTCGATCACTTCGAGCGCCTTGTTCATCATCGTGGCCGAGTCGACCGAGATCTTGCGCCCCATCACCCAGTTGGGGTGCGCGCAGGCCTCCTGCGGGGTCACGGCGCGCAGCGTGGCCGGGTCACGGGTGCGAAATGGCCCGCCCGAGGCCGTCAGGAGCAGTTTGTCGATCACCTGCGGCCAGGTTGCCGCATCGTCCGGCAGCGACTGGAAGATCGCCGAATGCTCGCTGTCGATGGGCAGCAGCTTGGCACCGCCCGTGCGAACTGCGGCAAGAAACACTTCGCCGCCCACCACCAGCGCTTCCTTGTTGGCCAGCAGCAGGCGTTTTCCCGCCAGTGCGGCCGCCAGGCACGACGCCAGGCCCGCCGCGCCGACGATGGCAGCCATGACGATATCGACCCGCTCGTCGCTGGCCACTTCGGACATGGCGTCGGGCCCCACCAGCACCCGCGTCGACAGACCCGCCGCCGCGCAACGCTGATGCAACTGCAGCCCGTGCGCGGGCGACGCCATCACGGCAAAAACCGGCTTGAACCGGACGCACTGGGCCAGCATCTCGTCCACGCGGGTCGACGCGGTCAGCGCGAACACCTCGAACCGGTCCGGGTGGCGCGACAGCACATCGAGCGTGCTGACGCCGATCGAGCCGGTCGAGCCGAGGATGGTGATCTGTTTCGGGGCGGACATCTGTGCGGGGCCTACCAGGCGTAAAACAGCAGCGCCAGCGGCAGCGTCGGCAACAGGGCATCCAGGCGATCGAGCACGCCGCCATGGCCCGGCAGCAATCCGCTGCTGTCCTTGACACCGGCAACCCGCTTGACCAGCGACTCCAGCAGGTCGCCCGCGACACTCATGGCGGTGAGCCCCAGCAACACCGGCAACGCCAGCCATGACAGGGAGGCGGCCAGTTGGGTATAGGCGCTGCCCGTGCCAGCCTGCCAGTAGCCATCGGCCCAGCGCCAGATGATCGACAGCAACAGAACACCCACCATGCCACCCACCACCCCTTCCCAGCTCTTGCCGGGACTGATGCTGGGCGCGAGTTTCCTGGCGATCCAGCGCCCACCCCACCTGCGGCCGGCGAAATACGCGCCGATGTCGGCCACCCATACCAGCGACATCACCGAAAGCAGGTAATTGACGCCGGCCACACGCGCCTGCGCCACCGCCAGCCACGCGACACACAGCAACCCCAGCCCCAGGGCCAGCCGCACCGGACGCGGCACCGCGCGCAGGGCGCCTGCACCACCATGCAGCAAGTACGCGCCGCCCACCACCCAGACGAGACTCGCCGCGACCCACAACCACCGCAGGTTCAGCTCCAGCAGGCCAGCGGACCAGGCGGCGGCACAGGCAAGTCCGGCAACGGCGGCGGCGGCCAGCGCCTGCATCTGGCCCAAGCCGGCCAGGCGCGCCCACTCCCAGGAACCAGCGACGATGAACAGCAGCGCCACGACGCAGAACGGCACGGGAGACGGGTAGAAAAGCGTAGGCAGCAGTACCAGCAGCAGTACGACTGCCGTGACGACGCGTTGCCACAGCATGTGAGCGCCTTACGCAGCCTGCTGGCTGGGCGCACGATCGCGCAGTTGATCGGAGGTCTTGCCAAAGCGCCTCTCGCGCTGGCCATACGCCGCGATGGCAAGATCAAGCGCCTTGTCGTCGAAATCCGGCCACAGGGTCTCGCAGAAGTACAACTCCGAATACGCCGCCTGCCACAGCAGGAAATTGCTGATGCGCTGCTCGCCACCGGTACGGATGATGAGATCGGGCTCCGGCACCTGGCCCAGTTGCATCGCAGTGCCCAGGCTGAACTCGGTGATGGGCTCTCCACGCGCCGCCAGGACATTGGCCGCCTGGACGATGTCCCAGCGCCCGCCGTAGTTGAAACACACATTGAGGACCAGGCGGGTATTGGACGCAGTCGCCGCCTCGGCACGCTCCAGACCCGAGCGCACGGCATTCGACAGCGGCGCCCGGTCGCCCAGGAAATGCAGGCGCACGCCGTCCGCAACCAGCTGGGGAACCTCCCTGGAGAGCGCCATCACCAGCAACTCCATCAGCCCGGACACTTCCTCCTGGGGGCGACTCCAGTTCTCGGACGAGAACGCGAACACCGTCAGCACCGATACGCCCCGCACCGCACAGGCGCGCACGCAACGCCGCAGCGAGTCCACACCAGACTTGTGCCCCGCGACGCGCGGCAGGAAGCGGCGGGTTGCCCAGCGGCCGTTGCCATCCATCACGATGGCGATATGGTTCGGAACGGCGCTTTTCATGCGGTGCAACGGGGAGAGGTCGGCCCTGGCCTCAAACCGCCATCAGATCCTGCTCTTTGGCCGCCACCAGCTGGTCGATGGCGATGATGTGCCGATCGGTCACCTTCTGGATCTCGACCTCGGAGCGCTTGTGGTCGTCTTCCGATGCGAGTTTGTCCTTGACCAGCTTCTTGACCGCCTCGTTGGCATCCCGGCGCAGGTTGCGCACGGCGATCTTGGCGCTTTCGCCTTCGCCCCGGACCACCTTGGTGAGTTCCTTGCGGCGCTCTTCGGTCATGGCGGGCATCGGCACACGGATCAAGTCGCCCATCGACGCCGGATTGAGCCCGAGGTCGCTCTCGCGGATGGCCTTTTCGATCTTGGCGCCCATGCCCTTTTCCCAGGGCTGGATGCTGATCGTGCGGGCATCGAGCAGGGATACATTGGCGACCTGGCTGATCGGCAGGCTGGAGCCGTAGTAGTCCACATGCACGGAATCGAGCAGCGCCGGATTGGCCCGCCCGGTTCGGATCTTGGTCAAGTTGGCCTTGAACGCCAGGATGGACTGGTCCATCTTGGCTTCAGCCGTTTTCCTGATTTCAGCGATGTCCATCATCTACTCCGACAGTCTCCTGACGGGTGCCATCACCCGCCATGCTTGTATTGGGCGCCATTGTCACGCATAGACCAGGGTTCCTTCGTCTTCGCCCAGGACGACACGCTTGAGCGCCCCATGCTTGATGATCGAAAACACCTTGATCGGCAGGCGTTGGTCGCGGCACAGCGCAAACGCGGTAGCGTCCATGATCCCGAGGTTCTTGGCCATCGCCTCGTCGAAGGATATCTTGCTGTAACGCGTGGCCAGGGGGTCCTTCTTGGGGTCTGCGCTGTAGACACCGTCCACCTTGGTCGCCTTGAGCACCACCTCGGCGCCAATCTCTGCACCGCGCAAGGCCGCAGCGGTATCGGTGGTGAAAAACGGGTTGCCGGTACCGGCGGCAAAAATCACCACCTTGCCCTCTTCCAGGTACTGCAGGGCCTTGGGCCGGACATAGGGTTCGACCACCTGTTCGATCGAGATCGCCGACATCACGCGCGCGGTCAGCCCGGCCTTGTTCATGGTGTCACCCAGGGCCAGTGCATTCATGACCGTGGCCAGCATCCCCATGTAGTCGGCGGTGGAACGGTCCATCCCGACCGAACCACCTGCAACGCCGCGGAAAATGTTGCCCCCGCCGATCACCACCGCCACCTCGACGCCCATGCGCGTGACCTCGGCGACCTCGTTGACCATGCGCACGATCGTGTCGCGGTTGATGCCGAACTGGTCATCCCCCATCAAGGCCTCACCCGACAACTTGAGCAGGATCCGTTTGTGAGCGGGTTTGGGGTCGGACATGGGCATCTCCTGGAACTGTTTCAAAACGGCAGGCGCTTCGGCCTGCCACACCTGGCGCGCGTCAGGCGGACTGCTTCGCCGACGCCACCTGCGCGGCGACCTCGGCGGCAAAGTCGTCGACCTTCTTCTCGATGCCCTCGCCCACGACGTACAGGGTGAAACCCTTGACGGTGGTGTTCGCCGACTTGAGCATCTGCGCCACGGTCTGCTTGTCGTTCTTCACGAACGACTGGTCGAACAGCGAGACCTCCTTCAGGTATTTCTGCACCCCGCCTTCGATGCGCTTGGCGACGATCTCGGGCGACTGCACCGGCTTGTTGGCCGCGATCGCGGCGGTCGCGTCTTCCGCAGCCTTGGCAGCGGCCACCGAACGCTCCCGCGCCACCAGTTCGGCAGGCACGTTGGCGCTCGACAGGGCGACCGGCTTCATGGCCGCCACATGCATGGCGACATCCTTGGCGGCAGCCTCGTCGCCATCGAACTCGACGACCACGCCGATACGGGTGCCGTGCAGGTAGGTGGCCAGCTTGGCGCCCGAGGCGAAGCGCTTGAAGCGGCGAAAACTCATGTTCTCGCCGATCTTGCCGATCAGCCCCCGGCGCACGTCTTCGAGCGTCGGGCCGAAGCCATCCTGGGTGAAAGCCAGGGCGCCCAGCGCGGCGACGTCGGCCGGGTCGTGTTGTGCGACCAGCATCGCCGCGGCGTTCGCGAGCGCCAGGAATGCGTCGTTCTTGGTGACGAAATCGGTTTCGCAGTTGACTTCGATCATCGCGCCCGCATCGCCGGCGCGGGCAGTGGCCACCACGCCCTCGGCAGTGATGCGCCCGGCGGCCTTGCCGGCCTTCGTACCGAGCTTGACGCGCAGCAGCTCTTCAGCCTTGCCCATGTCGCCCTCGGCTTCGGTCAGGGCCCGTTTGCATTCCATCATCGGTGCGTCGGTCTTGCCGCGCAGTTCAGCCACCATGCTTGCAGTGATTGCAGCCATTGTTTCTCTCCGTACTTGATTCGACAAAATTCCAGGGGAGGCTAAAAAAAAGGGGCATCAATGCCCCTTTCTTCCAAAGCCGGAAGTATCAGGCCGATGCCTCGTCCACTTCAACAAATTCATCCGAGGTTTCGGCCGACACGGCCTTGACCACATCGTCCACCGCATTGGCGCGGCCTTCGAGCACCGCATCGGCGATGCCGCGTGCGTACAAGGTCACCGCCTTGGCGGAGTCGTCGTTGCCCGGAATCACGTAGTCGATGCCTTCGGGCGAATGGTTGGTGTCCACCACACCGATCAGGGGAATGCCGAGCTTCTTGGCTTCGGACACGGCAATCTTGTGGTACCCGACGTCGATCACGAAGATCGCGTCCGGCAGGGCGGCCATGTCCTGGATGCCGCCGATGTCCTTCTCGAGCTTTTCGAGTTCGCGTGCGAACATCAACTGCTCCTTCTTGCTCATGCTGTCGAGGCCGCCCTCTTGCTGCAGCTTCATTTCCTTCAGGCGCTTGATCGAGATCTTGACCGTCTTGAAGTTCGTCAGCATGCCGCCCAGCCAGCGCTGGTCGACGTAGGGAACACCGGCGCGCTGCGCTTCGGCGGCGACGGTGTCGCGGGCCTGGCGTTTGGTGCCGACCATCAGCACCGTGCCGCGGCGTGCGGTCAGTTGGCGCACGAACTTGGCCGCGTCCTGGAACATCGGCAGCGACTTTTCCAGGTTGATGATGTGGATCTTGTTGCGATGGCCGAAGATGAACGGTGCCATCTTGGGGTTCCAGAATCGGGTCTGGTGTCCGAAATGGACGCCAGCTTCCAGCATTTCGCGCATGGTTACAGACATATTGAGCTCCAAAGGTTGGGTCTAAAATCCGGGCCACTATCCGTCGCCCTGACAACAAAACCTGCGAATATCGGCTTCGTTGCAGCAGCGCAGACACCTTGATGGGCCCGGTTTGCGATTGGTCTGCCGAAAAGCCGAAGTGGCCTGCCAGCAAAACCCAACGAATATAACACAGGACACCCCGAATTCGATGCCTTCCACCCCCGCAACCGACCTCACCGGCACCTTGGCGCGCATGCGCGACGGGCAGACCAGCGCCGAGGCGGAGATCGATGCCTGCCTCGCGGTGTCCGGCTCCGAACGCTGCCGCAAGGTGTACCTCCAGCCCATGTTCGGGGAGGCGCGGCTGGCAGCCGCCGACCCGCGCAACCAGAGCCGGGCACTGCGCGGGCTGGCAGTCTCGGTCAAGGACCTGTTCGACATGCGGGGCTTGGTGACCACGGCCGGCTCCCGGGTGTTGGCGGGTGCACCGCCGGCGCTGCAGGACTGCCCGGCGGTTGCGCGCCTCAGGACCGCGGGCGCGGCCATCATCGGCCGCACCAACATGGTCGAGTTCGCGTTTTCAGGCGTCGGGATCAATCCGCATTTCGGAACACCGGTGAATGCGACCAGCCGCGGCGAAGCCCTGATCCCGGGGGGCTCGTCCTCCGGCGCAGCGGTGTCGGTGGCGACGGGCGCGGCGTTCATCGGACTGGGTTCCGACACCGGCGGCTCGATCCGCATTCCGGCCGCCCTGAACGGCATCGTCGGCTTCAAGAGCACCGCCCGGCTGGTTCCTACCCAGGGCGCCGTGCCGCTGTCCACCACGCTCGATACCGCCTGCGCGCTGACCCGCTCGGTCGCCGACGCCATGCTGGCGCACGAAATCCTGGCCGCCCGCCCGGTCATTCGCAGCCACGCACCCCTGGGTGCCTACCGCCTGGCGGTGGTGCGCAACCTGATGCAGGACGACCTGGACGCGACCGTCGCGCGTGCCTACCAGCGCAGCCTCGCATTGCTGCGGCAACGGGGCGCGTCGATCACAGAGATCGACCTGCCCGAACTCGGCGAGCTGGCGGCAATCAACGCCAGCGGCGGCTTTTCAGCCGCCGAGAGTTTCGCCTGGCACCGCCAGCTGCTGGCCAAGCATGTGGCGGACTACGACCCACGGGTGGCCTTTCGCATCACGCGCGGCTCGGGCATGGGCGCAGCGGATTACGTCGACCTGTTGCACGCGCGCGCCGCCTGGATCGGACGCATGGAGGCGCGCCTGGCGGGATTCGATGCCGTGCTGTCGCCCACCGTTCCGCTGGTCGCGCCAGCCATCGCGGCACTGGCTCCTGGCGCCGAGCGGGATGAGGCTTTCTTCCATGTGAACGGCTTGTTGTTGCGCAACACCAGCATGGTCAACATGCTCGACGGCTGCGCGATCTCCATCCCTTGCCAGGCACCGGACGAACTGCCCGTGGGCCTGATGGTCTGGCACGGAGCGATGCGTGATGACGGTGTGCTGAACGTGGCGCGGCAGATCGAGATGCTGTTGCAGGCGGCCTGAAGCCGGCGTCTCCGACGCAGCGGCCTTCCAGGCCCACCACACACACACAAGGGATTCATGAAAATTGCTGTCATCGGTGCGGGCATCATTGGTGTGACCACCGCGTTCGAGCTGGGCCGCGATGGCCATGAGGTCACGGTATTCGAGCGCTGCGGCGCGGCTGCCGAGGAGGCCAGCTTCGCCAACGCAGGCATCATCGCGCCCGGCTATGTGACGCCCTGGGCATCACCCGGCATGCCGCGCAAGGTGCTGTCGCAGATGCTGCGCCGCCACGCCAGCGTGCGCGTCGGCCTGCCGCTGCGGATGTCGGAACTGGCCTGGATGTGGCGCTGGTACCGGGCCTGCCGCCCCGAGGTCTACAGCGTGAACCGCGCGCGGCTGCAGGCCCTGGCGTTCTATAGCCGCCAGCGGCTGCATGCCATCACCGACCACCTGCACCTCGACTACGACCGCAGCGAGGGCTACCTCGTGCTGCTGCGCACCCCGCGCGACCGCGCCCTCGTCGAACCCGGCCTGCAGGTGCTGCGCGACGCCGGAGTCCGGTTTGCATTGATCGAGCCGGACCAGGTGCGTCAGCTCGAGCCGGGCCTGAACCCGGAAACCAGCTTCACCGGGGCGATCCAGTTGCCGCAGGATGAGGTCGGCAACTGCCGCCAGTTTGCGCTGCTGCTCAAGAACGAGGCGCAGCGGCTGGGCGTCCAGTTTCGATTCAACACACGCGTCGACCGCATCGACATGTCTGCGGGACCAGGCGTGGCGGTGAACGGTGTGGCCGCAGCCGAACGCTTCGATCACATCGTCCTGTGTGCCGGCGTGTCGTCGGCATCGCTGCTGCGCCCCATGGGATTGCACGTGCCGCTGGCCGCGGTGTACGGCTACTCCCTGAGCGCAGCGATCCGCGAGCCGCTGAATGCGCCACGCAGCGCCCTGATGGACGAGCACTACAAGGTCGCCATCTCGCGCCTGGGACAGCGGGTGCGGGTGGCCGGCAGTGCAGAACTGGGCGGCAGCCTGGCGCACAAGCGGCCGGGTTCTCTTCAGACGCTGTACAAGGTCCTGCACGACTGGTTTCC
Source organism: Rhodoferax sp. (assembly GCA_031383745.1). Taxonomy (GTDB): domain Bacteria; phylum Pseudomonadota; class Gammaproteobacteria; order Burkholderiales; family Burkholderiaceae_C; genus CAISIP01. The sequence continues at coordinate 5,184 of JANMZX010000101.1, read as the reverse complement.
CGGCGCCGCCAGCCGATCCCATGCGATCCAGGAATGGAAGGGCGCCCGCCCGATGTTGCCCGACGGACCACCCATCGTGGGCGCCGGCGGAATCCCCGGCCTATGGCTCAACCTCGGCCACGGGTCGAGCGGCTGGGCCCTGGCATGCGGATCCGCGCGGGCCCTGGCGGACACCTTGCTGGGCCATGCGCCGGAACTCGACATGCGCGGTTTCGGCATCGGGCGACTGGTGCGCTGAGAGCCGCATGGCACGCCGCCGCGCACGGTTTCACTGACACAATAGGCGCCGAGAGCACCTTCCGCCCAACACCATGCATCCAACCATCGCACACGACCTGGCAGCGGCAGTCGACCGCATGCCGGCGTTCCCGAAGAGCGTCCAGCGGGTCCTGGAACTGGCCCGCAACCCGGCCGCGACGCCCAAGGAACTGGTGGCGGTGATCGACCACGATCCGGTCCTGACCGCGAAGCTGCTCCGGGTGGTGAACTCGGCCTATTTCCGGCTGCCCAGGCAGATCAACGCCATCGGCCCGGCCGTGGTGCTGCTCGGCTTCAATGCGACCAAGAACCTGGCCCTGGGCATGGCCGCCATCGGCATGTTGCCGAGCGACGACGCGACCGGCTTCGACTGGCAGGATTACCTGGTCCACTCGGTCGCCACCGCGGCGCTCGCGCGGCAGTTGGCCGAGCGGGTTCCTGAAGCCGACCCGACAGACTGCTTTGTCGCCGGGCTGCTGCACGACTTCGGCAAGGTGGTCATGGCGCGCTCGATGCCCGCACCATTGCGCCAGGCGCTGCAGAGCTGCCACCGCGACGGCAGTTCCCTGCATCTGGCGCTGCGCGCGCAACTGGGCGCGGACCACGCCGCCGCAGGCGCCATGCTGGCCGAGAAGTGGCACTTTCCCCCCGCGCTGGTCGAGACGATCAGGCACCAGTTTGGCGACGACGTGAAAGACACCGGTCTGGTGGCCTGTGTATTCGCCGCCAACCAGATCAGCAAGAAGCTTCGGTTCGGTTTCGCCGGCAACCCGTTTGTCTCCGAACTCCCTCCGCAGGTCGCGCTGCGGCTGGGGGGCCCGCTCGATGCAGTGATCGATTCGCTGGGGGACCTGCAGCCCCTGCTGACCGAATCGCGGCAGTTCGCAACCATGTGACGGCAGCAGCATGAAGATCCGCTTCTGGGGCGTACGCGGGTCGATCGCCTCGCCCGGTCCCAAGACCGTGCGTTATGGAGGCAACACCAGCTGCATCGAGATCCGCACCGATGCCGGCGAACTGATCATCCTGGACGCGGGCACAGGCATCTTTCCCCTGTCGCAGACCCTGCTGGCCGAGATGCCCCTGACAGCCAACGTGCTGATCACGCACTCGCACTGGGACCACATCCAGGGCCTGCCGTTCTTCGTGCCGAATTTCGTTCCGGGCAACACGCTGCGCCTGCATGGCGCGTTCGATCCGGTGTCGGGCAACGGGGTGGAGCAGGTGATGTCGGTGCAACTCCAGTACAGCTATTTTCCGGTGCGCGAGGCCGAGCTCAAGGCACGCATCGAGTACGTCACCCTGGCGCCCGAGCAAAGCCTGCAGCTCGGCTCGGCCACCGTCACGCCGTTCCTGCTCAACCACCCGGTGATCAACTTCGGCTACCGCATCGAGGCTGGTGGCAAGTCCCTGTTCTTCACCGGCGACCACGAGCCGCCCTACAACATCTACGACCGCAGCGACCCCGACTTTGCCGACTACCAGCAATTCGTCGATGCGCGCGACCAGGCGATCGTGCAGGCGATGCAGGGTGTCGACGTGCTGATCGCCGACAGTTCCTACACGGCCCAGGAGTACACCGCCAAACGCGGCTGGGGGCATGGCAGCTTCGACTCCAGCATCGACTACGCACGCCGGGCCGGCGCAGGCCTGCTGTTCTGCACCCACCACGAACCGACGCGCAGCGATGACGCCCTGGAGGCGGCGTTTGCCCAGGCGCTGGCCAGCGTACCCGCTGGTGACAGTCCCGTGCCCGAGGTGCGCCTGGCCCGCGAAGGCGATACCCTCGAGTTCTGACCCCCCGGCTCCGACATGCCTGCCTCTCCGCTCCCCTTCGACGCCACCGCGGCGTGGCCACTCTTCGACGTGGCCGCGACCAGGCGCATCGAGCACCTGGCGTTGCAGCAGGTGCCACCGCACACGCTGATGCAGCGCGCGGGCCTGGCGGCCGCCCGGCTCGCACTCGCGCTGGCGCCGCATGCCCGGCACATCTGGATCGCGGCCGGTCCGGGCAACAACGGCGGCGACGGCCTGGAGGCCGCAGCGCATTTGAGGCGCTGGGGCAAACCAACGACCGTGACATGGCTCGGCACCGAGGCCAGCGCCAGCCCTGACACCGCGGCGGCGTGGCGGCGCGCAACCGATGCCGGGGTGGCGTTTGCTGACGCGCCGCCGGAGCAGTTCGACCTGTGCCTGGACGCGCTGCTGGGCATCGGTGCCAGCCGCCCACCCGAGGGGCGGATGGCCGCGTGGGTGGACCACATGAACCACGCGCCGGCGCCGATCCTCGCGATCGACCTGCCCACCGGCCTCGACGCCGATACCGGCCACTGCGCAGGCGCCCATGTGCGGGCGCAGACCACGCTGTCGCTGCTCACGCCCAAGCCCGGGCTGTTCACGGCCATGGGGCGCGACGCCGCGGGACGGGTCTGGCTGGACGACCTGCAGGTCGATACCAGCAGCGCGGAGTTCGCTGCACTCGCCGGCCCCTGCGCGACCACCGGCGGGCCACCGCCGGCGCGCTGGCGCCCGCATGCCTCGCACAAGGGGAGTTTTGGCGACGTGGCGATCGTGGGAGGTGCGCCCGGCATGGCCGGCGCGGCGCTGCTGGCGGCCAGCGCCGCGCTGCACTTCGGCGCCGGACGGGTCTACCTGGCGGCGCTGGATCCAAGCCTGACCGGCGCCACCCTCACCCAGCCCGAACTGATGCTGCGCCCGGTGGATGCCGTGGCCATGGGGCACACGACGGTGGTCTGCGGATGTGGCGGGGGCGACGCAGTGCGCATCCATCTGCCCCGGGTGTTGTCCAGCGCCCCGCGGCTGGTGCTGGATGCGGATGCGCTCAACGCCATTGCGCAGGACACGCAACTGCAGGTGCAACTGCGCTCGCGCGCGGCGCGCGGGTGGCAGACCGTGCTCACACCACACCCGCTGGAGGCGGCGCGGCTGCTGGGTGGCAGCGGAACCGAGGTGCAGCAGGACAGGCTGGCTGCTGCACGGAAGTTGGCAGATCGCTTCCAATGCACCGTTGCGCTCAAGGGATCGGGCACCGTGCTCGCCGCGCCGCACCAGCTGGCCCGCATCAACCCCACCGGCAATGGGCGCCTGGCCAGCGCCGGCACCGGTGACGTGCTGGCCGGTGCCGTGGGCGCAGCACTGGCGGCCGGGCTCAGCGCATTCGAGGCTGCCTGGGAGGCCGTGTACCTGCACGGCGCGCTGGCCGACCAGTGGCCGGCGGGAACGCCGCTGACGGCATCGCAACTGGCCGCCAGGCTGCAGCCGCGCACCGCCTGAGGCGGTTCGAACCCGCCGCCGCTCAGCCGCGGCCGACGAACGGCATCTTCGTTGCCATGACGGTGTGGAACAGCACGTTGGCGCCGGGCGGCAGGTTGGCCATGTACAACACCGACTGTCCGACCACGTCCACGTCCATCAGCGGCTCGATCGCGATCTCGCCGTTGGCCTGGGGAACACCCGACGCCATCCGTTGCGCCATTTCCGTGGCCGCATTGCCGATATCGATCTGGCCCACTGCGATGTCGTACTTGCGACCGTCGAGCGATGCGGCCTTGGTCAGCCCGGTCACGGCGTGTTTCGTCGCGGTGTAGGGGCTGGAATTCGGCCTCGGCGCATGGGCCGATATAGACCCGTTGTTGATGATGCGCCCGCCGCGGGGCGTCTGCGACTTCATCACGCGAAAAGCCTGCTGGATGCACAGGAACATGCCCGTGAGGTTGATGTCGACCACGTTGCGCCATTGCGCGAGCGTCAGGTCCTCCAGTGGTATCGGCGGCGCGCCGACACCCGCGTTGTTGAACACCACGTCGACGCGGCCAAACGCCGCCACCGCCGCGTCGAACAAGGCGCGCACCGCATCGGCATCTGCCACATCGGTCGGCACCGCCAGGGCGCGTGCCGCAGCGCCGCTTTGCGCGATGACCTGCGCCAGCGGTTCGGCCCGGCGCCCGGCGAGTACCACACGGTAGCCGTCCCGGAGCATGGCAAGCGCTGCGGCCTTGCCTACACCAGTACCCGCACCGGTGACCACCGCCACTTTTGAATCCAATGCCATGACCACTCCTTGCTCTGTTGACTCGCAACGCGCGTTGCGTCCCGGCGGACTCAGCGCCGCGCCTTGAAACTGCGCTTGCTGGCCGGCGACTTGCCGGCCACGCCCTTGCCGGCGCCACCCGACGACTTGCGTGGGCGGGCGGCCGCATCCGCGCGTTTGCGCGCACCACGCGCACCGGTGACCTCCTGCACCGCGTCGTCGCGCCCGACAGAGCGTGCAGGTGCCTCGCGGCCGGGGGCCTTGTCCCTGGATGCGCGGGCCAGCAGGTCGTCGCCTTCCCGGACCAGCCGGAAGTCGATGCGCCGGCCGTCGAGGTCGACCCGGCTCACCTGCACCCGCACGCGGCTGCCGATGGAATAGCGGATCCCGGTACGTTCGCCGCGCAGTTCCTGGCGCACCTCATCGAACTTGAAGTACTCGCCGCCGAGCTCGGTGATGTGCACCAGCCCCTCGACGTACATCGCGTCCAGCGTCACGAAGATGCCGAAGCTGGTAGCGGCACTCACCACGCCACCGTACTCCTCGCCCAGATGCTCGCGCATGTACTTGCACTTGAGCCAGGCCTCGACGTCGCGGCTGGCCTCGTCGGCGCGGCGCTCGTTGGCGCTGCAGTGCAGGCCGGCGGCCTCCCAGGCCTGGCCTTCGGCACTGAGCTTGCGCGGCTGTTGCCCGGGCTCGCCGACCTTGCCGGCAAGGCCTTTCTCGAGCCGCCTCGACAACTTGGCGTGTGCTTCGCCGGGCGTCGGCAAGACTGGCAACTGGTACCGCGTCTTGCCCAGGATGGCCTTGATGACCCGGTGCACCAGCAAATCCGGATAACGCCGGATGGGACTGGTGAAATGGGTGTAGGCCTC
>JANMZX010000058.1:0-6803 GCA_031383745.1 Rhodoferax sp. | reverse complement strand
CCGGTCAGGAATAGGCGCAGTGCAAGTCGGGTTGATGCCATTGCCCGAAACCTGCTGCCGGCGCGCCGGCTGACCCGGGGCGCCCGGCACGGACACTGGATGGAGGCGCGACCCGGAGTCGAACCGGGCTGATCGGATTGCAAGCCTGGTGCATCCAATCGATTCAACCTAGAGTCGGCAGTTGGACGCGCCCGAGCGGGCTGCGATGTGGTGGGCTGGCAAGGCGCGACGACGCTGCGGGCTCATGCCCGCGAGGAGAAGCAACGCCGCCAGCGTGCCGTAGCGCGGCTCGATCGGGTGCGTAGCGCTCTCACCCAGCTGGTGACCGCCGTCGTGGGTACAAAACTCAATGTTCATATGGAGTTGCAAGCGGAAACAAGCGGTCAACTGCCGAATCTAGGTTCAAAGCCCCTTCCATGTCGCGCAAGGGCGCGAACCTGGCCCAAGATAAAGCCAATCACCCGCCAGGTCAATCAGCACGGAAAGCCTGCCGATGCGCGTTGGCAACAGTGCCCCTGACCGGCTAACGGCCCGGCACGGTCCGGACCGGGCCGTACAGCACCGTCGTGTTCGACTCGGTGTTGTCGGTATCGGTCAGGATGCCGATCGATACCAGGGCGCCGGGCTCCTCGCCAAACGCCTGCAGGAAGTCGGCCCGGATATCGCGGTCGTAGTCCAGCCACCGGTTGAGGTTGCGCGGGCCTGATTCCACCACCAGCTTGCGGATGCGGGTGGTACGGGCGTTGTTCAACAGGGTTTCAGGCTCGGTCTGGTTGGCCCACACATACATCAGGGTGGCATACGGCATCGGTTCGCCGGTCAGCGCGTGAGCCAGTTCCGACAACATGCCGTCCCTGGCGGAGAACCTGGAACGGTCGCCCTCGAATGCCAGCACGATACGCACCGGCGAGTCCGAGCGGTGGCGGTCGCGCAGATCGGCATCCGCGATCAGGGCCGGGACCTTCCACGAAAATTGCAGCCGCCCGAGATCGGCCACCTCCACCCGAAGCCGCTGGCGCAGCACACTGGCCGACGACTCGGCGTGGGCCTGGATCACGTCGCGCCCGTCGATGCGGGCATACCGGTACACGGTCACCCGCTTGCCCGGAAACTCCTGGTGCAACCATGCGGCAGGCGGCGTCCGCGCGCCCGATGCCAGCGCCCACGGGCTGCCGGCCGGGTCGGCCCCCGTTGCGGATACATCCGCGTGGCGGGGCGTGGTGCTGCATGCGGCGAGCAGCAGCACCAAGACCAACAGCAGGCCTGTGCGACCCAGTGGACCCCGTGGTACTCGACCCATAATGTCAATCCGCCTCCTTGCGCAGCTTGCAGCTTGTGCCTGGCCACCAATGGCAGGCACTCAAAAAAAAGCCCCGCTGTGTCACCACAGCAGGGCTTTTAGGAACATTCAAACTCTCACACTGGCACTGGGCCAGCGCGGGAATCAGAAGTCGTGACGCATGCCAACGCCGTACTGGCTGGCCTTGGCGCTGGTAGCAGCACCGGCAGCGGTCGTGCGGATGCTCATCATTTCGCCGTACACGTTGGTGCGCTTGCTCAGCGAGTACACCACCTGGCCGCCGAAACCACGTGCCAGCGAGCTGGCGGCTGCACCAGCAGCCCTGCTGGTTTCACGAGCGTAACCAGCCGACAGCGTGACTGGGCCGATAGGCGCAGCAGCGCCGAACGAATAGCCCTTGTCCTTGGTCTTCACGGCATCGGATGCACGCTCGTAGGCGAAGTAAGGCTTGACAACACCCAGGTCGTACGAACCGCCCAGGATCCAGGCGTTGGTGGTGCCGGCTGCGCCAGTACCAGCAACAGCGACAGGAGAACGGGTCCTCATGTTTTCGTTGGCGAACTGGATGTTCAACGGGCCATTGCCGTAGCCGAGGCCGATGCCGGTGTAACGGCTGGCACTCACGCCGGGAGCGGCGTTTTCACCAGGAGCCCACGACAACTGGGCATTGAAACCACCCATGGCTGGCGTGAAGTACGTCAGTTGGTTGTCGACACGGCCAGGGCCGCCGGCATCCGCGTGACCACCTGCGGCGAACACAGAACCCATTGCGGAGTTGCTGGTGTAGCCTTGGGCGTCGACAGAACCGAATGCGTTGTCGTACGGAGCGTACTGGCGACCGGCGGTAATCTGACCGAAACCACCCTTCAAGCCGGCATAAGCCTGACGACCGAAGAGACGACCAGCCGTAACTGCAGCGGCAGCGTTTGCGCCGGGAGCAGCCATCGGGTTGGCGGTGGAGCAAGCATTGGGGCTGGTGACGTTTTGGCCGCCGCACTGGGCCGATTGGCCAGTGTCAACGCTGAAGCCGCTTTGCAGATCGAAAATGGCCGACATGCCGCCGCCCAGATCTTCAGAGCCCTTCATGCCCCAACGGCTGCCAGACAGACCAGCGGAGTTGACTTGCAGGCCGGGGTTGGTGGTGACACCAGCGGCGGTCGTCGTGCGCTTGCTCACGACTTCCCAGTCGATCTTGCCGTACAGCGTGACGGTGGATTGTGCAAAGGCTGCGCCGACGGTGGCCAAGGCAGCGAGTGCTACGAGGGTTTTTTTCATTTCAAGTTTCTCCAAGGTTAAACATAGGGCTCCGGTAGAGAGTTCGGATCCCCGGGCCAACCTCCTATTTCAGGAAGTTGGGTCTATTGCACCAGAGCCGACCTGGTTTGGCAAAGAGTTTGGGCAGAAATCTGCTGTGTAAAGTTTTTTCCGTTGCAGTGCTGCAACAAAAGATTTTTGGGCTATTTTTTTTGTGCGCCGGACTTGAAAAAATCGGTGGACAACGGCTGGAAATCTTTGTAACCATCGGGATACTGGGGAGGTGCGTCGCCACCCTTCCTCCGCCCGGAATTCCCCCCTTATTGCCATCGGATCGCCATGAACACCCCTCTGGACAACCTTCTCATCAGCGCCGACGCCGCCCTGCGCACGCTGTTTGCCACACCGCACGCGTCCCGCGCCTGCCCCACCCTGCCCGGCCAGCCCAGTGAGCTGAGTGCCGAAGACAAGGCCCACGCTGGTGCCCTGATGCGGGTCAACCATGTGGGAGAAGTCTGTGCCCAGGCACTGTACGCCTCCCAGGCGCTCGCCACGCGCAATGCCGCGCTGCGCGCCCATTTCGAGCGTGCCAGCGCCGAAGAAACCGACCACCTGGCCTGGACGCAGCAGCGGATGAACGAGTTGGGCGCCCGCCGTTCGCTGCTCAATCCCCTGTGGTACGCCGGGGCTTTCGGGATCGGCCTGCTGGCCGGGCGGCTGGGCGACCGGGTGAGCCTGGGTTTCGTGGTGGAGACCGAAAAACAGGTCGAGGCCCACCTGCAGAGCCATATGGACAAGCTGCCCCCGGGCGACCACGCCTCGCGCGCCATCGTGGCCCAGATGAAGGACGACGAGATGCGCCATGCCCTGGAGGCGCGCCAGGCCGGCGCGGTGGACCTGCCGCCCCCGGTCAAGGGCCTGATGCGTCTGGCGGCCAGGGTGATGACCACGGTGGCACACCGGATCTGACCATCCGCTGCCGTTCAATGGCTGCTGTTCCTGATCGTCACTGTCGTGCGATGCCGCGATAGCATCTGATGATGACGTACCATTTGGAGAGACTCATGAGAACAACCATCGACATTGAAGATGACGTTCTTGCAGCGGCAAAGGCAATGGCGAGCCGGCAACGTGTGTCGGCAGGGACCGTGATCTCACGCTTGTTGCGAGAGGCCCTATGCGGCACAAGTGACAGTGAGCGGTCTTCGGCAGGTGGCCTGCGTACGGTGGCCGGTTTTCAACCGTTTCCTTCGCAGGGCGTCTTGATCACCAATGCCCAGATCGATGCATTTCGGGATGCCGAGGGTGTTTGATGCGCGCGGAGTTGGATGTCAACATGCTTGCGTCGGACTTGATCGACTGGCAGCGTCTGCTGGGACATCGGCAGGTCACGGATGCCTATTTGCCGGCCCTGGCGGTCCGCAACAAAGGGCGCTTGGCAACTTTTGACCAGCGGCTCAAGCGCAGCATGGTCCTTGGGGCAAAGCCCTCGCACATGGAGTTGATTGTCTGATCGGCGCAGGGTGCCCGGGCCAACCTGGGTGTCGTGTTCGAAACCGAAATCGCGGCCAAAGTGATGACCACGGTAGCGCACCGGATCTGACCAACAACCGTAGCTCAATGACTCAGCAGTTTCGCCAGGATGGCAATGATGCCGCCTATGACAAATCCCAACATCCACTTGATTTGACTGACCTCGGTTTTGAGCACCGCAAGATCGGTCTTGAGGGGGGACAACGCGGCGTCGAGATCCTTGACGGTGACCAGGTCTTCCTGCGCTTCTGCAATCACCCGAACAACAGCCTCAGCCTGCTCGGCGGTGAAACCGGCCGACTTGAGCTTGTCCGCGACGCGCAAGGAGTCGAATGTGATAGTCACCATGGCACGAATCTACCTCAAATCTCCAGCAACTCAAAACTGGTGGTGATCGCCGCGGTCTTGCCAAGCATGATCGTGGCGGAGCAGTACTTGTCGTGGCTCATCGCGATGGCGCGCTCCACGGCCGCCGCGGGAATGCCCTTGCCCGACACCGTGAAATGCATGTGGATGGCGGTGAACACCTTGGGATCGGTCTCGGCGCGCTGCGCGGTCAGCTTGCAGGAGCAGTTGCGCACCTCGTGGCGCCCGCGCTTGAGGATCAGCACCACGTCGTAGGCAGTGCATCCGCCGGCGCCGGCCAGCAGCGTTTCCAGCGGCCGCGGCGCGAGGTTCTGGCCACCGTTTTCAGGCTTGGCGGCGTCCGGCGCGCCGTCCATCATCAGGGTGTGGCCGCTGCCGGTTTCGGCGAGAAATCCCATGCCCGAGCGCGTGCCCGAGCCTCCGGTCCAGCTGACTGTGCATTCCATGGTGTTGCGGCTCCGATTGGTTGAGTGGCAGCACTATAGCCGCGCAGCTCGCCAGACCCGGGCGCTTATCATGCACGCTCTGCCCTGGCGCCCCATGAAGAACAAATCCCTGACCCCGTCCGACTACCTGCAGAAGATCCTCACCGCGCGCGTCTATGACGTGGCGATCGAATCGCCCCTGGAGCCGGCAAAAAACCTCAGCCGGCGCCTGCACAACAAGGTGCTTCTCAAGCGCGAAGACCAGCAACCCGTGCGCAGTTTCAAGCTGCGCGGGGCCTACAACCGCATGGTGCTGTTGTCGGTGGAGCAACGCGCCAAGGGCGTGATCTGCGCGTCGGCCGGCAACCACGCCCAGGGCGTGGCGCTGAGCGCCCACAAACTGGGTTGCCGCGCCGTCATCGTGATGCCCACCACCACACCGCAGGTCAAGGTCGACGCGGTCCGCACGCTCGGGGCCGAAATCGCGCTGCACGGCGACAGCTACTCGGACGCCTACGCGCACGCGCTGCAACTGCAGAAAGAACAGGGCCTGACCTTCGTCCACCCCTTCGACGACCCGGATGTGATCGCCGGCCAGGGCACGGTGGGCATGGAGATCCTGCGCCAGCACCAGGGCGAGTTGCACGCGGTGTTCGTGGCCATCGGCGGCGGCGGGCTGGTGTCGGGCGTGGCGAACTACATCAAGGCAGTGCGCCCCGGTATCCGCGTGATCGGCGTGCAGATGAACGATTCAGACGCGATGGCGCAGTCGGTGGCCGCCGGCAAGCGGGTCACCCTGCACGATGTCGGCCTGTTCTCGGACGGCACGGCGGTCAAGCTGGTGGGGGAGGAGACGTTTCGCATCGCCAGCGGCCTGGTGGACGAATTCATGACCGTGGACACCGACGCGGTGTGCGCCGCGATCAAGGATGTGTTCATCGACACCCGCAGCATCGTCGAACCGGCCGGTGCGCTGGCGGTGGCTGCCATCAAGCAGTACGTGGCCACCCACAAGACCCGGGGCGAGACCTATGCCGCGATCCTGTGCGGCGCCAACATGAATTTCGACCGGCTGCGTTTCGTGGCCGAACGCGCCGAGGTGGGCGAGGAGCGCGAAGCCCTGTTCGCGGTGACGATTCCCGAGGAGCGCGGCAGCTTCAAGCGTTTCTGCGCCCTGATCGGTGAGCTGCCCGGCGGGCCGCGCAACGTGACCGAGTTCAACTACCGTATCAGCGACTCGGCGCAGGCGCATGTGTTCGTGGGCCTGACCACCCACGGCAAGGGCGAAAGCAGCAAGATCACGGCGAGTTTCAACAAGCACGGCTTCGAGGCGCTCGACCTGACCCACGACGAACTCGCCAAGGAGCACATCCGCTACATGGTGGGCGGGCACACCGCGCTGGCCCGGGACGAACGCCTGCTGCGTTTCGTGTTTCCCGAGCGTCCCGGCGCGTTGATGAAGTTCCTCAGCATGATGCGCCCGGGCTGGAACATCAGCCTGTTCCACTACCGCAACCAGGGGGCCGACTACGGGCGCATCCTGGTGGGCTTGCAGGTCCCGCCGTCGGACCATGAAGCCTTTGCCAGCTTCCTCGACGAGCTGGGCTACCCCTGCGTCGAGGAAACCGCCAATCCGGCCTACCGCCTGTTCCTGCAGCAGGGTTGATGCTGCAGCTCCGCGTTTCATCCTGCAAAGACAGGCACGAGGTCCAGGCGCCGATGGCGGCTTTCGGCCCAAAGCGGTCGGTTGATGGTCGGCTTGTGCTGTGGTTTTCGCTGCCTTCTTGCGTTGACGTCGGCGCGCGTCGCGGCAAGCGGGACCCGGCGGGGGCTCATGGTGGGGCGGTCTGGCGCTGGACGCGCAGACTGCCCTGCGGTGTTGGCTCCGGCATCACAAGCGCTTCGCGCAATTGTGAGCCTCGCCG
>JANMZX010000015.1:0-2165 GCA_031383745.1 Rhodoferax sp. | reverse complement strand
GCATCGGCATGCGCACGGAGCGGCGCGCCCAGCAGCAGCAGCACCAGCACCAGCGGCGTCCAGAGAAGAGACCGCGCCGGCGCAACACTGCGCCCATGGTGAACCGATGTCATAGTGGCCATCCTGTGTAAGACACGTTTGCTGGGGTGCAGTGTTGCGCCGGCGCGGTCTTTTCTCTGGACGCCGCTGGTGCTGCTGCTGCTGCTGCTGGGCGCGCCGCTCCGTGCGCATGCCGATGCCGCCAGTGAACTGAACGCTGCTGCGCGGCAGCACCAGGCCGGCGGTTTCGAAGCTGCCCTCGGCCATTGGGACCAGGCACTTCGGGAGGCGCAGACGGCCGGTGACACCAGCGCCGGTGCACGGGCGCAGCTCGGCGCGGCGCGCACCTACCTGGCGCTGGGGCGTGCGCCACTGGCGACGCAGCGCCTGGAGAGCGCGCGCCAACTGGCGACGGCGGGCGGAAACCAGGCCCTGCTGGGGCCGATCTCCGCGGCGCTGGGCAGCGCCTTGCTGCTCGCGGGCGAGCCCGCCCGGGCCCGCGTGGCGCTGGAACTGGCCATCGCCCTGGGGCGCGATGGCAGCGACCAGGACGTGGCCGCGCAAAGTGCCAACGACCTGGCGCGGCTCGAAGCCGACGCGGGCAACACCCCGCGGGCCGCCGAACTGTACCGGCAAGGCATGGCTGGCGCCCGCGCCAGCGGCAACCCTGCGCTGGAGGCCACAGCGGCCGTCAATCTGGCGCGCCTGCCCCTGCCCGCCGGCGACCGGTTGCAGGCGTTGGACAGCGCGCAGCAGCTGGTGCGCGTATTGCCGGCGTCGCATATTCGAGCCATGGCGCTGGTCAGCATCGGGCGGCTGCGCGGCGACACACCGGATCCCGCCGGTGCGCCGGGGTCCTCGCGCCGACAGGCCGCAGGGGATTTCGACGCGGCTGCGGCCACCGCGCGGCAGATCGGTGACCAGCGCGTCTTGAGCTACGCCCTGGGCTACAAAGGCGCCATGGCCGAAGCGGCCAATGACCCGGTGCTGGCGCTGGACCTGACGCGCCAGGCGGCGCGTGCGGCGCTGCAGGCCAACGCGATGGAGAGCCTGTACCGCTGGGAATGGCAGGCGGGCAGGCTGCTGCGCCAGCTTGGCGACGAAGACGCCGCGCTGGCGGCCTACCGCGTCGCGGCCAGCTCGCTGGAACGCATCCGCCCGGACCTGGCCGCCAGCGGCACGGGCGACTTCCGCGCCAAGGCCAGCCCGGTCTATCTCGGCGTGGCAGACCTGCTGATCCGGCGTGCGGAGCGTTCCGCCAAGCCGGACGCCGCACAGGCCGACCTGCTGGAGGCGCGCCGGACCATGGAGGCGCTCAAGAGCGCCGAACTGGAGGACTACTTCAAGGACGACTGTGTTGCCTCGCTCAAGTCCAAGACCAGCGGCATCGACGCCCTGGCGCCGCATACCGCAGCGATCTATCCGATCGTCCTGCCAGACCGGCTGGCCATTCTGGTGACCTACCCGGACGGCTTGCGCGAGTATTCCAGCCCGGTCGGGGCGCAGAGGCTCGAAGCCGAGACCCGCGCGATGCGCCAGACACTGGAAAAGCGCATGACCCGCGAGTACCTGAAACACGCGCGCCAGCTGTACGACTGGGTGGTGCGCCCGGCACTGGCCGACCTCGAGCGTGCCGGCGTCAAGACCCTGGTCTTCATTCCGGACGGCGCACTGCGCACCATTCCCCTGGCGGCGCTGAGCGACGGCAGGCAGTTCCTGATCGAGCGTTTCGCCGTGGCCACCTCGCCGGGCCTGACGCTGACGGATCCGCGTCCGCTGGCTGCGGTCGCACCCCGGGTGCTGGTTGCCGGACTTACGGAAGCCGTGCAGGGGTTTGCGGCGCTTCCCGGCGTCAAGACTGAAGTCGACAACATCGCAGCACTTCTGCCCGGCACCGAACTGCTCGACCAGGCCTTCCAGTCGGCGCGTTTTCGCAGCAGCCTGGCGCTGAACCCCTACACCATCGTGCATGTGGCGTCGCACGGTGAGTTCGGCGCGAACGCGCAGTCGACTTTCCTGCTCACGCATGACGGCAAGATCAACCTGAATGAACTCGAAGGCATTCTGGGGGGCACCAGCTACCGCGAGCAACCGGTGCAGTTGCTGGTGCTCAGCGCCTGCGAGAC
>JANMZX010000711.1:0-2443 GCA_031383745.1 Rhodoferax sp. | reverse complement strand
AAACGCCTGGTGCACGTTGTCCACCAGTTCGATGGTGGCACCCAACTCGCGACACACCTGGACCCGGAACGGGTTCGCGTTCTTCGGCATCACCACCTTGGCCGTGGTGCCCAGCACCCGCGCGCAATACGCCAGCGAGATCGCATGGTTGCCGGCCGACACACCGGTGACGCCGCGCGCCAGCGCCGCAGCGTCGAGGTCGAGCATCACCGACAGCGCGCCGCGCGGCTTGAAGCTGCCGGTGCGCTGGAACAGCTCTTCCTTGATCCAGACCCGCGTGCCGGCGCCCACCGCAGCGTCGAGTGCGTGGTCCACCAGCAGGCGGATGGGCGTGGTAAGGACCAGGTCGCCCAGACGGGCGCGGTTGGCGCGGATGGCGTCGACTGTGGGAGGGGTGATGGTGGCAGCGTCCACGGCAGACCTTGTTGTTGACGGAGGGGCAAGCTTACCGCAGGACCTCGTTGCGTCGGCTTGCCGCCACAATCGCTGCATGCAAATCCCTCAGTCCTGCAACCGGCAGTCGCTGCATCGGGCGAGCCCCCATGACGGAGCCGCCGATGGCTGAGCCGCCAGCCGGGTACACCAGCACCCGTCGGCGCATGCTGTTGTCGACGCTGGGGGCGGGGTTGCTGCCAGCGGTGCAGGCAGACGCCGCTCCTGCGCACCGACCCCTGGTGTTCCCGCGCGACCTCGGCAGCCACCCGGACCACAACATCGAGTGGTGGTACATCACCGGCCACGCGCGCGCCGGCAGCGGCGCCCAGGCGCGCGATTTCGGCTTCCAGATCACGTTCTTCCGGGCTCGGGTGGACAGCACGCAGCAGATGCAGTCACGCTTTGCCGCGCGCCAGTTGCTGTTTGCGCATGCCGCCGTGACCGATGTGCAGGGCCGCCGCTTCTGGCACGACCAGCGCATCGCCCGTGCTGGCTTCGACGTGGCGTCGGCAAGTGAGTCCGACACGTCATTGCGGCTGCGGGACTGGTCGCTGGTGCGCGCGGATGGCGTGTACCAGGCCCGCATTGCGGCCGGCGATTTCACACTCGAACTGGCCTTCACACCCACCCAGCCCGTGCTGCTGCAGGGCGACGCCGGCTTGTCCCGCAAGGGGCCGGAAGCGGGACAGTCGAGCCGCTACTACAGCCTGCCGCAACTGGCGCTCGAAGGGACGATCACGGTACAGGGGCAGCGATTCCCGGTCACCGGCGACGGCGGGAGGCAAGCCAATGCCGGATTCGGGCCGGTACAGGGCGCCGCCTGGCTCGACCATGAATGGAGCAACAGCCTGCTGCATCCTGCCGCGGTGGGCTGGGACTGGATGGGCATGAACCTGTTCGATGGCAGCGCACTGACGGCATTTCGCATGCGCGACAAGGCCGGCCAGGCGCTGTGGGACGGCGGATCGTTCCGGCATCCGTCCATGGGCGACGCCAAACCCTACATCTTCAGCCGTGGCGAGGCCGCCTTCCAGGCGGTGCGCGGCTGGAAAAGCCCGCTGACCCAGGCCACGTACCCGGTGGAATGGCTGGTGCGCACCCCGTCCGACAACTACGTGGTGCGTGCGCTGCTGGACAACCAGGAACTCGACAGCCGCGGTTCGACCGGCGCCGTCTACTGGGAGGGCCTGTGTGACCTGCTCGACAGCAACAAGAAACACGTGGGCCGGGGCTACCTGGAGATGACGGGGTACGCCAAGCCGCTCGTGTTGTAGCCCAGCAGGGCCGCCAGTCCGAACCAGGCCACACTGCGCTGCCCGAAGGGCACGACCACGGCCGCCGCTATCAGCGGGCCGATCGCGCTGCCGGTGTTGCCGCCGACCTGGAACACCGATTGCGCCAACCCGTGCCGCCCGCCCGAGGCCAGGCGCGCGATGCGCGAGGATTCCGGGTGGAAGATGGCGGAGCCAGTGCCCACCAGGGCCGCGGCAAGCAGCACGGTGCCGAAGTTCGCGGCAAAGGCCAGCAACAGCAGCCCGCACAAGGTGGATGCCATGCCGCAGGGCAGCGAATACGGCGTGGGCCGCTTGTCGGCATACAGCCCGATGAGCGGCTACAGCAGCGAGGCCGTGAGCTGGAAGGTCAGCGTGATCAGCCCGATCTGGCCGAAACTCAGGTGGAAATCGCCTTTGAGGATAGGGTACATCGCCAGGATCAGCGACCGCATCATGTCGTTGATCATGTGCGAGGTGCTGATGGCGCTAAGCACGCCGAAAGACGCCTGGGCGCGCAAGGCCGGCGCGCACGCGGGTGGCAGCAGGTGGTGGCATCGTGCCGGGCATTATCCGGCGGCGCCGGGATCCTGTCCGCCGCCAGATGGCAGTCCTGTTAGGCTAGCGGGTTACGCCTTTCCGATCCCGACTGCCATGACCGCCCCCACCACTGAACGCGCCAAAGCCCAGACCCCCCGCTCGCTGTCGGGTTTGCTGCCCTTCCTGCGTCCGTACCG
>JANMZX010000680.1:0-1506 GCA_031383745.1 Rhodoferax sp. | reverse complement strand
GCCTGCGTCTCGTCGAAGGTGGTGGCGATCACCCGGTGGCCGCGCGCGGACAGCGCGAAAGCCGCGTCGCGGCCGATGCCGCTGCCGGCGCCGGTGATCAGGATGGTCTTTTTCATTGGACAAATATCCTTGCTAGCCGGCCCATCGAGGACCAATAGAAATCGCGTCCCCAGCCCGGGCTGGGAAACACCACCCCCTGGCTGAAGCCGCCGCTGCGCACCCGCGCCAGCTCCGCGCCGGTCTCGATCGCCAGCACCACCACCTCCTCGCCGTTTCGGCGGTAGTCGTTGGTGACCAGTTCACCGCTGTCAGGGTACAGGATCATGTGGCTGGCGCAGCCGAAACCGGCCTTGTGCCACAGCGGGGTCAGGGCCCGCGTGTTCGGGTCGAAGCGCCACGCCTGCAGGTGGGCATTGGCCGAGTCGTAGCCGATGACGATGCGCCGCTGCAGGTCGAACAGCGGCGGGTTGGTGATGCTGCCGCCCTGTGCGCCACACACCTCCAGCGTCTGGTGGTCTGCGGCGTCGGTCATCGACACCCGCACCAGCCGGTTGGCGGTGGGGCGCACACCGGCACCCAGCATCGTGCGGAAGTAGCGGTGCTGGCCGTTGTCCATGAACCAGGCGTGTCGGCCGTCGAGCACCACGTCCCAGCCGTAACTCTGGCCGGTGGTGCCGATGTAGTCGAAGCGCCAGCCGCCGTCGAACACCAGTTGGCCGGTGGCGTCGCTCCAGTGGTAGCGGAAGACCGAGCGCACGCCCACCACGTAGACGGTGTTGCCGATGGCGCTCAGGCGTGCGATCGACGGCTCGGGGCACACCGTGTCGGCGCAGGCCGGCGCCAGCGTGTCGGGTTCCACCACCGTGAGCCGGGCCGGCGTGCTGTCGGACAGGTTCTTGGTGACGATCAGACCGTTGTCCAGGATCACGAAGGAGTTGTAGGGCTGGTCGACCGGCAATCGCAGCGAGGCCTGCAAAGCGCAGCCGCGGTCGAGCCGGTGCAGGTAACGGCCGTACACCACGACCATGGTGCCGTTGCGGTGGATCGCCATGCCGCCCGGCCACATCGGCCCGCCGCGCAGACGCGGTGAGCGCGCCAGCGTCTGGAGGGACAGCGGGTCGATGCGCTCCACACACGAGGTGGTCGGCAGCCCGATGCGCGCGCGCAGCGCCGAATGCGTGAGCAGGTAGACCTCGCCCGGCGCGCCCAGCACGGTCATCGTGCTGAGCAGCGTGTTGCGGGTGACGCAGCCGAGCCGCTCTCCCGGGCGCAGGGCCAGGGCGGCACCGCGCCGCGGCACCTGCAGCCTTTGGGGGCCACCGTCCTCCCCCGGCCAGGGGCTGTCGAGGTACCCAGCCGCAGCCATCACGCGCGGCGGCGCCGGCGCCACAACATGAAGATCCCCAGCGCCAGTACGCCGGCCAGCGTGCCCAGCACGGTGTTCCGGTAGGCCGGGATCCAGTAGTTGACGAAGGTGTTGATCATCACCTGGCGCGCAGGCCGGTA
>JANMZX010000674.1:0-3046 GCA_031383745.1 Rhodoferax sp. | reverse complement strand
GGCGGCCGATGTAGACCAGGATCGCGTTCGATTCGCCCAGCGGTGGCCGGCCGTCGATTTCCAGCACGGGCATCGCGCCGAATGGCGTGAGGGGCTTGCGTGCGGGCCAGTCGGTGTTGGCGACGCGGACATCGTCGAAATCGACGCCGGCGAGGTGCAGGGCCATACGGCATTCCTCGCCGCGGCTGCCGGCGAAGTCGAAATAGATGAGGCGGGGTTTGGTCATTGTGTTGCGTCCTTGGACAGTTTGCGGTACGCACGAGGGTGTGCGCGGTTGGGACCGGTCGGCTGCATTATCGGCAGCCGGCAGCCGGCGGCCGCCCTGTGCCGCCGCAGGAGGGCGGTTCGCCATACGCGGCCGGGCTTGCTACCATGCGTTCACCATGCACCGCTGCCGATTGCGCCTTCTCTTCGCCGTGGCGTTGGGAGGCATCGTGCTCGCGCGCCCCCTGGGCGCCGGCGCCGCGCCTGCCAGCCTGGCGGATGCCGCGCAGGCCGGCGACGTGGCGGCACTCACCCGCCTGCTCGATGCCGGAGCCCCCGTGGACAGCCGCGATGCCCAGGACCGCACCGCCCTGCTGGTGGCCACCCACGCCAACCAGGTGGCTGCCGCGCGTGTACTGATTGCGCGCGGCGCCGATGTGAACGCGAAAGACAGGCTCCAGGACTCGCCCTTCCTGTACGCAGGTGCCGAGGGCCGGCTGGAGATCCTGCGGCTCACGCTGGCCGCGGGCGCAGACCTCAAGAGCACCAACCGCTACGGTGGCACCGCGCTGATTCCCGCCGCGCACCATGGGCACGTCGAGACGGTGCGCGAACTGCTGAAAACCGCCATCGCGCTCGACCACGTGAATCGCCTCGGGTGGACGGCCCTGCTCGAGGCCATCATCCTGGGCGACGGCGGCAGCGCACATACGCAGATCGTCGGCCTGCTGCTGGCCGCGGGTGCGCGCGCCGACCTGCCGGACGCGCAGGGCGTGACACCGCTGGCCCATGCCGGGCAACGCGGCCAGCGCGCGATCGCCGACCTGCTGCGCGCCGCTGGCGCACGGCGCTGACCCGCAGATTCACCCAATCACCAGGAGACCGCACATGCCCAGTCTGTTCAATCCCGAGCAACGCGCCCAGTACGAACGCGACGGCTACGTCATCGTGCGCGGGCTTTTCGACACCGAGGAAATCAGCCTGATGCGCGACGCGATGGAGCAGGACCCGGCGCTGCGCGCCAGCCTGTACGACCGCAAGGACGCCGAGGGCAAGAGCACCCGCATGGCGCTGTGGAACCATCCCGGCGAGAGCGTCTACGGGCTGGCCGCGCGCTCGCGGCGCGTGGTCGACACGATGGAGGACATGCTGGGCGGCGAGGTCTACCACTACCACTCCAAGCTCACCGCCAAGGAGCCGTACGACGGCGGCGCCTGGGAATGGCACCAGGACTACGGCTACTGGTACCACAACGGCTGCATGTACCCGTATATGGGCAGCGTGATGGTGGCGCTGGACCGCGCGAACCGCGACAACGGCTGCCTGCAGGTGCTGCGCAGCTCGCACCTGGCGGGGCGCGTCGACCACGGCGTGTTGCCCGGGGAACAGGTCGGGGCCGACATGCGGCGGGTGGAGCAGATGAAGCAGCAGCTGGAGCTGGTCTACGTGGAGCTGGAGCCCGGCGACGGCCTGTTCTTCCAGGCCAACGTGATGCACCGCTCGGACCAGAACCGCTCGCCCAACCGGCGCTGGACGGTGTTGTTCTGCTTCAACGCGGCACGCAACAACCCCTACCTGGAACACCACCACCCGCAATACACGCCGCTGGTCAAGGTGGAGGACGACGCAGTGCGCAAGGCCGGCGCCAAGCTCGCGCCGGAGGGCAGCGCGCATTTCCGCAAGAAGTCCGCCAACCCGCCAGAGCTGGCGCGGCGCTTCTGACTGCCGCGCCGCACGGCACACGAAGCGCGGGCCGTCACAGGCCGTACAGCGCGCTGAATTTCGCCTCCAGGTAATCGAGCAGCGGCCCTTCCGTCGGGGCCAGGCCGCAGGCGCGCTCAATCACCTCGGTGGGCAGATACAGCCCGCCATGCCGATGCACGCCGTCACGCAGCCAGTCCGTCGCAGGCGTCGGGTCGCCCTGGGCCAGGCTGTGGTCGAGGTCCGGCACGGCACGGCGCAGCGCCTGGTGCAGGCAGCCCGCATAGACGTTGCCCAGGCTGTAGGTCGGAAAATATCCGAACAGGCCGATCGACCAGTGCACGTCCTGCAGCATGCCATTGGACGGGCGGTCGACCGGCATGCCGAAGTCATGCGCGAACCGCTGGTTCCAGGCCTGTTCCAGGTCCTGCACGGCAAGCGTGCCGGCGACCAGCGCGCGCTCCAGGTCGAAGCGCATCATGATGTGCAGGTTGTAGTGCACCTCGTCGGCCTCGGTCCGGATGAAGCCCGGCTGCACGCGGTTCACGGTGGCGTAGAAATCATCCGGCGATCCCGTTCCGAAGCCCTTGAAATGGGCGCCCATGCGGCCCCACAACCAGTGTGTGAACGGCCGCGAGCGGCCCAGCTGGTTCTCGTAGATCCGGCTCTGGCTCTCGTGCACACCCATCGACACGCCCTGCCCCAGCGGCGTGAAGCGGTGCTCCGGCGCGATGCCCAGTTCGTAACAGGCATGGCCGGTCTCATGGATCGTCGAATAGATGCAGTTGAAGGGCTCGGCCTCGACCACCCGCGTCGTGATGCGCACATCCAGGCCCGAGCCGGAGGAGAACGGGTGCACGGCCAGGTCGAGCCGGCCGCGCGCCCAGTCATAACCGAAGGCGTCCGCCACCTCGCGCGCCAGTGCGAGTTGCGCCGCCTGGGGGTAGTGCCCCTGCAGCGCGCGGGGCTGGCTGGGTGCACCCAGCACGCGTTCGCGCAGGGCCACCAGCCGCGGGCGCATGCGGTCGAACATCGCGCCGATGCCAGCGGCAGTGGCGCCGGGTTCGTAGTCGTCGAGCAGCGCGTCGTAGGCGTCGTTGCCGAAGCCGCCCGCCACCAGCGCCTGCCCCGCCTCGCGTTT